>CAVJTV010000121.1:0-7313 GCA_963652435.1 Desulfovibrionaceae bacterium | reverse complement strand
GGTGTAAAGCCATTTCTACGAACGTGGAAACCGTTTTGCAAGGGTGTAAAGCCATTTCTACGAGTGTGGAAACCGTTTTGCAAGACTGTAAAGCCATTTCTACGAACGTGGAAGCCGTTTTACAAGGATGGAAAGGGTTTATTCGTTGTTATCCGAACCGTTTCAAGAGCTCGTCGTCGGTAAAAATGGAGAGGATTGTCTTTCCGTCGGGGGTAAGGTTCGAATTCCGGCAAGAGAAAAGCGATGCTATGAGATGGTCCATCTCTTCCGACGAGAGGGTTTGCCCCGCGCGGACGGCAGAGGCTTCAGCCAGCGAGAGGGCGATGGCTTCGCATATCTCTTCGTGCACTTCGCAGCCCGTCTCCATAGTGTGGCTCACGATATTCCGTATCAACGCCAGCGAATCGACATTTTCAAGATCGGCAGGCAAGCCGTTGATGGCGTAGGTGTTGTTTCCAAGGTCGGAAAGGTCGAAGCCGACAGACCGAAGGTCGTCCATAATAGCTGTAAGCACCTCCGCCTCGGCAGCAGTAAGCTCAACGACCTCGGGAAAAAGCATCTGCTGCGACACGCCCCCCTGCTGCGTCATGCACTCGAGGTAACGGTCGAAAAGAACGCGCACATGCGCCCTGTGTTGGTCGACGAGAGCCATGCCGGACTTGAGTGAAGTGACGATATACCGGCATTTATACTGATAGCACGGCGTTGCAGCCTCCAACGCCGGCATCTCTTCTCCGGCGGCAGGCTCCGCAGACTCCTGTGCCCCCTCCCCTTTCGTGCAGACAGTCTCGCCCATCATCTCTAACTCTCGGCGCACCGCGTCGCGGTCTTTTTCAAAGCCTTTGTAGAGCTGCGACCAGTCGAAATCAGTTCTCCCTGCAAGCGAACGGGAATGTCGCGGGGCAAAAGACGCGAAAGGGTTATAGTTCGCGTCTACCTCCACCGAAGGAGCCTCCACGCGACCTCTGCCAGCCCCTGCCGTCGGGTTGTAGACGGGAATGTCGATCGTGTTGTCCGTTCCGAAATCAAGTGTAGGGATTGCGCTCGATTTGGCAAGTGCCTCGCGGGCGGCAGACAGGAGAATCTGCCATACGGACTGCTCGTTTTCAAACTTTATCTCCGTCTTTGTCGGATGGATATTCACATCGATGGTCGAGGGGTCGAGCGTGAAATAGATGAAATAGTCGGGCTGCTCGCCGGGCGGGACCAGCCCTTCGTATGCCTGCATCACCGCCTTATGAAAGTAGAAATGCTTCATGAAACGACCGTTCACGAAAAAGAACTGCTGTGCCCCGCGCTTCTTTGCCGAATCGGGACGCCCCATAAAGCCGGAGATAGAGACCAGCGAGCTTTGCACATTTATGGGAAGCAGCTTTTGGTTCATGCTCTTGCCATACACGTTGACGATGCGCTGGCGCACACCCGACGCAGGGAGATTGAACACCTCGACATCGTTTTGACTGAGCACAAACGCCACCCGCGGATTGACCAAAGCAATCCTCTCGAACTCTATGATGATGTTCCGAAACTCCGTTTCGTTTGATTTCAAAAATTTGCGGCGGGCAGGGACGTTGAAGAAAAGATTCTTCACCGAGAAAATGCTGCCTTCTGCACAGGCGTCAGGCTCAATGCCTACAAAGTCGGCTCCCGAGATGACAAGCCTTGTCCCCAGCTCCGAACCCCTCAGCCGCGTGCGCAGCTCCACCTGCGCAACTGCCGCAATGGATGCCAACGCTTCGCCACGGAAACCCATGGTGTGGAGAGAGAAAAGATCGTCGGCAGAAGTTATCTTCGAGGTTGCATGCCTTTCGAAAGCCATGCGGGCATCGGTTTCCGACATTCCCTTTCCGTCGTCCACCACCTGGATAAGCGTCCTGCCTGCATCCTTTATGTTTACGCTGATATGCGTTGCCCCCGCGTCGAGCGCATTCTCAACAAGCTCTTTCACAACGGAAGCCGGACGCTGTATGACCTCCCCCGCCGCTATCTGATTGGCTATACTGTCCGGTAATAAATGGATTACGTCGCTCATGAGAGATACAAAAACCAGAGCAACGCGCCTAAGACGACTATGCCGACAATAAGTTTTACGCTTTTGTACTTCCTGCTTCGCGCGTTGTCGCCACGGTCAATACTTTTCTTCAAATGCGAAGTGCCCTCAACGAAAGTACCCTTGATTTGTGGCTTATAATCTTCCAAAGGTTCCTCCATCCCCATCTCACGCTTGATCTTGCGCACACGTTCCTCCATTGCCTCCCTGTGAGGGTCCCAATAGATTGGCTTATGGTTGAACTGCCGAGGCTTACGGGTGTTGTAAAATGAGAAAAGTGCCATGACTTGTATCGTTTATGATGAATTTATCGCTCTATTCGTGTCTGAACTTGTTGTTTCTCACCGGCACGACTTCGACAGACTTCGGCACCACCCGGTAGATGTCGTCCTTGTCCTTCGGACGCAATTTGTCGTACCAGTGAAAGTCTTTCAGCGTCTTTTGATCCGGCTTCAAGTCCGGCATAGGCGTAAGCGTCCCCTGCGGATTGGGCCAGATCTTCAGCCTGTCCAGTTTGTTGTCCTTTACCCAAATGGTCAAGAACCCGCTCCTCGTTGTGTTCATCCCGATCATCGCTCCGTTGTCCAACGGGTAGAAGATAGACTCCGCGTTTCCCTCAATGTCGATCTGCCGTACTACCTTACCTTCAAAATAAGCCTTCAGGTCGTTTCCTTTCAGCTGATTGAAATACGACGACTCGATATGCTGCACCGCAAACGCACTCTGGATTACGTGCGCATAGTCAATCGTGCTGTCGTTCATATATACCACAATCGTATCGCCCGAAATCTGATATTGCTCGTTCCACAAGACCGGACCGTCGTACATATACAACACGCTGTCTCGCGTATTGTATCGCATATTGTCGCACACACCCTGCATATCGGTGCGAAAGAAACGCACACCGTAGAAAGCCTTTATCTCACGCGACGCCGAGTCGAGGGCTGTCATCTCGAGCGTGTCGGCATGCAGATACAACGTGTCGCCCTTCGAGTATTCCAACATGCGGGCACTGTCCGTGGCAAAAGCATACTCCGTCCGCTCGTTGTAGAAGCCATGCTGACCTTCCAGCGTCACCTTGCGGACTGTATCGCGCAAACACATATTACCGAAGACTTCTCCAATCCCGGAATTACGGTCGTAAGCAATCGAATCGCCGGTCAGCAGCCTGTCGCCGGAAAGAACCTCAGACTGATCCAACAACAGAGCCACGTTTGCCTCCGTGTCGTACCATCCGTGAGAGGAATAAATCGTCCCGCTGTCCGAAACAATGACGGAAGGTCCCAATATGGTGGCAATCTTTGTCGCCGTATTATAGTGAAGCGTATCCGAATACAAAGTGAAGTTCTGATTTTCCAGGCGCACGCTATCATTAAACACAGCCTCCTTTGTCCCTGGTGAATACTGTCCGTAGAAAGATGAGAGCTGGTTTAACGAATCCACAAGCAGACCGCCCTCGAAATAATAGCCGATATCCGGAACACGTTCGTAGTTCAAACTGTCGGTAAAGAGCGTCACCTGCCCGTTTTCCATTCTTACATTCTCGCGCAGACGGGCAATCTGCGTATTACCGTCGTAGAACAGGTAATTTCCATACACAAACAACGTATCTCCCTGCTCCATCCTCACGCTGCTGAATGCCTCCAACGAATTACTCGCCTCGAAGAAGTATGCACTGTCGCAATACATATACGAACTGTCGTGCCGGAACACGACGTTCCCTTCCAAGAACTGTGCATCCGCCTTCATCACCTCTTTGTCATACGACACTGTGTCGGCATGCATAAGGTAAATCAGCGTTGTTTTGGCAGCAACCGTATCGGCAGGAATCTCAGCCTCCGTTATCGAATCCCGATCGGCAGAAGCCATGTCCTGCGCCCCTGCGTCAGCAGCGGCAACAAGCAGAGCAAACAATACTGTAAGGAAACACCCGTTTACAATCTTCATTCTTTCACCCAACCCGGATATTTGAAATCGCAATTACGCCATCCTTCGGAAATACGCACATAAGTAGACCGCTGCTGCTTCCTTATCCATTCATCCAACAGCTCCGCCCTCTTCTTCTGTTCCACCATGTTTTTCATAGCCTGAAAATCGTCGGAGAGATTTGCCTTATGCTGTTCCGTGCGAGATTTCAGCTTGACAATGGCAACCACTTCCTTCTGCTTGTCGGTAATCATGGTAAACGGTTTGGAAATCTCTCCAACCTCCATATCATACACAACCTTACCCACCTCCTGAGGAAGTTCCTGCATTTCAAACTTTGGAGTGCCGTAATTGTTGCTCTCATGATTCTGATTTACCATCAATCCCTTGTTGTTGCGTGTATCCTTATCGTAAGAAACAAACGTAGCAGCTTCCTCAAACGAGAACTTATCGGCTTTCAAGTCTGCGTACAAAGAATCCATACGAGCTGTAGCGTCGGTCAATTCCTTTTCCGACACCTTCGGCTTCAACAGTATATGACGGCAGTTGATACGGTTACCGCGCTTTTCAATAAGCTGGATAATATGATACCCATACTCCGTCTGCACAATCTGCGACACACGTTTGGAGTCTGAGAGGTTGAACGCCACATTGGCAAACTCAGGCAACAAGTCGGTCTTGCTCATGAAACCAAGCTCTCCACCACGTGCCGCCGAGCCGGGATCTTCCGAATACAGACGAGCCAGGGTAGAAAACTCCATTTTCCCGCTGTTGATCTGTTCCGTGAAGTCGCGCAAACGAGCTTTTATAGCATCCGTTATATCAAACGGAATCTTAGGTTCGAAAGTGATAATCTGTACCTCGACAACCGTCGGTATCACCGGCAGACTGTCTTTAGACAACCCATTATAGAACTTGCGAATTTCTGCCGGTGTCAGCTTAATCTCACCAATGAGATTACGCTGCATCTCCGACACAATCTGCTGTTCACGAAACTTCTCTTTCTGTTCGTCTCTTATCTGCGAAATCTTTTTCCCGAAATATTCCTCCACCTTTTCCTTTGATCCAATCTGGTTAATCGCCCAGTTCACCCACTGATCAGCTTGTTGTATCACCTGACTCTCGTTTGCCTCCACACTGTCTATCTTGGCTTGGTTCAAATACAGCTTTTGTATTGCCATACGTTCGGGTATCACGCAATAAGGGTCACCGTCCAAACGTTCGCCCTCGTTCTGCATATACAGCCTCTGCGTCTCAATGTCCGAACGAAGAATAGCATCGTCTCCTACCACCCACACAATTTCATCAATCACATTGTCTTGCGCCATCATCCCGCAAGACAAGCAGGCAAGAAAAAATACAGTCAAAATCTTTTTCATCACTTCCTCCTTTATCAGTTACAAACTACGGATGTGTCGCACTAAACTTCACATCACCACCTCTGACTCCGTCTCTATATAGCTCTTCTTCAAATTTATTCAAGAAACCAACCTTACGCTGATTAACCAATGCCTCCGTAATCTGCTCCTTTGCATAATCGTAAGGAGCCACACCCCCTTCCGGAATATATTCTTTAATGTTCAGCAGATAACAATAGCTGCTATCCGTCACTTCCACAAATTTGTTCGCCTTCAGATAGGCATTCAGATCTGACACACGAACAGGAATATTCCCCATCACTTCTCCAAACCCAACCCATCTGTCGTAGAAGTAATCGTAAATAGCAGCATTCTGCACGGCATATTTCTCAATCTTCTCCAATGAACCCTCCGAAGTCGATTTACACCAGCCCTTCACTTCAGATAAACCGGGCGCATTTGCCGGTATTTTCAGAAAAAGACCTTTTATCAAGGCTTCATCAAGTACAAACTTCTTCTCGTTCGCATCGTAATAGTTCAACTTATCACTTTCAGAAATATCTGCCGACAACCGATCCTTAATCAAACGTTCCTGATAACGATAACGGATCAACGAATGGCGATACTCCTCGACCAACTTATCGATTTCCTTCTTCTCGTCGCCAAGATTTCGTTGGGCAATTTCATAGACCAACGCGTCTTTCACCCATTTCTTTACGAAGTTTTCTGCTACCAACAAACTGTCTTCAGAGGACATCCCCTTTGGAATAAGGTTACCCACCTCCGAGCATTTCAGCGTCTTATCCTTCACTCTTACCAGCACATCCGTGTCATCAACAGGTTGAGTCTGTTTGCACGAACCCAACGAAAACACGAACGCTATAAAAATGAAAAGATATCTCATAACCTGTCCGCCTCTACTTCTTCAGTTTTTTCAACAGCTTCCAATTGATTGTAACGGGATATTCCGCATTCAATTCTTTCAACCAAGCTTTTTCCAGTTCAGGTTGTTCGGCAGCAGGCTTGCTCCATATCTTCTGGTTGCTGATATTAAACAACAATATACCGTCACGATATTCCTGCATGAGATGCTTAAACTCGGGATGTTTGGTTTCAAGATTCTTACGTTCGGCTGTTGTGACGATATCACGAACGAACAAATCGAACACCTCCTGCATAAAATCTCCTGCATATGTTTTTGTTGAGAACGGGCAACGCCGGATATAATAAGCGAACTCACTCTGCGGAAAATCGGTATCCACCAAATGAATCAGCGTCTTATTCATATCCTTTGCCTTTTCATAAAATGCCTCATCCGTGGGAAAATAATCGTCACACAAAGCCTGTAGCTCAGCATATGCTTCCGGATAAAAGACATAGCCGTATTCCTTTTTCAAACGTTCATCAAACACCCTGTAATACTCAAAATTATGTTCACCTTGCGACATCGTGCGCGACCACGCTTTTTTCTTTTCTTCGAAAGAAGGTATTCCTCGTTTCTCTATCAGCTTGATGATATGGTATCCGAAACGTGTTTTCACCGGTTTTGAGATTTCACCCGGAGCGTTCAAAGCAAAAGCCCCTTTTTCAAAAGGCTCAACCATTTCTCCGACACCAAACCAAGGCAACACTCCTCCTTTATCAGCATTAGCCTTGTCAGAAGAATACTCCTCAGCCAACTGCCCGAAGTCTGCACCGTCTTTTGCTTTCTGATAAACATCTTCAGCCAAAACCAAAGTTTCACTCTCGCTCCGCAACACCGAATCCTTCTGAAACGGAATCAGAATATGGGCAACATGACACATACCGGGATTGCGTTTACGACTATGCAGTTTGATTATATGGAATCCCCATGCGGAACGAACCGGCATGGACAATTCACCCTGTTTCATGGAATAAACGTAATCCTCGAATGCCTTCAACGTCTGCAAAGGCATCAACCCTCGCGTATATTCATATATTATCTGTCCCGTAGAATC
>CAVJTV010000120.1:0-7367 GCA_963652435.1 Desulfovibrionaceae bacterium | reverse complement strand
CTGAGAAAGTATCAAAAACAGCGGGCTACTTGCTGCAGGCGCAACGCGGCTTCCGGATTTTAGCGAAACTGTTGAAACAGTTTGACGCCGTCACGCGAAAAGGTCTACATTTGCCGCAGAAGAAGCTCCGTGTAGCTTCGGTTAATTCGGTTTGAAAATGATTGTAAGAAAATTTTTGTTGGTTGCGGTCATGGTGCTTGCCGGACTGTCGCAGGCGTTGGGCGCACAGGTTATCAATTTCCGCGTTGTGAGCGGTTATATGTTGGCGGAAGGAAGTGTGAACGGCATTGCCGGCTATTTTCTTATCGACACGGGCACTCCGTTTCTGTTCTTCATCAACAATCACTACGTATCGCTGCCAAACAAACAGACGTTGCAGCAGGGACAGGCTGCGTCGGGGCAGGTGTTCACCATGTATATTGCAGACAGTCTCGACGTGGAGGTTAGGGGTCTTGGCTTCTTTGCAAACCAACAATGCGTTGTAAATGCGGGGTTCGACTTCCTTGAAGATGCCGTCTGTAAGCAGTTCCTTGGCTTCCTCGGCTACAAGGCGTTCGAGGATAAAGTGTTTTCCCTTGATTACGCCGCAGGGCGGATTACCGTCTACGAGGATGAAGAGCATCCACGTATTGACCGGCGGCACTACAAACATGCGGCAACCATCCGCTTCACGGTCGACGAGGCGGCTCCGCAGCTTCCTTTGACCGACTGCAAGATTGGGAAGCACCCGTTGCAGGCTTTCTTCGACACCGGTACAACGGGGCAACTGAAACTGACCGCCGAATTGAAAGAACGGCTCATCGATGAAGGTCTTCTTACGTTGGCAGACAGAACGTGGAACGTCTCCGGACTGAAGCTTGCCGGAGCAAAGCCGAAACCTCTCTACGAACAGGACTGCACCGATGACGATGCCGATCAGATAGGGTTGGGCTACGCTTTCCTGAGCCAATATCTCACGGTATGGGACTACAGGAAAAGAACCATCGAACTCTGGCAACAACGATAAAACCGCCTCGTCGAAGTCGCGCGTGGCGGTTTCCGTGTTCCACGACGAAAAAGGGAATGCACCGTCGGCACATTCCCTCTTCTCTTTTCCTTAAAAAAACAGCGGACTACTTGCTGCAGGCGCAACGCGGCTTCAGCTGTTTGAAGAAGTCGTTGCCCTTATCGTCCACAAGGATAAACGCAGGGAAGTTCTCCACCTCGATCTTCCAGATGGCTTCCATCCCCAGCTCCGGATATTCCAGACATTCCACCTTCTTGATGCTTTCCTGCGCAAGGATGGCAGCCGGTCCGCCGATGCTCCCGAGGTAGAAGCCGCCGTGCTTGTGGCAGGCGTCGGTGACTTGCTGGCTGCGGTTGCCTTTGGCAATCATGATCATGCTACCACCATTCTCCTGGAAGAGGTCGACATACGAGTCCATGCGCCCTGCCGTTGTCGGACCGAAAGAGCCCGAAGCCATTCCCTGAGGTGTCTTGGCAGGACCGGCATAGTAGATAGGATGGTCCTTGATATACTGTGGCAACCCTTCGCCGCGCTCGATGCGCTCCTTCAGACGGGCATGGGCAATGTCGCGACCAACCACGATTGTCCCGTTCAGCGACAGGCGTGTCGACACGGGATATTTCGTCAGCTCCTTCAGTATGTCCGCCATCGGCTGGTTGAGGTCGATCTTGACAGCGTCGCCTTCACCGGCCTGACGAAGCTCCGCAGGAATCAGACGGCCCGGGTTCGCGTCCATCTTCTCAATCCATATACCGTCTTTGTTGATTTTGCATTTGATGTTACGGTCTGCCGAACATGACACGCCCATACCGACAGGACAGGAAGCACCATGACGGGGCAGACGCACGATACGCACGTCGTGGGCATAATACTTGCCGCCGAACTGTGCGCCAAGACCTATGTTGTGGGCAGCTTCAAGCACCTGCTTCTCCAACTCGATGTCGCGGAAAGCCCGTCCTCCCTCGTTTCCGCTCGTCGGAAGACTGTCGTAGTAATGCGCGGAAGCCAGCTTCACGGTGAGCAGGTTCTTCTCGGCAGACGTGCCGCCGATGACGAAGGCAATATGATAGGGAGGGCAAGCCGCCGTGCCCAATGTCTTCATCTTCTCCACGAGGAAAGGCACCAGCGTTGCCGGGTTCAGGATTGCCTTCGTCTCCTGGAACAGGTATGTCTTGTTTGCCGAGCCACCGCCCTTGGCAACGCAGAGGAAGCGGTATTCCATGCCTTCGGTTGCTTCGATGTCGATCTGTGCCGGCAGGTTACAGCGCGTGTTTACCTCTTCATACATGCTGAGAGGAGCGTTCTGCGAATAGCGCAGGTTCTCTTCCGTATATGTCTTGTAGACACCCAACGAGAGAGCCTCTTCGTCGCAGTAACCTGTCCACACATGTTGACCTTTCTCACCGTGGATGATGGCCGTACCGGTGTCCTGACAGACGGGGAGCTGCCCCTTTGCTGCCACTTCCGCATTGCGCAGGAACGTTAGGGCAACGAACTTATCGTTGTCGCTGGCTTCCGGGTCGCCAAGTATCTTTGCCACCTGACTGTTGTGCTCGGGGCGAAGCATGAAAGCCACGTCGCGGAAAGCGGCGTTAGCCATCGCCGTAAGTCCTTCTTTTGCTATCTTCAGCATCGGCTGCCCTTCGAACTCGGACACCGACACGTAGTCTTTTGTAAGCAGATAATACTCTGTCGTATCTTCTCCAAGCGGAAACGGAGCCTGATACTTGAAAGGAGGTGTTGCCATATCTTTTACTGTTTAGTTATATAATGTTAGTCCTGTTTTTTCGGCGGGCAAACTTAGGTAAAAAACGGGAGAAGCCGGTTGGCAGGAAGAAAAAACATACATTTGCGGCAGTATGAGAAAGTTGATAGTCCTATTCTTAATAAGTCTGTTGTCTGTCGATGTCGTGATAAGTCAGGTGAGCCACGGTGGGAAGCCTCTTCCGTTCTCGGTCGTAACCCGTGCCGGTGATGCCTTCGAGGAAATGCCCGCGTTCGACGTTGCAGAACAGTTGCGGCTCGACTCGCTTAACGAAAGCGACCTGCGCAGCGGATACCACTTTGCATATAAGTTCATGACAGACTTCACGCCGGAGAACTCGGGTAGGTGGTTTACCCTTGCCGACGGCACACGCGTGTGGAGGTTGGGGATACGCTCTGCGGGAGCCTATTCCATCAATGTCCTGCTGTCGGAATACTGTCTGCCGGAAGGCGCACAACTGTTTCTCTACAATCCGGACCAGACCCACGTCCTTGGGGCGTTCAACCACTTGAACAACTCCGACCTAAGCAAACTCCCCGTATCCCCGGTTCATGGCGATGAGCTGATCATTGAGTATCATGAGCCGGCAAATGCCGCGTTTCACGGCAGACTGAAAGTAGGCGAGGTGAACCACGACTATCGCGACCTCCGAGGTTACGAACCCAAAAACAGCAACACGACAAACCATTGGTGCATGAGCACGCTGGCGTGCTATCGCGAGACGACAGACATCTACGACGACATCGGACGCAGCGTGGTGATGATTATCGTCAATGGCGAAACGGCATGCTCCGGCACACTCATAAACAACACCCTGAACGACGGCAAGCCCTATCTCTTGACTGCATCTCATTGTCTGAACAGCCAATTCACCGTCACTAATCCCGACTATGAGGCTATTGCAGGGAATATCGTCACGTTCTTCAACTACGAGAGCCCTCTCTGCGAAGTGGTCATGAGAGGAACGGAAGAGCTGTCGATGGCATCCACACGATTTAGGGCAACCAACGAAAAGACAGACATGGCTCTGCTCGAACTCACTGAGACACCTCCTGCCTACTACCGTCCGTATTATGCCGGATGGAATGCCAAAGACGCGGGCGTAGCTCCCTACACGGGGATACACCATCCGAACGGTTCCGTGAAGCGGATCAACATGACCAACGCCATTGAGCAGGCATCCTACCCTGAGGATGAGATAGGTTTTATCAAGGACGGGCATTGGCACGTGAAGGAATGGATCGCCGGCAGCACTTCCGGCGGCTCTTCCGGCTCCGGACTGTTCGACGGCAACAACCGTATTGTCGGTGGACTCTCGGGAGGCGAGTCGAGCTGTCCGTCGCCTTACAACGATTACTACTTTGCCTTGGACCAAAGCTGGGAAGTGTCTTCGGATGCCGACAAACAGCTCAAAGCCTGGCTCGACCCGAATGGCACGAACACAGAACGGCTCTGCGACGGTATCGATCCTTACAACCAGTCGCCCTGCATCCGCATGAGCAATGTCGGAGAGAGCGGCAAGCGGGAGAAGATAGAAGCCACCCTTCTGTCATCACCCGAGAGTGGTGCTGCGTTCGGAAACAATTCTCTTGGCATGAATGAATTTGCAGAGGCATACAAGATAACCGGCGAGGCAAATGTGTTTGGTATCTATATCGTGACTCCGTCCATTACACAAGACGCGGAGATAGATGTGGAGATTACCGTCTACAGCGGCAGCGACAAGCCGGAGACCTTGCTGCACACCGAATCGTTCCGTCCCTCGTTCGTGACCACAGACAACAAGGTGGATTTTGTCAAGACGGTCAAGCCCCTTAATAGAGACCAGGAAACGTTTGTCACCTTCTCCAAGCCGGTGCATGTCTCCGGCAGTTTCTTTGTCGGCTACAAGATCTCGTCGGCATCCGAGGGCACTTCTTTCTCTGCCTACAATCTTCCTGAGGGGGAAACGAGCAAAAACACGGCGTGGATAAACTATCGCGATGGGTGGATAGAGGCAACTGCGCATCCGGCTTCGCCTATGAGCACAGCCCTGTTCGTCGATCCTGTCATACAATACGGCTCGGCATCTGCAAACACCTCCATAACCAACAGTGGCACAGTCTGCATATTCTCTTCGGTAAGATCCGGAGTGATCCATATCTTGCTGGCGGACACTATTAGTGAAGCCCGATATGAGATCATTTCCATGAGTGGAAACACACTGCAACGCGGCATCGTCCGCAGTGGAGAAAACACCGTTAAGGTGGCAAATGCCATGCCTGGCCTTTGTTTCGTGAGGGTCACCGTCGACTCTGAGTGTTTCGTGCAGAAGATTTTGCTTTAACCAGCCGTCAGTCAGTCTATCATTTGTCCTTGTTTATTAATAAGTATTAAGCATGGGGATTTTGTCATGTCTTTGTCGCTCACGGCGGAAAAAAATACTTTAGTTTTGCGTTCCAATGTTCAAAAAACAACTGAAAGAGAATAGATAAACATAGTAACATTTTAAACTCACATCAAATCATGAACAAAAAGTTTTTATTGTCATTCTTTGCAATGGCAGCAATTGTGGTCCTTTCTTCTTGTTCTAACAAGTTGAAACCGCTCGCAGAAGAGTACATCAAAGCAGAGCCGCAGCCGCTTGAGGCTATCGGTGGGAAAGTTCCTGTAACCATCAATGCAACATTCCCTGCAAAATGGTTCAACAAGAAAGCAACCGTTACGGTTACTCCGGTACTTCGTTATGCAGGTGGTGAAGCGTGGGGTACTTCCTATACTTACCAGGGTGAGAAAGTAAAGGGAAACAATCAGGTTATTCCTCAGAAAGAAGGTGCAAACGTGACTATGAAGTCTGCTTTCACTTACAAGCCTGAAATGAGAAAATCAGAACTGTATCTGACTTTCGATGCAAAAATCAAAAACAAAACAGTGAAGCTGCCGGACGTGAAGATCGGTGAAGGCGTGATTGCAACTTCCGAATTGGCGGACGCTGCTACGGCTACTGCCGCTATCGCTGCAGACAAGTTCCAGCGCATCATCAAAGAGGCTCACGACGCAAACATCATGTTCTTGATCCAGCAGGCTGAGCTTCGTTCGAAAGAATTGAAGAAAGACGAGCTGAAGGACTGGAAAGACCTTGTTAAGAATGCTGACGAGGCTCCGAACCAGAATGTAGCTATCGAAATCTCTGCTTACGCTTCTCCTGATGGTGGTGTTGATCTGAACACAGGCTTGGCTGAAAGACGTGAAAAGAACACATCGAAATATCTTGCTAAGGAATTGAAGAAACAAAAAATCGATGTTCCGGTAGACGCTCGCTACACTGCTCAGGACTGGGAAGGCTTCCAGGAATTGGTATCGAAGTCGAACATCCAGGACAAGGATTTGGTTCTCCGCGTTCTGTCTATGTACAAAGATCCGGAACAGCGCGAAAAGGAAATCAAGAACATATCTTCTGTGTTCAGCACATTGGCTGAAGAAATCTTGCCGCAGTTGCGTCGTTCTCGTCTGACTGCAAACATCGAGATTATCGGTAAAAGCGACGACGAAATCAGCGCATTGGCAAAGAGCAATCCTAAAGAGTTGAACATCGAGGAGATCCTTTATGCTGCTACTCTGACTGACAACGACGCAGAGAAAATGGCTATCTACACGAAGGCTTCTGAGCTGTATCCTGACTGCTACCGCACTTGGAACAACATCGGTATGATGGCGTTCAGGGCTGGCGATTTGGCTAAGGCTGAGCAGATGTTCAACAAGTCGAACTCTGTCAAGAACAACCCGGAGGCTAATATGAACTTGGGTCTTATCGCTTTGACGAAGGGCGACCAGGCTAAGGCTCAGCAGTTGTTCGGCAACGCTGCAGGCGTGAACGAACTGGGCGAGGCTCTTGGCGTTCTTTATCTGGAGCAGGGCGAATGGGCTAAGGCTGCCAACTCTTTCGGTTCTGTAAAGACCAACAACGCTGCGTTGGCTCAGATTTTGGTTAAGGATTATAGCAAGGCAACTCAAACGCTGAACGGCATTGCTAACCCTGACGCTACAACTTCTTACTTGAAGGCTGTCGTAGCTGCTCGCACGAACGATGCGAACGGTGTGGTAAGCAACTTGAAGGCTGCCATCGCAAAAGACAAATCAATGGCTAAGGAAGCTGCTACGGATTTGGAATTTGCGAAGTATGCAACCAACAGCGAGTTCGCCAACTTGGTTAAGTAACGAAATTTCTTTCATAGTTTTAAGATTTGGGAGACGTGTCCGGGAGGATACGTCTCTTTTTTTTGTCTCTACCTCATACGCTGCCGTCATTAAAATCTCCTGCGCTGAGTCGTAAAAGTAGTTTGTGATGTCAGCGACGCTTCGCGTCATAACAAAAATGTACTTTCCCGTGCTTTTGCAAGTCGACGGAAAGGCAAAAACACTTGTTTTCGTGTTTCTGCAAGTCGACGGAAAGGCAAAAACACTTGCTTCCCAGTTTCTGCAAGTCGACGGAAAGACAAAAACACTTGCTTCCCAGTTTCTGCAAGTCGACGGAAAGGCAAAAACACTTGCTTTCATGTTTCTGCAAGTCGACGGAAAGGCAAAAACACTTGTTTTCGTGTTTCTGCAAGTCGACGG
>CAVJTV010000119.1:990-7372 GCA_963652435.1 Desulfovibrionaceae bacterium | reverse complement strand
GCTTTCATCTTAGTATCTTTGACGTGTCGGAAACAATATGCTCTGCGATGACCCGGTGAAACCATTCGTTGTGATTTGCTTTCATCTTAGTATCTTTGACGTGTCGGAAACAATAATTCAGAGATACGGTTTTGCTTATCCCAAGTTGTGATTTGCTTTCATCTTAGTATCTTTGACGTGTCGGAAACAATTGTCGGAGCGTAACGCGCCCGCTTTCGTCGGTTGTGATTTGCTTTCATCTTAGTATCTTTGACGTGTCGGAAACAATCATACAAATCCTCCGCCCTGCGGGTATCCCGTTGTGATTTGCTTTCATCTTAGTATCTTTGACGTGTCGGAAACAATAAAGTTTGGTGTACTCAAAGTCAGTTGTGTGTTGTGATTTGCTTTCATCTTAGTATCTTTGACGTGTCGGAAACAATGTCCCACTCGTACGGGTCGGCACCGGACAGGTTGTGATTTGCTTTCATCTTAGTATCTTTGACGTGTCGGAAACAATCGTCGCCTTATACCGTGGAGGTTGAGGATAGTTGTGATTTGCTTTCATCTTAGTATCTTTGACGTGTCGGAAACAATTCAGCCCTCTGCGCCCTGCTCCTCGTGACGGTTGTGATTTGCTTTCATCTTAGTATCTTTGACGTGTCGGAAACAATGGGGTGGATTGATGAAGCTCTTGTTAGTTGGTTGTGATTTGCTTTCATCTTAGTATCTTTGACGTGTCGGAAACAATGTACAAGCGTGGACTACACCACCGCAAGCAGTTGTGATTTGCTTTCATCTTAGTATCTTTGACGTGTCGGAAACAATAGATTGTTTGTTGTATTTTATCAGTCAATGGATTGCACGGCAAATTAGAATTGAAAAATCGAATGTTGTTTTGACTGAATAGGCTGCACGAAGAATGAGTGTAGCCTATTTTTGTTTTCTGCTGGTTGTTTGGAATTAGAAACGGGTTAAGAAAACACCCTACGCTATCATGGCGGGCTCTGTCACAAGCACTGTCACCCCACCGCTGTCATGGCGAACCTCGATCCGCCATCTCATACTAAACTTTGGCATCGTGGAGTGTGAGGCAACGTGACAATCATGCTGTGGGACGCCACAGTGTCTTTGCCACCGTTACAATCATGCTGTGGGACGCCACAGTGTCTTTGCCACCGTTACAATCATGCTGTGGGACGCCACAGTGTCTTTGCCACCGTTACAATCATGCTGTGGGACGCCACAGTGTCTTTGCCACCGTTACAATCATGCTGTGGGACTCCACAGTGTCTTTGCCACCGTTACAATCATGCTGTGGGACGCCGGCGGCGCCTTTGTTTCCGTGACAATCGGTCGAAACCGCTTGGTTTTGTGTATTTGCACGCGTACACAAACACTAAAACTGTCATTTCGAACCCAGTCCAAAGTCTCATTTCAAGTACCGGAGATGTGGAGGATGAGTTCATTAGAACAACTCAAGCTGCTGCCCCGGAGCATTGACTTCCTTAATCTTTTTACAGTGGAAAAGCTCAATGCTTCCAAATTGTTTATCCGTGACACACAAAATCCCCACTTCCCCATATTCCGGAAGGAATGATTTGACTCTTTTTATGTGAACCGCAGCATTTTCGTTACTGGCACAATGACGAACATATATGGAAAACTGAAACATGGTGAAGCCGTCCCTTTGCAGATTCTTCCGAAAATCCACATACGCCTTTTTCTCTTTTTTTGTTTCAGTAGGCAAGTCGAATAATACAAGTACCCACATAATGCGGTATTCGCTGAATCTGTCTGTCATATCCGAGGATAGGATATTTTTCGAAGCTCACCGCTGAAACACTTGTACAGGGAAGCTGTGGTTTGTCCAACGGCTATCATCAACGGGCTACGTTTCCCAATGATGACCGTGTCTAACGTGGGTATACTCAGTAGCTGAGTCTTCAATTCTTTTGTCAACTCCGTGTAATCCGTTCCTTGTTTTATTATGTGGCAAACCAACCGGTCTACATACGGACGATAAGGTTCCATAATATCATCCGCCAAACAATAAGCATTATAACGATTGTGGTGATGAATTCCCAATGTAGGCAAGAGACCGCTTGCCACAAGCCCCCGAGCAACGATTGCCCGTAAAATGGCATACCCATAATTCAACAGATTATTAGGCGGAACGCCATCTCTATCCCTTGTAAAACCCTCTATCCGGAACAAATTCTTCCAATAATAAGCAGCAGCGCGGGCTTCAAGATTGCCGGTGTCTCCACTTTTGACATCATCAGCCCACGCATACATACATCTCACCTCTTCACCGGCACACTCTTGCAACACCGCTGCCTGATTTTCGATCTTCGCTTTGATGGTCTGTTGCCAAAGTTGTTTCATTAGCGGAAGGGAAGCATCCAGCTGTTGGCGAAACCTTTCGTTTTGCGTCGTATTTCCATACAAAGGAAGCATCAATCCGACCGGCATGCTTTTGCTATCGCATGTTATGACGGCACAATTGTTTTCAAGTAATGCTTCCAACACGCTTGATGTAACGGTAATCTGTTTGTGGTCCAATACCACCACCCCGATATCCTCAATAGGCTTTGTCACTTCAGAGTCCCGTTTGAAACTTTCGGGCAAAGTTTCGTTCCTTTCCACTTCCGGCAGCTTTATTACCAGCTGTGCATTTCTCAAAGACAGGTAAACGGGACTTCCGAAATAAAGCGTTTTCTTAATCATAAGCGTGCGGATTGAGTTTGTGACTATTCCCCGACTGAAACAATTTGCCCGATGTGATTAATTCGGACCTTGACAATTTTGTCAAGCCCCTTTGAACTGCGAAAATCCGTCCATGTTATACCTTTCATGTTGCTACTTGTATCTTGAATGGACGTTTCCAAATGATGTCTGAAAACGTAATTCTTATACGAAAATTTCTGCACTCTGAATAAATTCGGGCTGATTATCGCATAATTGTCCGGATTCAACAAGTCCAATTCTTTGGGATTAAAGCCTGTTTTCTCGTTCGGGAACACGAAGTACTCATTTTGTTTCATGCTGAACAGGAATTGCCAGCCTTCGCTCTTTCTGTAATCCTTGTCAACAATAGGCAGTCCGAGGTTAGCCCGCGTTACAGCCTCGAAGAAAGAAACGACTATCTCTTCCAATTCATGCACCGGATTACCGTCGTAGTCGAACACGGCAAGTCCATTCTTGTCCAAAACAGGTTTGCGATAAACTGCCACATGATGGTTATTGCCCGTGTTTACGAAGTCCACAGGTATTTTCTTTCCATTCTCATCCAATATCAGATTCCCGTTTTTATCTCTCTTTACGTGTAACGGCAGAGCATTATTTATTCCTCTAATACTAACCCGCTTGATGCTTATTCCTTTTTCTTGATTCAACCATATCGGATTCTCGTCTAAATTGACAAATGCTTTCTTGGGGTCGTTGCCATATTCTTTCAGACGTTGCTCCAAAATGACACGAACCTTGGCGTCTATCACTTTGTCCACATTCAAATTCGGGTCAACAGGTTTGCGTATCGTATAAACCGTTTCCCACTCAACCGTCTGTACTTTATCCGGCATACGTAATGTTTGCGCTCCATCCAAATATATCGGATTCTTTTCCAATGTATTCTTGCCGGTAAATGCTTTCCTGGGGTCATTACCAAAGGCTTCCAAACGTTTCAACAAGGCATTTCTATGGTTCTGCTTGCATACTGTCGCAATTTTTGCTGCATCAAAGGAGGCATTCACCTTTTCCATCTTTGTGACGTATTGTTTATGGCTGCCATAGATCGTTTCCAGGTGTAACTGTCCACGTGGCGTTTGTTGCAATTTATTATACGTACCGATTTTCTTCTTTACACTGTTCACATTGGTGGTGACAACTTTGTTTTTTGCCTTGATAGAGACCAATAAATTTTCCAATTGGCGTTTCGCCTCGGCACGGAACTGTCTTAAAGGAATAGGCGGGGTTGCCTTCCCTGATTCAAAATAACGGTTTTTTATTCCTACTATGTTGGCATGGTCCTTACTACCGGATTCCCATGCAGCGTTTTTATTATTGAAATACTGAATAAAAGCATCTTTAGTGAATGCTACAGTCAAAGCGTCCATCGCATGATGTCGGTGGTCATTCCTTTTTGTCCAATCCTTTATTCGTTTGATTATCCTGCCATCCTTATCTTCATATTTTTCAACCAACCCCAAAGCCTCGTATTTCGGTAGATTTAATTCCTTCATCACATCCACAAGCTGCCAATCCTCGCGCAACTTATCCGTGATGGAACCGGTCGTTGCCACAACCCTGCGACAAATATCATGCAACATGGAAAGGGCCTTTTTGGCGATATATTGCGTATTTCGCAAATCTCTATCAATAAAGCCGTCCGGAATGTCACTCTGTTCCATCTTCAGTTTCCGGAGTTTTGTTTTTTTGTCCTTGCATACCTTTTCGCAACGGTTGAGATATTCTTGCAATCCTGCCTCTCCATATTTTTCCTTCACAAAATCATATGCGGTTTTGTTCCCTTTTTCAATATTGACAGATTTGTATTCCAATGTCTTGTTGGATAACGAATCATCAAAAAGTCTGGCTTGAGGAATAATATGTTCGATGTCAATATCTTTACTAAAGAGTTTTTCCTTAGGGATATATTGGTTCGAATACAAGGTTTTGTATCCATTCTCTTTAAGCTCTTCGTATAGTTTATAACGTATGATATCGTTGCGGCTCACATGCATCATGCCAAATTCCGATTGCAACAATTTACGTATCCCCTCGTGATCACGGGTGTTCTTGGCAATAGCCTTGGTCATTTCTTCCCGCTCACCAGCACTCTTTTTCAATTCTCGAGCCAATTCTACGCGAATCTCATCCGGTCGCCCATATTCTTTGATGATGGCATTAATAACATTCACCATTTGGTTTAGGATTTTCTCCACCACGGGATTACGTAAACTATTCTTTGGTAGGAGTTCCAGTTTGTCTTTTAACACCTTGTTTTCTATCTCCTCCTTTGTCAGCGACGATTGGGAATGACGATAACCGGCATACTCACATGCAACATCATACTGATTTCCTTCTCTTAGATATGGTAGAATCTTTTTAATGGCTTTCGCACTTAAACTGCCATAATCGTCTTGAAACGACACATTCGCTAGTTCCACTGCATAATCTTTTTCAACCCTACACAATTGCATGATTTTTTCAATCATCCTAACATTTCCTGTAGGCGTGTTGTCTCCTTCAAACGAATACAACAAATGCCAAAGTCTGTAATAAGGTTGCTTTTCCAACTCTTTGTCTTCCTTATTGAGATCTATAAAAAGCACATCGGCATTCCATCCTAAGTCGATAAAGATATCCTTCAATTGATTTATTATTTCATCAGCAGGTTTCTTGAAATCCAAAGGCTCGTAACCATACTTCTCTATCATTTTACCGTATGCAGAGAATAGAGCAAAGCCGGTTTGATTGCCATCTATTTGTTTGAAATTCATATCCAACTCTTTTGGATTTTCAAACAAGAGCTTCAGCACTTCTGCTTTCGTCAGATCCTTTTTTATGGAAAGTTCATTGTGTAGGATTTCTTTCTCCTCTTGGTAGAGAAATCGTCTGCCATTTGTGATTAAGGCATCTTCCGTGCCTTCAAACAAAGATGGAGCAACATCTGTCTTTTTGCGTTTTCTCTTTTTCTCACCAACAAACACTTCGATATTGTTCAATGTTTGCCATATCTTGAAGTCTTGAAATAGCGGATGCGATCGAGGAATAACCCTACATCCTATAATCTTTGTCTGCTTCTTACCATTCTTCTCTGTTACAATTTCCCGATTTTCGAATTCGCAAAAACTAATCAATCCCTTTTGGCTCTTCAGACGCCTTTGGTAGAAAATGATAATATCACGTAATTCTTTCTTTAGTTCCGGTGTCAGTTCCTTATGATACTCAGCCTGCTTTTCCCAAATGATATCAAACTCGTCTATATAATCCTGCCGATAGAACACCATATTACGCAGACTCATGTTCGGATTCTTGTCAAGTTCCGCCATTTGGTATTGCCCCACTGTCTGATAATTGAAGTAAAGGATCTTGCTCCGATCACTGATGGCGCCTAAATAACCACTCGAAGCACTTATCTGTCCATTGATTTCCTGCAATACTATGGCAACTTTTTCTAAGTCCAACTCTTCGGTAAGAGCTTCCACTCGCCAACGATAATTCTCTTTTTTCAAGTCCAACCCTTTGGTCGTTCTTTTAATGCCGGTAAGCTTATATTCTTCCCAATGTTTTTCAGATTTCGATTCATTCTCATTCCAGGATGTCGTCTCTTTGCCCCACACGAAATACTTCGCCAAAATAGCCCACGTCTGACTTTTATTTTTTCCTTTCACTTCTT
>CAVJTV010000119.1:0-980 GCA_963652435.1 Desulfovibrionaceae bacterium | reverse complement strand
CTTCTTTTGCAGTATCACAAAAAGACTGGGGATTGAATTGCTTTTGAAATTTCCATATTCTGTCAAACTCTTCCTGTAAATCCGAACGATAGAAATCGGGAAGTACTCTTTTTCCGGATTCAAACAATTGCAGGCAAAGTTGTCCGGGCGTCAATCCTTCATCATACAGCTTTTTAGCCACTTCCATTCCATCAATCAAAGAACCATCTTCTTCACCTTTGACTTTCCGACTGCTTTTGTATCCCCGCTTTTTATTTATCATAAGCAATACCCGCGCGAATTCTTCTAATGTAATTTCTTCTTTAGCTGCCTTTACTCGCAAACGATATGTCTCAAACGTGGTTCTGTTGCCTTGTTCCGAAAGGATGGTAGTATCGGTAACAAACATCTTTTCTTTCAGAAGCTCAACCAACGTATCCCGACGCAATTTATAACGTTGCAAGTTGCGTCTCATACCTCTTTTAGTAGTTCTCTCCCTGTTGGTTGTAATGCTTTTACCTTTTTCGAAGTTTTGCATTTCATCAACAGTCAAAGGATTTTCTCTTACTCCTAATCTGATAACTGACGATGTTTCATAACTATTCTCGGCTTCGTTAACCAATGCCCATCCGATACTGTTTGTACCTAAATCCAACCCTAATATTTTCTTCATAACACCTCGTTTTAATGGTTATTTTCACCTCAAAGGTAAGAATTTTCAAGAATAAACTTGTTTTGTTGTTTTTTATTCCCAAATTTGCTCCCACTAAGATGAAGCAAATCACAATAAGGATTATTCCGTTGTGAAAACATTAGGTTCCCTCGCCCTTCTGCGGGGGATTTTTTTGCCTCATGATGAAATCTTTGGGTCAGTAGAAATGGTGCATCAAGCTAATAGCCCGGACGAAAAAAGGAGTTCACTCATCGATGAATGAACTCCTTCTTAAAAACGGCAGCTATCTACTCTCCCACTTTTACGCAGTACCATCGACGCGGTTGGG
>CAVJTV010000118.1:0-7483 GCA_963652435.1 Desulfovibrionaceae bacterium | reverse complement strand
CGGCATACGGCGGTTTCGTGCTTTCTCATCTTACGATGTGTGGCAAGTTGTTTTCTGCTATCCCTTCGAGATACGTCGCTTCTATTCTATTGTCGGATTCCGTCCTATCGTGTGAATAGAGAGTTCCTTCTCGGACATCTGACTACAAAAGGCTCTCAAGGTAGCGGTCATTTACTGTTGCACTGCACGATTCAGTCCTTCCCTATAGGCAACCCGTGCCTTGGGTACTATGACCTCTGCTGACTTCTCACGGCAAGCTTTACTCCATGACTTTCGTAAAAGCAACTAATCGTCACGTCCGTGAGACCTCCTCGGATAAGGGCATTGTCTTTCCATCTTATTCCCCCTGGGGGGGAAAGTATCGCGGAGCGGTTGGAGAAGGTTTCCCCCTGGGGGGAGGAAAGGCTTTTCGGGGGTCAGGTGCCGGATTTGCGGTATTCCTGCGGGGTTTGCCCCGTGAGGCGTTTGAAATATTTGCAGAAGAAGCTGGAATTGGGGAAGTGGAGGGCTTCCGTAATCTCGGCTATTTGTTTGTCGCTGTGGCGGAGCATCACTTTGGCTTTGGTAACGAGGGCTTTGTCGATCCATTCCTTTGCCGTGATGCCGCTTGTCTGCCGGACGAGGGTGCTGAGGTAACGTTCCGTGAGGCAAATCCTGTCGGCGTAGAACGCAAGGCGGTGCTGCGTCTCGTGGTGCTCGTTGACGAGGCGCAGGAAGCGGTCGAACGTGTCGGAAGCCGTGTTCGAGGGCGGCGTTGCGCTCCTGTGACGTGTGAAGAGGCTGTTGACGTAAGCGGTAATGGCAGTCATCATGGGGTAAGTCACGGCGTCGTCTTCTTGTGTCGAGACAACCTCGTAGAGCATGCGGAAAAGGTGGTCGAGCAGCGTGCCTTCTTCTTCCGTTACGGCGAGGATGCCGTTCCGTTGCTTGCCTCCGAATGTCTCGGGCAGCTTTCCGAAGTGTGCAACGTTGAATATGTCGGTGTGCACGCCCATTCCCTCGACCAGAAAGTCGTCGCTTATGTCCATAGGCTCCGCTATGGTGCCCGGGGTGATGAAGACGATGTGTCCCGCCGAGACTGTATACTCCTGAAGATTGATTATGCCGTGCAGGAAGCCCTGCCTGACGTATCCGATGCGGTAGTCTTCGAGCAGATACGGGCTTTGGGCATCGTGGATAAAGGGTTGGAGCAGGAAACGGTTCATATTGACAACGACACCGAAGCCTTCCTTGAAGAAAGATTTGGAGGGGAGCCTGTTGTCTTTGCTCAATGTGTCGAAAATGTCTTGCAGCGTCAGAAGTTGGGGCTGTTTCATCTTTTATGTTCTGTTTGAATTGCGGACGTAAAGGTAACGATTGTTCGGATGCCGCCCCTTTTTCATGTGAGAAACCGGACAAAAGGAACATATATTGCTTGGTTTGGGTAACTGCGCGGCGGAAAGGTGCGCATACCTTTGCCGCCGGTAAACGAAACACATATTTCATTGTTTATGAACAGAAGAATCCTATTCCTGGCAGTGCTGGCAGCCGTTGTGCAGACTTCTTTCGCCGAGGGCCTGACCTTGCAGCAGTGCCGTGAGATGGCGCGTGCGAACTACCCCGCCATTCGCCGCTACGGAATGATAGAGCAGAGCCGCGAGTTCACTATGGACAATGCGGCAAAGGGTTGGCTGCCGAGGGTGAGCGTATCGGCAGGGGCGTATGCCTTTACCGACATACTGAAGACGGACGCACGGACGCAGCAGATGGGTGTGAGCGTGGAGAACTGGGCGGCGAACGCTTCGGTCGCGCTTTCGCAGAGCGTGTACGACGGCGGACAGATTGCAGCGCAGAGAAAAGTTGCCTCGGCTCAGGCTGACGTGGAGAGAAACAGCCTCGACGTGACGATGTATGCCGTTACGGAGCGTGTAGACGACCTTTTCTTCGGCGTCCTCGTGCTCGACGAGCAGATGAAGCAGAACGGACTGTTGCAGGACGACCTTGCCACGAGCGAGAAGACCGTGCGTAGCATGATGCGGGGCGGCGTTGCCTCTCAGACCGACCTCGATGCCATCCTCGTGGAAAAGCTCAAGGCAGAAAGCCGTCGGGAAGCTCTCGTGTCTTCACGCAAGGCATACGTAAGGATGCTTGGAGTGTTCGTGGGACGGGATTTGCCGGATGACTGGAAGCCTGAGAAGCCTACGGAGACCCTTGCCGGAAAGGAATGGGGCGTGAACCGTCCGGAGATTGGGTATTACGCCTCGCAGAACCTTCTGCTCGATGCGCGGCGCAGGCAGCTCGATGCGCGTCTGCGCCCTACCATCTCGCTCTTCGGCATGGGGATGATACATTCCTCGGTGAGCGACTTTCTGAACAACGGGTTGATCGCCGGAGGCGTGTCGGTGTCATGGAACATCGGCGCACTCTATACCCGCCGCAGTGATATCCGCCTGCTGGAGGTGCAGCGGGCTATGAACAACAACCTGCAGGAGACGTTCCTCTTCAACAACCGTCTGCAAAACGAGGAAGCGGAAGGCTCAATAGGGTCATTGCGCCGCCGAATTGCGCAAGACGAGGAGATTGTGCGTCTGCGCGAGAATATCCGAAGGACGGGCGAAAGGAAGGTGCAGCTCGGCACGGAGAGCGTGAGCGAACTGGTGCGCGACATCAACGCCGTGAGCCTTGCAAGGGCAGATAAGGCGTTGCACGAGATTGAACTTTTGAAGGAGACATACAGACAGAAGAATTTGAACAACGATTAGAAAAACGGATATGAAGATGAACGGACGATATGTATTCGGTTGGATGCCGGCGGCGGTGCTCTGTCTCGCATCCTGCGACGGGAAAGACGCAGAGTATGACGCGACAGGCGTTTTCGAGGCAACGGAAGTGACGGTCTCTGCCGAGCAGAACGGTGTGCTACTGAGCCTCGACATAAACGAGGGCGACAGGATAGCAAAGGGCAGTGAGGTTGGACTGATAGACACCGTGCAGCTCTGCCTCAAGGCGCGGCAGATAGGGGCGACCCGATTGGTGTATGCCTCGCAGCGTCCGGATATGGAGAAGCAGGTGGCTGCCACACGCAAGCAGCTCTCCAAGGCATGCGAGGAATACGACCGTTTCACGGCGTTGGTCGGCGACGGAGCTGCTGGCCGCAAGAGCCTCGACGACGCAAGGAACGGTGTCGAGGTGCTGGAGCGTCAGCTGGAGGCGCAGATCTCGCAGCTCGGCAACTCTGTGAGCAGCCTCAACGCACAGATGGAGGCGGCAGACATCGAACAGCTGCAGGTAGCGGACTGGCTGCGCAAATGCCACGTCACGTCGCCCATCTCGGGCACGGTGCTCGAGAAGTATATGGAGCGGGGCGAGTATGCCGCCGTGGGTAAGCCTGTCTTCAAGATTGCCGACACCGACAATATCTTCCTCAGGGCATATATCACCTCCGCGCAGCTTGAGAGCGTGAAGATTGGTCAGGCTGTGAAGGTCTTTGCCGACTATGGTGACGGCAGGAAGAAGGAATACAGCGGCACAGTCGCATGGATATCGTCGAAGTCGGAGTTTACGCCAAAGACAATCCTGACCGACGACGAGCGAGCCAACCTTGTCTATGCCGTGAAGATAGCTGTGCGTAACGACGGCTACGTCAAGATAGGAATGTATGGAGAAGCGAAGTTTTAGTGTCGAGGCATCGCACGTCTCTAAACGCTACGGCGCGGTGGAGGCTTTGCACGACGTGAGCTTCGCGGTCAATAGGGGCGAGATATTCGGGCTTATCGGTCCCGACGGAGCGGGCAAGACCACGCTCTTTCGCATCCTTGCCACGCTTATCCTTCCCGACGAGGGCACTGCCACGGTTTGCGGCTTCGACACTGCGGGCGATATGTGCAATATACGCTCTGTGGTGGGTTATATGCCCGGCAGGTTCTCGCTCTACCAGGATCTCACGGTGGAGGAAAACCTCGAGTTCTTTGCCACGCTCTTCGGCACCACCGTTGAGGCGGAGTACGACCATATCCGCGCCATCTACTCGCAGATAGAGCCGTTTCGCAAACGCAGGGCGGGGGCTCTCTCGGGCGGCATGAAGCAGAAGCTCGCCCTCTCGTGTGCGCTGGTGCACAAACCCGAGGTTCTCTTTCTCGACGAGCCGACCACGGGTGTCGACCCCGTGAGCCGCCGCGAGTTTTGGGATATGCTTGCCACGCTCGGGGAGCGGGGCATCACCATTGTTGTCTCCACGCCGTATCTCGACGAGGTGCGCCGCTGCGACCGCATCGCCTTCATGCAGGAAGGACGGATCGAGGGCATAGGGAAGCCGGACGAGGTGCTCGAGAGGTTCAAAGACGTGTTCTGCCCCGAGGGGATAAACCACTCGGGCGAGGTGGGCACACAGGAAGGGAATGTTATCGAGGTGGAGCACCTCGTGAAGGCGTTCGGAGAGTTTCGCGCTGTCGACGACATATCTTTCACGGTAAGGCGGGGCGAGATCTTCGGCTTCCTCGGCGCAAACGGGGCAGGCAAGACCACCGCCATGCACATCCTCACGGGGCTGAGCCGCCCTACAAGCGGCAGCGGGCGGGTGGCAGGCTGCGACATCACGACCGAATACGAGCAGATAAAGAAACACATCGGATATATGAGCCAGAAGTTCTCGCTCTACGAAGACCTTACCGTGCGCGAGAACATACGCCTCTTCGCCGGCATCTACGGCATGAAGGAGGGCGACACGCGGCGCAAGAGCGTCGAGCTGCTCGAGAGGCTGCATTTCACGGAGCATGGCGACGACATCGTCTCGCGCCTCCCCTTGGGCTGGAAGCAGAAGCTCGCCTTCTCGGTGAGTATCTTCCACGCGCCGGAGATAGTGTTTCTCGACGAGCCGACGGGCGGCGTCGACCCTGCCACGCGCCGCGAGTTCTGGCAGCTTATCTACGACGCTGCCGACCGAGGCATCACCGTCTTCGTCACCACGCACTACATGGACGAGGCGGAGTATTGCGACCGCATATCCATCATGGTCGACGGCAAGATTCGGGCAATGGGGACGCCTCGAGACCTGAAGCGCGACCTGCACCAGCCGGACATGGACGGTGTGTTTACCTACTTGGCACGACAATCGACAAGACAATGAAACCGTTTATATCTTTCGTAATAAAGGAAGCGCGGCATATCCTGCGCGACCGCCGCACGATGCTTATCCTCTTCGGCATGCCCATCGTGCTGATGCTCCTTTTCGGCTTTGCCATCTCCACGGACGTGCGCAACGTGCGCACCGTGGCAGTGCTCTCCACCACCGACTACCATACGCAGCGGATGATGGAGCGGCTGGGCGCAAGCGAGTATTTCGACATATCGTATAAGGTGAGCACCCCTGCCGAGGCGGAAAGTCTCATACGCCATCAGAAGGCAGACATTGCCGTGGTGTTCGACGGCGAGGGGAAGAGCCTGCAGGTGATAACCGACGGTGCCGACCCGAGCATGGCGCAGATGTATGCCTCCTACGCCACCGCCACGCTTGCCGGCACGGAACGCACGCCTGTCGCCACGCGCCTTCTCTTCAACCCGAGGATGCAGAGCAGCTACAACTTCGTGCCGGGCATCATGGCAGTTATCCTCTTACTTATATGCGCCATGATGACGAGCATCAGCATCGTGCGGGAGAAGGAGCGGGGCACGATGGAGGTGCTGCTGGTAAGCCCCGTGCGTCCGCTGATGATTATCATTGCCAAGGTGGTGCCCTACCTCGTGCTTGCCTACGTCATACTCACGTCGATACTGCTGATCTCGCGCTACGTGCTGATGGTGCCGCTCGCGGGGAGTGTCTTCTGGATATACGCGGTGTCGGGCATATATATCCTGCTCGCCCTCTCGCTCGGGCTGCTTATCAGCGCGGTGGCAAAGACGCAGTTCGTCGCCCTCCTTGCCTCGGCAATGGTGTTGCTCATGCCGTGCATACTGCTCAGCGGGATGATTTACCCCGTGGAGAGCATGCCCGAGGTGTTGAGGTATGTCTCTGCCGTCATACCGCCGCGATACTATATCTCCGCCATGCGCAAGCTGCTGGTGATGGGTGTGGGCGTAGACAAGGTGATTGTGGAGATAGGCGTGCTGTCGGCGATGGCTGCCGTGCTGCTCGTCGCCGCGCTCGTGAAATTCAAAAACAGATTGGAATAAGAGTCATGTCACTAAAACATTTGCTCCAAAAGGAGTTCATACAGATACGGCGCAACGCCTTCCTGCCGCGGCTCATCGTGGTGTTTCCCGTCATGATAATGTGCGTCATGCCCTGGGTGATGAATATGGAGGTGAAGAATATCGTGGTCGACGTGGTGGACAACGACCGCTCCACGCTCTCTGCCCGACTTGTGCGGCGCATCGAGGCAAGCGACTATTTCATCTTCGGTGCGCTTCGCGAGAGCTACGCCGCTGCGATGGCGGATGTGGAACGCTCCGAGGCGGATGTCATTGTGGAGATACCGCCGCATTTCGAGCGGGAGACGCTTCGCGGCAATCGTCCGCAGATACTCGTCTGTGCCAATGCCGTGAACGGCACCAAAGGCACGATGGGCAACGCCTATCTCAGCAGCATCATCTCGCAGCACCTTACCCCGCAGGGTGCGCCGCAGCACGCTGCCGACACGTTCGCCTCGGTGCTCTACCTCTACAACAAGCACCTCAACTATAAAGTGTTTATGATACCCTCGCTCATGGCTGTGCTCATCCTTCTTATGTGCGGCTTCCTCCCTGCGCTCAACATCGTGGGCGAGAAGGAGCGGGGCACCATCGAGGCAATCAACGTGACACCCGTCAGGAAGTGGGAGTTTATCCTTGCCAAGCTGATACCCTACTGGGTGATAGGCGCGATGGTGATGACCGTGTGCTTCATCCTTGCGTGGGCAGTGTATGGCATTACGTCGGCGGGCAGCCTTCCGCTTATCTATCTCCTTGCCATGCTCCTTGCGTTCGTTGTCAGCGGCATGGGCTTGGTCATATCGAACTACAACGACACGATGCAGCAGGCAGTCTTCGTCATGTGGTTCGTCGTGATGTGTCTTTTGCTCCTCAGCGGACTGTTCACGCCCGTGCGCTCCATGCCCCACTGGGCATACCTCACGACCTACATCAATCCGATGCACTATTTCATCGACGCCATACGGACGGTCTTCGTGCGCGGCGGCGATTTCGGGAGCATTGCCCATCAGGTGGCAGCCCTTGCCCTCATGGCAGTCTGTATGAACCTTTGGGCAGTGGCAAGCTACCGCAAACAGAGTTGACGAAAATATCGAATGACAGCTCCGTTTTCGGTGGATTGACGCAGTCGTACCCTCCGCCAGCGTCTACGTACCCGACCTGATGTAGTGCCGAGGCGAAGCACCGCCCGATGCCGAGGCGAAGCACCGCCCGATGCTGAGGCGAAGCACCGCCCGATGCTGAGGTGAAGCACCGCCCGATGCTGAGGCGAAGCACCGCTCGGTGCTTCGATGAAGCACAACCCGGAGCCTCCGCCGGC
>CAVJTV010000117.1:0-7578 GCA_963652435.1 Desulfovibrionaceae bacterium | reverse complement strand
CAATCAGTCTGCATGGAGGAAGAAAAGATATTTTCCTCTATGATACGAGTATGTATGCCCTGTAAACCGTGTCTTTGGTGACCGGGCATAAGGCGAGATAGCCGCATCTTATCCTGCCGCCTTCAATGGCGAGCGGATATTCCTTTTTCATACGGCAATGCGCCTTGAAGGTTTCTCCCACAGCCTTGTCGCAGGAGATGCAGAATTTCCCGACAGCTCCCGAGGCAAGAATCCTCTGGCTGAGACGCATCGCGAGCAGCCCCATCGTGTGGCGCATGTTTATCTCGACGCAGGGATGGATTGCGAACGTGTCGGGCGCGGCAGGCACGGCAGTTCTGTAGACCATCATGTCCACGCCAAGGTATCCGCGGTAAGCGTGTCCGTACAAGCTGCTCAGGGCATTACATACGGCTTGCTGTAGGCGCGTGAGGTCTCCGAAGCCCCATCGCTCGAGCGATTTACAGAGATGCTCCGGGCTGCCCAAAAGGTTCCCCATGTATGCCCCCTTGGGGTTTGTCTCGAACACCGACAGCCCTTCATACCTCACGTGTCCTTCTCCGTCGGAATAAAACTCCAGGGCAAAGTCCTGCACCTTGTCGAGTGCGCGTTCGACGCTTACCATGCCCTGTTTCCTTATTGCGCCCTCAATCCATTTGCGGTCTTTGTCCGTCATCTTACCCTCCGACAGCCACAGCAGTCCGCGCCCTGAAGAAGAGTAGGGCATTTTCACGACAAAGGGAGCGCGATGCCGACGCATGTACGCCTCGACATCCTCTGTCTTCCGGCAAAACTGCGGCTCGGGCGGAAACGTCATCTCCGGCATCTCCCGACGGATCAGCAGGAGGCACTCCGCCGCCGTTTGCCGCCCCGTCAGCTGCGCGTAACACTCTTTCCAAACCGGCACGGACATATCCTGCGCGAAGTTGCGCTTTACGTCTTGAAACATTTTGATGACGTGCGGAGACAGTCCCCATGGCTCAGCCTCAAGCCCGACGCCCGACAGCTTTCCCTCGCGCAATTCCTTGCGGGAGACAATGCGGGCAAACGCTTCCTGCGGCAGGAAGTCGGGGAAATGCGGCGCGGCAATCTCGTCTGTCAAGACATAGTCCGCCCCCTCGGCATACCACATCGGAAGGCACGACAGGTCTCTCATCATCGTCCGCACACTGAGGGGCGGGGTGTAACACTCTGTGTCGAGCAGCACTGCCGTCTCATGACCGGGGTTGAAATAATGTATCCTTGAAACCACCACAAAAGTCCTTATAGCAGCGAAGCCGTCTTATGAGTGTGAGACGGCTTCGCTATGGTTGATTGTTTAGATGTGTTTGTTATTCGAGTGTTTCGTCTATTGCCTCGATTTTTTTGACGGTAAGAGCCATATCGTCTTTCAGCTTTTCGATCTTACGCTCCATCTCTTTTATGAGACCACCGCCGCCTTTCGAGGAGACACTGAGAAACCCGATGTTGTTCTCGTAGGTCTGCAGTTCGTTTTTCATGCGGTCGTATATCCGCATCAGCTTTTCGCGTTCGCTGAGCAGCTTGCCCTTTCCCTTCTCTCCGCTTGTCATATCGCTAAGGTTGTTGCGGAACGACTGCATCTTGCGGTCAGCCTGATCCACTTTCAGGCGGTCGAAATGCTTGTCCACTGCCTCGCGATACAATTTGTAGATATTGTCTTTTTCCTTGAAAGGCACGTGCCCGATTGTGTTCCACTCTGCCATCAATCCCTTCAGCTCTGCGAGAGCCTCGTCGGCCTCCAATGTCTCGTCGATGTTGTTTATCTTCTCGATCAAGGCTTTCTTGGCTTCCAGATTGTTCCACTCTTCGCTCTTTTGGGAAGAGGAGTTCTTGTTCTTCTGCTCAAAGAAATAGTCGCAGGCAGAGATGAAACGTTTCCATACGGCATCCGACTGTCGGCGTGTAACCGCGCCGATGGTCTTCCATTCTTTTTGGAGCGCAATCAGCTTCTCGGTCGTGCTTTTCCAGTCGGTACTGTCTTTCAAAGCCTCCGCTTTCTCGCACAATGCTTTCTTCAGTTCGAGATTCTTGTCCATCTCTCCTTTGAAACTCTTGAAGAACTCGTTCTTCTTTCCGAAAAATTCGTCGCAAGCTTTACGGAAACGTTCGAATACCTGTACGTTGAACTTTTTCGGAGCAAAACCGATTGTTCTCCATTTCCCTTGCAACGCAATCACATATTTGCTCTTTTCTTCCCAGTCTTTGAACGTCTTCAACGCTTCGAAGTCTATCCCTTCCGCCTCTTCGCAGATGGCAGTCTTCGCTGCGAGGTTATCTTGCTCTTTCGACTTCAGCGTATCGAAATGCTCCTGATGACGTTTGTTCACCACAGAAGATGCCGCCTTGAAACGAGCCCACAATGGTTCGCGGAGCTCCCTTGCAACCGGACCGATCTCCCTCCACTGCTGGTGTAACTTCTGAAGCTGATGGAACGCGGAAATAACATCCGGCTCCTCCTCCAACTTCTCAACCGTTTCGCAAAGGGCAGTCTTCATTTCGAGGTTCTTCTTGAAATCGTAATCTCGGAACTGGTTGTTGATTTTTATAATGTCGTAGAACTTCTCGCTATATGTCTGATAGTTTTTCCAAAGCTCATTCGCACGCTCCTGCGGCACGAGCTTTATCTCCTTCCACTTTGTCTGGATCTCCTTGAAGTCATTATACAATTTGCCGAAATCGCCCTGACTCTCCGTGAGTGCTTTCAGCTGCTCGATAAGCTGGAGCTTTATCTCATAATTTTCAGCCTTTACTTTCTCCTCTTCAGCTATGGCGGCGGCTTTCTTTTCCTTGTAGGCAGACAACAAGTCCTTCAATCGGTCTTCGGAGGCATCTTCGGGAGCGACGAAGTCTTTTTCATTTCCTCCGCCTTCCACAAACGCTTTTTTCAGGTTTTCAACTTCGGCTCTTTGGAGTTTGTAGAATTCCTTCTTCAATGATTCCACTTCGCTGCGTGTCGTCTCGGCAGCTTTGCCTACCGCTATCGCCAATTTCTCAAGAACGTCGTTCTTTGTCAACTTGCCGACAGCTTTTTCGCTCGCCTTTTCCGAGGTTTCCGCTGTTTCCACTTCGCCAATGGCGTTTTCCGGAGCTACTTCCGGAGCTTTCGTTTCTTCCAACATGCCGCTTTCTTTGGTCGGCAGACTGGTCTCATGAGTATCCTTCATATTCATTCGCTTTTAAGAAGAGGGTGAAACTTTTCTGTAACAAGTCACAAATTAAAGTATTTATTTTCGGACTTTAGCACACGCCTTAAATTTATTTGTCGGAAAGGTCGATAAATGTCCGAAAAAACATTCCTCTCACACTCTTTTATCCCAAGAACGATATAAGCACACCGGCTGCGACAGCCGATCCGATTACACCGGAGATGTTGCTTGCCATGCAGTATTGCAACACATGATTCTTCTGATCATACTTCAGCGCAATCTCGTTTGCCACGCGTGAAGCCATGGGGACGGCACTCAGTCCCGTTGCCCCGATAAGCGGATTGATCTTTTTCTTCGTAAACAGGTTGACCACCTTCACAAAGAGAATACCGCCTGCAATAGACAATGCGAATGCTAAAAAGCCGCCAATCACGATACCTATTGTTGTCATGTTCAGAAACGCTTCAGATGTCATTGTTGCACCTACCGACAGTCCGAGGAAAATTGTTGCCGCGTTCATGATGCTGTTCGACGCAGCGTCGAACAATCGGGAGGTGTTCGTTCCGATCTCCTTTACAAGGTTACCGAACATAAGCATACCAATCAAAGGCACTGCACTCGGCACAAACAGTGCCACAACCGTTGTAACCACAATCGGGAAGATAATCTTCAGCACACGCAGGTTCTTTATCTCCAACGTCGACGGATATTTCTTCTCTTGCTCCTTCATATTTATGCTAAGCTCCTTCTTCGAGCAAAGAAGGTTTACCACCAAAGGAATGATGACAGGTACGAGTGCCATATACGAATAAGCTGCGATGGCAATCGGACCAAGCAGGTGCGGTGCCAGCTTGATGGTCGTGAAGATTGCCGTTGGACCGTCTGCCCCGCCGATAATGCCAAGCGACGCTGCTTCTTTCGGAGTGAATCCCATCAGGATAGACACCAGCAGGACAACGAAGATACCCAACTGTGCTGCCGCGCCGAAGATCGACAGCCGCAGGTTGCGGAGCATCGGACCGAAGTCTGTCAGTGCCCCCACGCCCATGAATATTACGGGCGGAAGGAAGCCGGTCTTGATAAGCATATAGTAGATGAAGTTCATTATCCCCAGCTCGTGCGCAATGTCGTGCAGGGGCATCTCCCAGATGTTTTTCATCACGCCGCCAACATTCACCATCCCGTTCTCGTCTGCCTGTATCACGCCCATCTCGCCGCCAGGGAAGTTGGCGAGCAATACGCCGAACGCGATGGGAACAAGCAATAGCGGCTCGTATTGCTTCTTGATACCAAGGTAGAGCAACATAAAGGCGATGGCATACATGATAAGAAACTGCGGCTCGGCAATGATATTGCTGAACGCCGTCATCTCATACAGATTGTGGAATATCTCTTTCATCACCCAATCGTCATTAACACGTCATCTTCCGAAACCGCATCACCACCGGCAAAGCAGATGGCAGTGATTGTCCCGTCGTAGTCGGAACGCACTGCATTATATGTCTTCATCGCTTCCACGTAGCAAAGCACATCCCCTTCCTTCACCGTGTCGCCCACCTTGAGCGGTGTCTCTGCGGTGTCTTTCACAAGGAAGAACTTACCTTCAAGCGGAGAGAGCACTTCGTTGCCTCCCGCCGACGGCGTAGCTGCCTGTGCAGGTGCCGGAGCTGTGGTTGTCGGCGTTGCCGCAGGTACGGCATCTCCGAAAGCTACGGTCACGCGGTATGCCTGCCCATCGACACTGACGGTCATCTCTTGCGGCATGGTTGGCAGCGCAGTGGCTGCGGGGTGACTGCTTTCCTCTGCCACCTTTTTCTTGCGGGCAACGTCTGCAAGGAACTCGACCTTCGCCTTTCCCGAACGGTATGCCTCATACTGCGCAGGGTGCATGGCGTATTCAAACAGCTCCTCGTCGTCTTCTCCTACCTCCCAATGCTTTTCGTTCATCATCTTACGGTACTTGTCGAGCGTGTCGGGATAGTTGTCTTGCGGGTCGCCGGTGAAGAACTTGCGTCCTTCGGCTTTCGCTTTCTCGACAATCTCGGGAGCAAGCTCTCCGGGCAGTCTGCCAGCCTTTCCGAGGATCATGTCCCATATATCGTCGGCAATCATGCTCCAACGCTCCTTGCCCTTCTCCATCTGCATCACGTTCATCAGCGCGAGGTTCTTCACATACTGGCTGAACGGTGTTACAAGTGGAGGATAACCGACGCGCGGCCATACATACGCCACCTCGTCGAACAGCTTTATCAACAATTGGTCTTGCGACATCAGCGGCTTGTTGTTCTTTATATTGCTCTTGTTTATTGTCTCGAGGTTCTTGTCAAGGTCTGCCATAAGGCTACCCATCATACCGCCCGGAAGTCCCGGACCTATCAAGAGCGAATTCATCAGTCGGTTTCTCGGACTGATATACAGACCCAGAAAGTCGTCCATGAACTCCTGTATCATGCTGCGCACTTTCATGTAGGCTTCCATGTTTATCTCCGGCACGCTGTAACCGGCATCCTTCAGCATTGCCTGCACTGTCAGGAGGTCGGCATGCCCTGTTCCCCACGAGAGTGGCTCCATACCCACGTCGATGTAGTCGCATCCTGCAGCACACACTTCGAGGATGGATGCCACATTGAAGCCCGGACCGGCATGGCTATGATATTGTATAGGTATCTCGGGATGCGCGGCTTTGATGCCTGCAACAATCTGCCCGAGCGAGTGTGGACGACCGATTCCTGCCATATCCTTTATACATATCTCGTCGGCACCCAAGCTGATAAGTTCGAGAGCCATCTTCGTGTAGTATTCCACGGTATGAACAGGGGAGTGGGTGATGCAGAGCGAGCATTGCGAAATCATCCCTGCTTCTTTGGCGTAGCGGATACTCGGCGCAATGTTGCGCACATCGTTGAGTCCGCAAAATGTGCGGGCTATGTCTGTCCCCTGTGCCTTCTTCACCTGATAAAACAGCTGGCGCACATCTGCCGGGACCGGGCTCATACGAAGTCCGTTGAGGGCACGGTCGAGCATGTGGGTCTGGATACCTGCCTCGTGGAAGGGCTTTGTCCATTCGCGCACGGCTTTGTTGGGGTTTTCTCCGAAGAGAAGGTTGACCTGTTCGAACCCTCCTCCGTTGGTTTCGACGCGGGCAAAACAACCCATTTCAATGATGGCAGGTGCAACACGTGTAAGCTGGTCTACGCGCGGCACGTATTTCCCTGCCGACTGCCACATATCGCGGAAGACCAAGCTGAATTTTATTTCTCTTTTCATGACTCTATGTTTATACTTTCTCAATTTTCGTAACCTTTCCTTGTCCGCAGGTGGCGGAGCTGACTGCTGCAACTATTGCGGCAGTTGTCTTCTTCGAAATACCCGACGGGGCAGCCGCCGCAGTTCGCACGGGCTTTTTCGCTTCCACCTCTTCGGGCGCGTATTTGTTTACCAGAAGAATCAGCCCTTTTCCGAGGTTGATAACAATCAAAAGAATGGCAAATACCGTGGTCATGCCGACCACCATCAATAGAAGACCAATACCTATGTTTTCCATAAATTACAAACAATGTTTTTACATGTGCTGAAAGTGATAGCTTTCGCCTTTTCGCCGCGCAAAAGTAACAAAATATGACCCCCCGCACTTTTCTACCTTTTTAAAAATAGTGAACGCCACAGCCGCCCAATAACGCAAAAGAGCCGCCCGATACATATCGGACGGCCCCCTGTTTTTCTGTTTGTTCGAAACCCCTCAACAAGATCAGATTCTCTTTTCCTTGATTCTTGCCTTCTTTCCGGTGAGTGCACGCAGGTAATACAATTTGGCGCGGCGAACCTTACCCAATTTGTTCACAACGATGCTCTCGATGAACGGCGACTCTATCGGGAAAATTCTTTCCACACCGATGTTCTCCGACATTTTACGTACAGTAAACCGCTTCTTGTCGCCATGTCCGGAAATACGGATCACAACGCCTCTGTACTGCTGGATACGCTCTTTGTTACCCTCTTTAATACGGTAAGCCACGGTAACTGTGTCGCCACTCTTGAACGAAGGAAACTCCTTCTTCGTGGCAAACGCCTCTTCTGCAATCTTAATTAAATCCATTGTCTTTCTGCTTTTTTGTTTGTTTGTTAAAATGAAACGCAATATGACGGGTAACTTTCCCCATCAGAGATTACGCTAAAGCGGTCGCAAAGGAACAAAAGTTTTCTTCAATACACAATAAAGCGCAGGAAGAATGTTCAGCGCGCCGAAAGAAACGCCTTCGGAAGAAAGCGGACTTTCTCGCGGTTTCCCGACTTCCGGAAATGGCTTTGCAAGGGTGTAAAGGGGTTTCCCGACTTCCGGAAATGGCTTTGCAAGGGTGCAAAGGGGTTTCCCGACTTCCGGAAACGGAAGAAAGCGGACTTTCCGGCGTTTCTA
>CAVJTV010000116.1:0-7693 GCA_963652435.1 Desulfovibrionaceae bacterium | reverse complement strand
GCATGAGGGTTTTGATCGGTGTTTTTTCCTTCATGTAAATTGCATGAGGGTTTTGCATGGTGTTTTTTCCTTCATGCAAGTTGCATGAGCGTTTTGCACGGCGTTTTTTCCTTCATGCAAGTTACATGAGGGTTTTGAACGGCGTTCGAATGATAATCGAAAGCCCCGAGGAAGCAATTTCTCCGGGGCTTGGTTTTCTGTGTTATGTTATTGTCCCCCGAAAGGGATGTTTTCAACAAAAAACATCTTAGGCACATACTAAAAAAGCAGCCATCTTTACAGATAACTGCTTCCGAGCCGAAAGCCGGACTTGAACCGGCGACCTACGCATTACGAATGCGTTGCTCTACCAACTGAGCTATTTCGGCAATGTTTTACCCTAAATTTTTTTCAAATCGCCGGCAAAAATATGTCATCTATTCGACATCTGAAAGAAGTTTAGCCAAAAAATCATCCAATTCTTCGTCTAAATTTTTCAGAAGCGGATCGTCGGCACGCAGAAGGTCATCGTCGAGGAAGATTAGCTCCTCAGTCACGGTGAAATCGTCGTCGGTCAGACTAACCGAAAACGGCTTGGCTATCTGCGGAGCGTCGAACACATTCTTCGAAGCCAAAAGAGCAAGCACGGACCTCAACGTCGTGGCAACCCTCTTGACAAACTGCTCTTCGTCGGGGAAGCCCACCCAATCATAGATAACGACCTTTTCAAGCAGCTGCTCTTTCTCGTCGTAAATTTGCAACTCTCCGCTCTCGGAATCAGCCTGGACGTACATGTCGCTATGAAAATCTGTAGCATCACCCGCAGCCATCTTGCCTACGGCAGATGTGAACGCTTCCTCCAAAACCGACTGGACCTTTGCATTATTTGCACTCATATCTTAACCCTCTTTCTTGAATTGCCCGCCAAAAGTAGTAATAAATCCCTTAAAACACAGCCCCCGTCATTTGCCGAATTGCACATCGAGCTTTTTGTCAGAGCGCACCCTCTCGCGCAATACCTCCACATAAAGAGCCGACAACTTGGCGTTTTTGCCGTCTCCGCCTTCAGCCTTCTCAAACAGCTCTGCCGACTTCGCTGCCCACCGGCATGCGTCCTCCACACGAGAGCTCATCTCGTAAGCCAGGGCGACGTTCGACGCAGCCTTTGCCTGAGCCGCGCTGCTACCCGATTGCTCGTATATCCGCATCCAATACCCAAGGGCTTTCTCCCACTTTTCCGACTGGGCGTATGCCGTCGCTTCCTTCCACTTTGTGCCAATGCCGGTGTAGTACCACCGCGTTTCATTCGTCCAATGCGGGACGAAGTTTGGGCCTGCCTTCACACCTACATACTCCGCAGCCACACAAAGAGCCTTGTCTGTCTGCGGCAGAGCCTTGTCGAGAATAACCGTATTGGGAGCTTCTTCATAGAAAAAGACACTGTCCACAATATGTATCGTTGCCAAAGGGTTCGTCCTGCCCCGAAGGTACGCACGCACAACGCCGGACATCCTCACCTCTATCTCTCCGCCCACAAAGCCGTCGGCATATGCCTTGACCGTCTTTTTCGACTCGAACAGCATACGGTCAACGGAAACCACCGCGTCGGCATCCGTCTCGTCGCACAGCGTCTCTACCTTTTCGCCCGTCAGCTTACGGTCTTCGTAGTAGACATCATCCTTTCGCACGGCATCATGATAGAGAAGGACATCTCCGAAATACGGGACTTCAGCCATTGCCTTTCCCAGTCCGGTGCAAGCATAAAAGAGTGCGCTGTCTGCCTTCACACGGCAAGTATCCACCTTGTCGCCAAACAACGTAAACTCACATCCCACGTCGTCGGGCTGAGGCACGGCGTTGTTTACCACCAAGACCTTCTTCACTTCAGCTGGAAACGTCACCTCGGAAGGGTTATACGTCTCGATGCCCACATAGTTCATCGAGCTGCAGGAGGCGAAAAGGCAAACACAGAGCAGGCAACCGGCTGTTCTCATCTCTCTTTCCTTAGGACTTAAACTATTTTGCTCACCGCCTTGAAATAGCCGATCGACTCGGCAATGCCAAGGAACGGGTCTTTCATATCCTTCTCGTATTCGAGGCTGCACCGTCCGGTGTAGTTCACCTTACGCATCATCTTTACGAGTGCAGGGAAATCTATCTTACCGCGTCCTATCTCTATGCCGACACCCGCCTTCGAAGCGTCGGTCACGTCTTTGATGTGCATATCGAAGACACGGGTGTGATACTTCTTCAAATCTGCCACGGGGTCGCAGCCGTTACGCAAGTCATGACCTATGTCCAGACACATGCCGATACGAGGGTCTAAATCCTTCGTATGCTCCCACACGTCCGTTGCGTCGGGATACGTCTTGATGTCGGGTCCGTGGAGATGGATGGCATAGTGGAAATCGTATTCCTTCACCTTCTTGTCTACATATGGAAGAAGCTCGTAGTTGGGGACACCGACAATCAGCTTCACCCCTACCCTTTTGGCATATTCAAACCCACGGTCTATCTCCGCCTCCGTCTTCATATATATCGGACCTACGGCATATCCCGTAACCCCGTAGGCAGCGCACTTATCGTGAAACGCCCGTATCTCGTCGTCGGTACTGTTGAAAGGAAGATGGAAATCCTTGATGCAAAGACTGTGTATGTCGAGTCTCTTGAGGGTCTTCAACGTTGTGTCCAAATCGAAGTTGACGAACGTAAAGCCTGCCATACCCAGTTGCCACGGATTCTCTGCCTTTGCCGCTTTAGTCTCCGCCTCTTTCGGCAGAGTGGCACCGGCTACGCCTGCCGAACTGAGCAACAACGCTCCGGCAAGCCCTTGCTTAAAAAACTTTCTTCTTGAATTTTCCATGATATATTTAATATGTTACGATTTCATCTTCATAAGGGCAGCGATGCTCTCCTCTATCGTCCGAATCTTACTTTCGGCATCCGACTGCTTCTTGCGTTCCATCTCGATAACCTTCGCCGGAGCCTTACCGACAAAATTCTCATTGCTCAGCTTCTTCACAACGGAGGCGAGGAATCCCTGCTGGTATTTCAGCTCTTCACGAAGCTTTGCCTCTTCTTCCTCTACGTTTATCATGTTGCCCAACGGCACGGCATATTCCGTTGTGCCGACAAGGAACGACGCAGCTCCCGCCGCCTTCTCGTCCGCCTTTGCTATCTCGCTAAGATTACACATCTTGGCAATAACCGCATTGAAAGCATCATCGTGACTGCCCAACACCTGAAGCGTAAGAGCCTCCTTATTCGGGATATTTTTCTGCAAACGGATGGTACGCACGCCACCAACAATCTCTTTTACCTTTTCGAACGACACTAAATAAGCATCGTCCACCACGCCTACCTTCGGCATCATGGAAACCATCACACTCTCGCCCTTCTTGCGCGGCTCAAGAGCCTGCCACAGCTCTTCGGTGATAAACGGCATGAACGGATGAAGAAGACGGAGAAGGGCATCGAAGAAACCGAGTGTCGCCATGTAGGTTGCCCCGTCCACCGGCAGCCCGTAGCCGGGCTTCACCATCTCAAGATACCACGAAGAGAACTCATCCCAAAAGAGTTTGTAGACAACCATCATTGCCTCGCTCAGGCGGTACTTGCCGAACAAGTCGTCGACCTCCATGATTGCCTTGTCGAGACGCATCTTAAACCACTTCACCGCCGTAGCCGACGCCTCGGGCTGCGCTGCCACTTCGTCGACAGTCCACCCCTTAACCAGGCGGAATGCATTCCATATCTTGTTGTTGAAGTTACGTCCCTGCTCACACAATGCCTCGTCGAAAGGTATATCATTGCCCGCCGGTGCTGCCATCATAAGACCCATACGTACACCGTCTGCACCATACTGTTCAATCAGCATCAACGGGTCGGGAGAGTTGCCGAGCGATTTCGACATCTTGCGTCCCAGCTTGTCGCGCACGATACCTGTGAAATAAACATTCCTGAACGGCATCTGTCCGCGATATTCGTAGCCCGCCATAATCATACGCGCCACCCAGAAAAATATAATGTCCGGACCGGTCACGAGGTCATTCGTTGGATAGTAGTATTTTATCTCTTCGTTGTCGGGATTGTTTATGCCGTCGAACAGTGATATGGGCCATAGCCACGAAGAGAACCATGTATCAAGACAGTCGTCGTCCTGGCGAAGGTCTGCCGCCGTCAGCGCAGGATTCTTCTTCTGTGCCAGTTCCAAAGCCTTTTCTGCAGTCTCGGCTACCACAAAACCTCCTTCCGGCAAGTAATAGGCTGGAATGCGATGCCCCCACCACAACTGACGACTTATGCACCAGTCTTTGATGTTCTCCATCCAATGACGGTATGTGTTCTTGAACTTAGGGGGATAGAACTTAAGCTCGTCGTTCATCACCGGTCGAAGAGCAATCTCCGCCAAATGTTCCATCTTGAGGAACCACTGCATCGACAGCTTCGGCTCGATAGGCACGTTCGTGCGCTCTGAATAACCCACCTTATTCTCGTAGGCTTCCACCTTCTCCAGCAATCCGGCAGCCTCCAGGTCTTTCTCTATCTGACGACGTACCTCAAAGCGATCCATACCGACGTACATTCCGGCAGCCTCGCTCAACGTCCCGTTGTCGTTGAAGATATCTATCGAAGGCAGGTTGTATTTCTCGCCCAGCATATAGTCGTTCACATCGTGTGCCGGCGTCACCTTCAAACAGCCCGTGCCGAACTCTATATCCACATAATCGTCCTCAATAACCGGAATAGCCCTGTTCACAAGCGGGACAATAACCCGTTTCCCCTTCAGATGCGTGTTCTTCGGGTCATTCGGATTGATACACATTGCCGTGTCGCCCATGATTGTCTCCGGACGGGTCGTAGCCACAACCGCATAGCCATCTTCGCCCTCTATCTTGTAGCGCAGGTAATACAGCTTGCTGTGTTCTTCCTTATATATCACCTCTTCATCGGAAAGGGCAGTGAGTGCCTTCGGGTCCCAGTTCACCATCCGCACGCCGCGATATATAAGCCCTTTATTGTAGAGGTCGACAAACACTTTCAGCACACTCTCCGAACGCTTCTCGTCCATCGTAAAGGCAGTGCGATCCCAGTCGCACGACGCTCCGAGTTTTCTGAGCTGCTTCAATATGATGCCGCCATGTTCCTCCTTCCATGCCCACGCATGTTTCAAGAACTCCTCGCGTGTCAGGTCTGTTTTCTTTATTCCCTGCTGAGATAGTTTGTTTACAACCTTGGCTTCGGTGGCAATGGACGCATGGTCTGTCCCTGGCACCCAGCAGGCGTTCTTGCCCATCATTCGGGCACGACGCACAAGGATATCCTGGATTGTATTGTTAAGCATATGCCCCATATGAAGCACACCGGTGACATTTGGCGGCGGGATAACAATCGTATACGGCTCTCTCGCGTCGGGCTTCGATTTAAAAAAGCCGTTATCCAACCAATACTGATACCATTTTCCCTCCACCTCGGCGGGACTATACTTACTCGCAATTTCCATATTGTATATTTCTTTGATTTTTATCTCCTACCTAAACCGGACGGGGCAACCCCGCTTTCACAGCGGCGCAAATGTACAAAAATAATAAGGTGGAATATACACACCACAAAGGGGATATGTCCATACCCTGCACATACCCCCTTCTTTTCTTCTTTAATCTTTCAATTCATCACGAATCCACAGAGACCGGACTCCAACGTCGGCTCAGCGTGATAGCACCTTGCAAACCGGAAAAGATAATCAAGCGTCCGTCTGCTTGGCATACTCGTCCTATTGCCACGGTCATCTTTTGTTCCGTTCTTTAATTCATGCGTGTACTGCGTAGAAAATCTCCTCATAGGCATTCCCGTTTTTTATTCGTTCGATAATAAAACGGGAGATTATCCCACTTATTTCATGAACCAAAGAATATTTTTCCACACGTGTCTTTCCTCAGGCAATGCTCAGTTCCATGCGGCTCTCTTCTGCCATACGGCGCATGTTCAAGATGGCATAACGCATCCGTCCCAATGCCGTATTTATGCTGACGCCCGTGATGTCGGCAATCTCCTTAAAACTGAGATCTTGATAATACCGCATCTCAAGCACCTCGCGTTGGTTGTCGGGCAAATGACGGATCAACTTCTTCACGTCCGAAAGCACCTGACGACGCACGAGATTGTCTTCAACCGTCCCGTCGCACAGCTTCATGTCGTTAAACAAATCCACTTCCACTTCGTCGTTGGAAATAGTATTCTCGTTGCGTTCCTGACGGATACTGTCGATAACCAGATTGTGCGCAATACGGGTGATCCATGCCTTAAACTTGCCGTTCTCGGTGTAACGACCCTGTTTGATGGTCATAATCACCTTGACAAAGGTCTCCTGGAAGATATCCTCTGCCAACTCTTTATTACGAACCATAAAGTAAATGTAGGAATGTATCCCGCCTTTATGACGGTTCAGCAACACATCAAACGCGGCATTATTACCCTGCGCATAAAGGACAACCAACTCTTCGTCAGTCATCGATTTCATTGTTTCCATTACTTCTCTGTGTTTTATAATTTCTTCGAGTAATGTTTATGCTATAGGCAATATGGGTTTTATGCGTTAAACAATTTTGCGTTCTCGGAGACAAAAGAACAAAAAGTATCTCGCATAGGCAAAACATTGCAGCCGTTTTCACCTTAAAATTGTTCCTTGCCTGCGTTTTTAACACACAAACAAGTGACATTTCACCAATAATACCGTTTCTGATAACAGGATTGGTATCAAAAAGAGCCGCCAACCGCCACTCCCCTGTCATCCCTTCAGCATGTTTGTCATCCCGCACTCGACGGCGGAATCTCATGCTCCAAAGGCAATGAATGACGATGAAACAAAAAGAATGTTCAACGTTTAGTTTGAGATGGTGACCCGGGGTCCGCCATGACAGTGCTGAGGGCTGTGCGTCCTCAACAGAGCGCGCCATGACAGCGACGAGGGCTGTGCATCGGTTTGGGAGATCCCGCTTTGAGTGTGGGATGACATCTTGGGCATGCAGAATGACAGAAAAGGCCGGCGCGGTATAATTGTATCCGTGACAAAGAGTCGAAACCACTCGGTTTATGTCTTTGCGCCCGTTACAATTATGCTGTGGGATGCCACAGCGTCTTTGCGTCTGTTACAATTATGCTGTGGGATGCCACAGCGTCTTTGCGTCTGTTACAATCAAGCTGTGGGACGCCACAGTGTCTTTGCCACCGTTACAATAATGCTGTGGGATGCCACAGCGTCTTTGCGTCTGTTACAATTATGCTGTGGGACGCCACAGCGTCTTTGCCACCGTTACAATCATGCTGTGGGACACCACAGCGTCTTTGCGTCTGTTACAATTATGCTGTGGGACGCCACAGTGTCTTTGCCACCGTTACAATAATGCTGTGGGACACCGTCGGCGTCTTTGCCACTGTGACAATCGGTCGAAACCGCTTGGTTTTGTGTCTTTGCACACGTGCACAAACTCCAAAAATGTCATCCCGTGTTCCTGTCACAAGCGCAGACACCTCACCGCTATGTATACCTTATTATTATACATGTACGCACCCAATACAAACTGTCATCCCGCACTCGGCGGCGGAATCTCATACTCCACGTTGCTGATACAACAAAAGCCGCCCTGTTGTGGGGCGGCTTTTGTTGTTTTAGTATCCTCACAGAGGACTACTGCATCATAACCTTCACGGATGT
>CAVJTV010000115.1:0-7725 GCA_963652435.1 Desulfovibrionaceae bacterium | reverse complement strand
TGGATATATACACCGACCCGAAGTCGGACTTCGAAGTGGAGCGTAAGGCTGACAACTCTCCGCTGACGAAAGCCGACAAAGCTGCACACTGTGTCATAACGGATTTTCTTGCTACCACCTCGTATCCGATACTGAGCGAAGAGGGAAAAGACATTCCTTATGGGGAACGCTCTGGGTGGAAGGAGTTTTGGATGGTCGATCCGCTCGACGGCACCAAAGAGTTTATCAAGAAGAACGGCGAATTCACCGTGAATATCGCCCTTGTGCGTGAAGGTGTGCCTGTCATGGGGGTTGTTTATATCCCCGTGCTCAAAGAATTGTATTTCTCTATGGATGCATTGGGTGCCTACAAGCTGACTCTTGTGGGCGGGGATGGTTGCCTGTCTTCGTTTGAAACCATACTTGAGGCATCCATCCGTCTACCTATGCATATGGAACGTGAGGATATTGTGGTGGTTGCTTCACGTTCGCACCAGAGTGCGGAGACAATGGCGTTTATAGACGATTTGCAAAGGTTTGAACGGCCCGTAACACTCATCAGCAGTGGCAGCAGCCGTAAGATTTGTTTGGTTGCCGAAGGAAGTGCGGACGTGTATCCGCGTTTTGCCCCGACGATGGAGTGGGACACGGCAGCGGGCCATGCCATTGCGCGCGGTGCAGGGTGCGACGTGTTCCACACCGATGGCAAGACACCATTGACATATAACAAGGAGGACCTTCACAACCCTTGGTTCATTGTTAAATCTTATTCTTCCGAATATTGACAGTTTTGGTCAAAAGAACTAAAATGAACATTTACGGGGACGTAAGGCATGGGTTTTTTATTATATTTGCGTCTTCTAATTGAACTTTTTTCTGATAGACAAAATTTGACCTGGGGATGAACTGGGAAGTATTTTTTGTGCTGATAGTCCTTGCAGGGATGGTTGCGGCATTGGTATGGGACAAGATGCGACCGGGGATGATACTCTTCTCCGTAGTGGTATTGTTTCTCGTTGCCGGCATACTCTCTCCGAAAGAGATGCTGGAGGGCTTCAGCAACAAAGGTATGATAACGGTGGCTCTGCTATTCTTGGTGAGCGAGGGTATACGCCAGAGCGGCACGTTGGGTGAGCTGATCAAGAAGTTGCTCCCCAAAGGCAAGACAACGGTGCTGAAGGCACAGGTACGTATGCTACCCCTCATTGCCGGCGTGTCGGCGTTTCTCAACAATACTCCCGTTGTTGTCATATTTGCCCCTATCATCAAGCGTTGGGCAGAGTCGGTGAAGCTCCCGGCAACGAAGTTCCTGATACCTCTTTCGTATGTAACCATATTGGGTGGTATATGTACCTTGATAGGTACGTCAACCAACCTGGTTGTCCACGGCATGGTGATTGAGGCCGGCTACGAGGGGTTTACCATGTTCGAGCTTGGAAAGGTGGGCATCATCATCGCCATTGCCGGCATGCTCTATCTGTTTGCCTTCTCAAGCAAGCTCTTGCCCGACTCGCGTCAAGACAATGGGGCGGAAGAAGAGGGTGATTCGGGCAACCTCAACCGTGTGGAGGCTGTGCTTGGCTCACGTTTCCCGGGTATCAACAAGACGCTGGGCGAGTTTAACTTCACACGCCACTACGGGGCAATAGTGAAAGAGGTGATAAGCGGAGGAGAGCGTTTTACGCACGACCTCGATAAAGTGGTCTTGCATGAGGGCGATACCGTGGTGCTGTGGGCAGACGATACGTTCATCCCTACGTGGGGCGAGTCGAGTGTGTTCCTCATGCTGGCCAACGGCAGCGACCATATGGAGCCGGTGTCGCGCGGCAAGCGTTGGCTGGCTCTCGGACTGTTGGTGTTTATGATTGTCGGCGCAACGGTGGGCGAGCTGCCTGCTGTGAGAGAGATGATACCGGGGATGAGATTGGATATGTTTTTCTTCGTCTGCATTACAACAATCGTGATGGCATGGACTAAAATTTTCCCGCCGAAGAAATACACGAAATACATCTCGTGGGACATACTCATCACCATTGCCTGTGCCTTTGCCATCAGTAAGGCGATGGAGAACTCGGGCTTTGCCTCGCTGGTTGCAAGCCGCATCATCAGTATGGCTGACAGCTTCGGTCCGTATGCGTTGCTTGCCATAGTCTTTATCATTACTAACATATTCACGGAACTTATTACAAACAATGCTGCGGCGGCGTTGAGCTTCCCGATAGCGTTGTCGGTGGCTACTCAGCTTGGAGTAAACCCGATGCCCTTCTTTGTGGTGATATGTGTGGCTGCATCGGCAAGTTTCAGCTCGCCTATCGGCTATCAGACCAATCTTATTGTGCAGGGTATAGGTGGATATAAGTTTACCGACTTTGTACGCATAGGGTTGCCGTTGAACCTTATTGCCTTCCTGATATCCGTGTTTGTGATACCGATGATATGGGAGTTTTAACAGATAGGGGCAACACCGATGATTATGATGAATAGTAAACAAGAAAATATTTACCCTATATTCAATCGGATGATGAACCGGGGTGACAAGGAGTCCTTGCTATGTCAGAGAAGCGTGATGGTGTGGTTCACCGGACTGAGCGGTTCGGGCAAGAGTACCATAGCCATAGCCCTTGAGCGCGAGTTGCATCAGAGGGGTTTGTTGTGCCGCATCTTGGATGGCGACAATATCCGCAGCGGCATAAACAACAATCTTGGCTTCTCGCCCGAAGACCGCGTGGAGAATATCCGTCGCATAGCCGAGGTGAGCCGCCTGTTTGTTGATACCGGCATCATAACGATAGCGGCGTTTATCAGTCCGAACAACGAGTTGCGCGAGATGGCTTCGTCAATCATTGGGAAGGACGATTTTCTGGAGGTATATGTCAACACTCCGATAGAAGAATGCGAGCGGCGCGACGTGAAGGGCTTGTATGCCAAAGCCCGTAGGGGAGAGATAAAAGACTTTACCGGAGTATCTGCCCCGTTTGAAGCACCCCTTCATCCGGCTCTCACGTTGGATACCTCGGTGCTGAGTTTGGAGGAATCGGTTGAGAGGTTGCTGAATCTGATTCTGCCCAGAGTGAAATACAAACAATAACATCATATTTATGTCAGACTACAAACTAAGCCATCTGCAGGAACTTGAGGCAGAGTCGATCCACATCATACGTGAGGTGGCTGCCGAGTTCGAGAATCCTGTGATGCTTTATTCCATTGGTAAGGACTCGTCGGTTATGGTCCGTTTGGCGGAGAAAGCCTTTGCACCGGGAAAGGTGCCGTTTCCCCTCATGCACATCGACTCTAAATGGAAGTTCAAGGAGATGATTCAATTCCGTGATGAGTATGCAAAGAAGTTTGGTTGGAACTTGATTGTGGAATCCAACATGGAGGCCTTCCGTGCCGGCGTAGGGCCGTTTACGCATGGTAGCAAGGTGCATACCGACCTTATGAAGACGCAGGCCTTGCTGCAGGCCCTGGATAAGTATAAGTTTGATGCAGCCTTTGGCGGGGCGCGTAGGGACGAGGAGAAGAGCCGTGCGAAGGAGCGTATCTACTCTTTCCGCGACAAGTTCCACCAATGGGACCCGAAGAACCAGCGTCCGGAGTTGTGGGATATCTACAATGCCCGCATACATAAGGGCGAGAGCATTCGTGTGTTCCCGCTTTCCAACTGGACAGAGCTGGACATATGGCAGTATATCCGCCTCGAGAACATCCCTATTGTCCCGCTTTATTTCGCCAAGGAGCGTCCCATAGTTGAGATTGACGGCAATCTGATTATGGCAGACGACGACAGGTTGCCTAAGCAGTATCGCGACCGTATCCGGATGCGCAAGGTGCGTTTCCGCACACTGGGCTGTTGGCCTCTTACGGGAGCTGTGGAAAGTGAGGCCGATACGATTGAGAAGATAGTGGAAGAGATGATGACAACCACCAAGAGCGAACGCACAACACGTGTGATTGACTTCGACCAGGATGCCAGCATGGAGCAAAAGAAGCGGGAGGGTTATTTTTAACAGACAATTATGGCTACACTAAGTATAAAAGAGTTTTTGGATAAGGACGAAGAGAAGGATTTGCTTCGTTTCCTTACGGCAGGGTCGGTTGACGACGGTAAGTCAACGCTGATTGGACGCTTGCTGTTCGACAGTAAGAAGTTGTATGAAGACCAGCTGGATGCCCTTGAGCGCGATAGCAAGCGTATGGGTAATGCCGGCGACCATATTGACTATGCCTTGCTTTTGGACGGACTGAAGGCCGAACGCGAGCAAGGTATCACTATTGATGTGGCATACCGCTACTTCAGCACCAACGACCGTAAGTTTATCATTGCTGACACTCCGGGGCATGAGCAATACACACGCAATATGATTACCGGCGGCTCAACAGCCAATCTTGCCGTTATCCTTGTGGATGCCCGCACGGGAGTGATTACGCAGACCCGTAGGCATACCTTTTTGGTATCGCTGCTGGGCATCAAGCATGTGGTGTTGGCAGTAAACAAGATGGACCTGGTGGGGTTCGACCAAAAGGTGTTTGATAAAATAGTGGCTGACTATATGGCATTTGTCTCTACGTTGGATATACCTGACGTCACCCCTATACCCCTTTCGGCTTTGGACGGCGACAATGTGGTGGACAAGAGCGACCGCACGCCGTGGTACGACGGTCCGTCGCTGCTCGACTTCCTTGAGACTGTGCCTATCGACAAGGACCGCAACATGGACGATTTCCGTTACCCCGTGCAATATGTGCTGCGTCCGAACCTCGACTTCCGTGGCTTCTGCGGCAAGGTGGTGAGCGGCGTTGTGAAGAAGGGCGACGAGGTCATGGCTCTCCCTTCGCGCAAGACATCGAGGGTGAAGAGTATCGTAACGTACGATGGGGAGATAGAGTATGCTTTCCCGCCACAGTGCGTGACCATTACGTTAGAGGACGAGATTGACCTCTCGCGTGGTGAGATGTTGGTTCATCTCGACAATCTGCCCATGGAAGACCGTAACTTCGAGGCCATGCTGGTATGGATGGATGAGGAGGTGATGGACATGTCGAAGCAGTTCTACATAAAGCATACTACGAACCTTGCCCGTGCACGTGTCGACAGCATCCGCTATAAGGTAAACGTAAATACGATGGAGCAACTCTCCGTAGACAACGGGAAGTTGACTATGGAGGGTCTGCCGATGAAGCTGAACGAGATTGCCCGCGTGGTGTTCACCACAGGGAAGCCCCTGCTTTTCGACCCGTATCACAGGAACAAGCAGACCGGTGCGTTCATACTGATAGACCCCATTACCAACAACACATCGGCTGTGGGTATGATTATCGACCGTGTGGATGCGAAGGATATGGTGTCGGAGGATGCCTTGGCGGTGCTCAACCTGCCCGAGTTGGGGATAGGTGAGGAGCACTACGAGGCGATACGCAAGGTGTGCGAGGCTTTGGAAAGTCAGGGCGTCACGGTGAAGTGTATAACGGAAAAGAAATGATACGATGGGACTATTGGAATTTGACAAGCTGCCGATAAATACGCTGGTCGGGGCAGACTGGAAGACATTCAAGGCTGTGTCGCGAGGCAAGACCATTGACAAAGGCTTTCGCGGCAAATACTACCTTACCAAGACGGTGTGCCGCCTGCTCAGTCTCTTGCAGCCTTTCGAAGATGCCCGTTACCGAAAGATAGCCGACAAGCCGCTGGAGATGGATCCTGTGTTCATCCTCGGGCATTGGCGTAGCGGCACGACATTCGTGCATAACGTGTTCTCGTGCGACAAACATTTCGGCTACAACACGACATACCAGACGGTGTTCCCCAACCTTATGCTTTGGGGGCAGCCGTTCTTCAAGAAGAATATGGCGTTCTTGATGCCCGACAAGCGTCCTACCGACAATATGGAGCTGAGCGTCGACCTACCACAGGAGGAAGAGTTCGCCCTGTCGAACATGATGCCGTACACATACTACAACTTCTGGTTCTTCCCGAAACACATGCTGGAATACTGCGACCGATACCTTTTGTTCGACAACATCACGAAGGAGGAGATAGAGGTGTTTAAGGAGACTTTCCTGAAGCTGATAAAGATTTCGCTTTGGAACACGCACGGCACGCAGTTCCTTAGCAAGAACCCTCCGCATACGGGACGTGTGAAGACTCTTGTGGAGATGTTTCCCAATGCCAAGTTTATCTATCTCAAGCGCAACCCCTACACCGTGTTCGAGAGCACGCGCAGCTTCTTTACCAACACCATACAGCCGCTTAGGTTGCAGGACATCACGAACGAGCAGATAGAGAGCAACCTCATCGAGGTGTATCGCCGCCTGTTCTACAAGTTCGAAGAGCAGAAGGGGCTTATCCCCGAGGGCAACCTCGTGGAGGTCAAGTTCGAGGACTTTGAGCAGGATGCCTACGCCATGACTGAGGATATATACCGCCGCCTCGACCTGCCGGGCTTCGAAGCGGCAAAGGGAGACATAGAGAAGTATCTCAGCAGGAAGAAAGGCTATAAGAAGAACCGCTACAAGTACGACGACCGCACGGTGAAGCTCGTGGAAGAAAACTGGGGAATGGCTCTGAAGGAGTGGGGCTATTCGCTATAAACAGGCGGAAGATGATGAGTGTGATGAGGAATGTATGGTTGCCATTGTCTGTGCTTTGCCTGCCGTTTGCGCTGGCAGGGCAGGAGGTGGTCGAGCCTTTTGAGTATGGCGATATGGACAGGTGGGTCGTCCGCGAGATACAGGAGTCGGCTATCATAGGTGGCAACACGAAGCTGCTCTACGAGCTCGGACCGACGGACACCATTGTCGGCAGCGAGGCATACCGTAACATGGGAGGCTCGCCGTGGGCAAACTCCAACGTGATGGCTAAGGTTGCCGGTGTGGTGAAGACGAACACTTCGGTCTACCCCGAAAGGCGGGGCGACGGGTGGTGTGCCCGCTTGGAGACAAAGATGGAGAGCGTGAGGGTGCTCGGACTGGTGGACATCGAGGTGGTTGCCGCAGGGTCTATCTTCCTCGGTGCGGTGCATGAACCTATCAAGGGCACTAAGAACCCGCAGAGCATGCTAAAGAGTGGTATCCCTTTCACCAAGAAGCCGAAGGCAATACGTTTCGACTACAAGATAAAGGCTGCTCCCGAGAAGGACCGCATACGCAGCACCGGCTTCAGCCGCAAGTCTAAGGTGGCGGGTCAAGACTCCATAGCCGTCATCCTTCTTTTGCAGAAACGTTGGGAGGACAAGGACGGGAGGGTGTTTGCCAAGCGCGTGGGCACGATGGTGCACCGCTACACAACGTCGACCGACGGGTGGGTGAACGATGCGACCTATCCCATTATGTATGGCGACATCTCCCGAAGTGCGGACTACAGGCATTATATGCGCATACAGGTGGAGGAACGCTACACGACAAACAGCCGTGGCGAGAGCGTCCCCATAAAGGAAATCGGCTGGGCTGAGGAGGGCGACGAGCCGACGCACATGATTTTGCAGTTCACCTCCAGCCACGGAGGAGCCTATATCGGCTCTCCGGGCAATACCTTTTGGCTCGACAACGTGAAGTTGGTATACTGAGGTATTTGCCGCCGCCGCCGCTGTCATTCCTTTGGTGTGTCTGTCATTCCGCGCCCCGACGCGGAATCTCATACTCCACGATGATAGTAACGGCAAGGCTTCGTACACTGTTTCTAAGCCCATGCAAATTGCAGGAAAGGAAAACACACTGTTTCTAAGCCCATGCAAATTGCAGGAAGGAAAA
>CAVJTV010000114.1:0-7728 GCA_963652435.1 Desulfovibrionaceae bacterium | reverse complement strand
GTGAAGGCATAGTTCACGAATTTTTGCGCCATATATATCGTAATCGAGTTGACTCCGATAACCTTGAAGAAGAATGTCCACCGACGGCATCCCAACACATCTACGACGTAGAAGAACAGGGCGAACATCCACACCGAATAGGCTCCCACCACACATACGAAGGAGCTTGTCCAAAGGTTTTTGTTGATGGGGAAAACCATCGACCAAAGGAGACCGACAACGAGCAGCACCGCTCCGGCGGCAGCAAGCACACCCACCTTCTTCATATCCGAGACCTTCTCCGTCTTGATGAACTCGCCCGTAAACATCCCGAGCAACGCCGTCCCTATTGCCGGAACGAGAGAGAGTATCCCTTCGGGGTCATGCACGCCCAAATGCAGACGGCCCGGGAGCAACATGCGGTCGACATACCCGACCAGCGAGCCTTCCATCGTGAACACGCCCGCGCCCGCGCCGTCGGGAGCAGGGACAAAAGCCAGCAGCAGCCAGTAGCCCACCAAGAGGGCTGCCGTAATCCACGCACGCGTCACGGCACGAGTATTGACAAATATCAACGCCCCGAACATCCAAGCCAAGCCGATACGCCCCAGCACGCTTGCATAGCGTTGGTGGGCAAAGTCGAAGCTCAAAAGCCCGTTGTATATAATGCCGAAGAGGACAAGTTTCAATCCGCGCGAGACGATTTTCTTGTAAATGTCGGCATCCGTCTTGCCGCTTTCGCGCTGTTTCTGCAAAGAGAACGGAAACGAGATACCGGCAATAAAAAGGAAGAGCGGGAAGATAGTGTCGTGGTGCGTCAAGCCGTCCCACTCCACATGATCCATCTGAACCGCCAACCCCTGACAAAAAGAAGAGTCGGGAAACAACACCGCGAGTGAGGCAAGGAGCACCGAGCCACCCATGATAAAAAACATATCGAAGCCCCTCAAGGCATCCAACGAAAGCAATCGCCTGTTTTGTTTTTCCATTTTTCTGATAAATATTCTGTGTATAAAAGTTTGTTTTCAGTGTGTTACCGCTGCCGGCAGAATTAGAAAAGTGCTTTTCCCCTTTCGCCGCAGGTTCAGCGGAACAAGAAAAGCTCTTTTTTCCCTTCGCTGAGGTTCAGCGGAACAAGAAAAGTGCTTTTTTTCCTTCGCTGAAGTCCAGCGGAACAAGAAAAGTGCTTTTTTCCCTTCGCTGAGGTTCAGCGGGACAAGAAAAGCACTTTTTTCCCTTCGCCGCAGGTCCAGCGGGATTAGACGAGCACTTTTCTATTTTTTCTCCTGAAGGATTTCGACAAGTTCTTCCAACTCGTCTGCCCCGATGAGATCAACATTCTCCCCGATGAAAAGTCTTTTGAAGAGGGGACGGTCCGGTGCACCCCACCAGCGGAACAGTTTGCCCTCGGCATGGGTCTGGCGGATATATTCGCGCATCTTCTCGAGCTCGCCGGCAGGCATCTCGCCTTCGCCCTTCCAGTCGATATAACGGGAATAGTTGTCGCTGATGACCGGCATAACGGTAGCCGGAACGCCCTTCCCCAAGTCCTCAAGATTACCGTCGAGGAAGATGAAGCGGTTGGTCTCGGCGGCAATCGCCTTACGCGGGTTACGCCCCGAGAGGTAGAACAAGATGGCGCTTTCCTGCATCTTGCCGTCTTTCTCGTGGCAGAAAAGAGACTCATACTTCTTCAGCTTCTTTTTCAGGACGGGATACATCGCCTCGCCGTCGGTCTTGCAGTCCACCATAAGATAGAACGGGCGGTCGCTACCCGGATAAACCTTGCCGCCGTTCTTCTTTATGCGTTTAACCAACGGCTGGAGATACATCTTGTCGAACGTGATGTCGGGATTGGGAGCCACCGAGTCGTGCGAGACATACAGCTCGCCATTGATGAGCCACAGGTCTGCCTCCACGCAGTTGAACCCCAAGGAAAGGGCATCAAACAACGGGTGCTCGCGCGAATAGTCATTGTGGGAAAAAGCATTGTAGTAAACATTCTGTGCGCCGAGAGAGCCGGACAACAGACACATCATTAGGATGATAACTTTCAGTTTCATATCACATATTTGTTTTTAGGAATTAGTCAGCGGCTGATAAAGAGCCAGGCGTCGTTGTATTGCCCCCTCGAGCGAAGCGAGGCAAGGTAGCTCTCCGCATCCTTGCGGTTGTCGAACTTGTCGGCATAGACCCTGTATTTTCCGTCACGGACGATAAGGTCGGCATTTCCGTAGTCCTCACGACTTACTCCTGCCATAAACTTGTTTGCCCCGCTTTCCGTCGGGAAGCTGCCTATCACGATATGATACATCTTTCTCGCAGGCTCCGGAGAGGGCATCGCCACAGGCTGTTCCTTCTTCGCCTCCGCAACATCTGCAACATCCGCCACAGGCATCTCTGCCTCCGCAGCCACCGTCTCGGTCGGCTTCGCCGCAAAGTCATTTCCCTTGGTCATCTCCATCGGGACAAAGCTCGCAGTGTAGGCAGACATCTCGACATCCCTCACCGGAGTAGACACCAAGAGGAACAGGGCGACGGCTGCTGCCGAAACGGCAACGGTGCGAACGAACCTTCTGCTGATTGGGATATACACCGTGTCATCATCCTCGCTGTAGTGCTTTGGCTGAAGACGGGGGAAACTAAACGGCTCCAAACCATACGAGCCGGCACTGAACACAACCGTTTCTCCGGGATGGAAAACGACCTGCCCCTCCTGCCCCAGGCTGAAAGAGCCAAGCGCGCCCAGCGGCAAGACCTTCTCTTCCTGCAAGGCGGCTCTCATCTTTGCCACATCCTCTTCTATCATCAGCTGCGCCCTGCGGTAATCCACCTTGTTCTTTTGCATGTATGACTCCGCAAGCAACCCGTCGTTGTGCCTTAACGTAGCATTGAAAACAACTTCTTTCCGGCGGGGGATGAACACGCGCTCTTTCTCGTCGTATGATGCCGACACACTATGAAGCACGAACCCTCCCCACTCGGGAACGACCACGCAATCGTGCTCCAGCAACAATCTTTCTATATGTATTCCTATTTCAAGCATACGGCAAAAGTAGATATTTATTCATAAACCCGCCAAACGAGGGACAATACAAATCCCTACTTTTGCACCTCAAACAGACGCGCGTATGTACATGCCCATTCAATCAGCATACTTTCTAAAGGTCATTCCTTTCCTCGGCGGATGGACGGCAGACCGCCTGCTTGGCGACCCCGCAGGGTTGCCTCATCCGATTGTGTGGTTCGGGAAATGTATCTCTTTCGGAGAGAAGAAGCTCAACCGTGGCAAACACCGCTTCTGCAAAGGTGCGCTGCTGACGTTCGCACTCGTCTGTGGCATCTTTGTGCTTGTCTGCGGGCTGCTCCATCTTGCCGGCACCGTCCACACACTGCTATATGCCGCCGTGGTCGGCGTCGGCGTCTTCTATTGCCTGGCAGGCACGACACTGATAAGGGAAGTGAGAGCCGTCTTCGAGGCGGTGGACCGCAGTGTGGAGGAAGGACGCATGCAGGTCAGCCGCATCGTCGGGCGCGACACGGCAGACCTCTCCACGGAAGATATCCGCGCCGCAGCCCTCGAGACGTTGGCAGAAAACCTTAGCGACGGAGTGATTGCCCCGATGTTTTGGTTCGGATTGCTCGGGCTTCCGGGGATGATGGCATACAAGATGATCAACACACTCGACTCGATGATCGGATACAGAAACAAGCGGTATGAGGACTTCGGCAAAGCGGCTGCACGGCTCGACGACGCGGCAAACTACCTTCCGGCGCGGCTGACAGCCTGCCTGATGTTGATAGTCTCCGGCTGCCCACGCAAGATGGGTTTCCTCTCACGCTTCGGCAGGGCGCATCTCAGCCCCAACTCCGGATACCCCGAAGCAGCTTTGGCTGCCATCCTCGACTGCCGCTTCGGAGGGACGCACCGCTACTTCGGAGAGACGGTGGAAAAGCCGTACATCGGAACGAACGACCGGCATCTCACATCTCGCGACGTGTCGGTTGCAATAAAGACGAACAGAGCGACGGAGATAGTCATGGGGCTGCTCGTCTGTCTTCTGTCATTGATTTTGCACTAAACACAATAAAGAATATGGAAGAAGGAATAAGACTAAACAAACTACTCAGTGGCGCAGGTGTTTGCTCCCGCAGGGATGCAGACAGGTTTATCGAAATGGGACGTGTCACTGTCAACGGCAAGATTGCCAGAGTCGGACAGAGAATAATCGAGTCGGACATCGTCATGCTCGACGACATCAAGGTAAAAATCTCTATGCTGCAGAAATATTCATTCAGGAGCATGGGCAAGACCCGCAATCTCATCTTCGGAGACGAGCTGTCCGACACGGAGTATATGCTCGAGGAGCGTAAAAAGAAAAAAGCTCCGGCAGAAAAGAAAGAGAAAAAGAAATCGTCATCCGGCGAGCTGCGCCCTGGGAAATACGTCCATTACAACAAATTCGCCGCCGCAAGGAAAGCCGCCAAGAGAGACGAAGGTGGTTCCGGTGCTGCCGAGAGGGGACAAGCCGAAAGAAGAACAAGATAATGACGGGAAAGCATATCGTGCTGATAACAGGCGGGCAGCGCTCCGGCAAGAGCGGGTACGCGCAGAAGCTGGCATTGAAGCTCGACGGTGCTCCGGTATATCTTGCCACGTCGCGCGTATGGGACGACGAGTTTCGCCGGCGCGTCCTGCGTCACAAGGCAGACCGTGGCGCGGAATGGACAAACATAGAAGAGGACAAATACCCGAGCCGTCACAGTCTGGAGGGAAGGACGGTCGTGATAGACTGCGTCACACTATGGTGCACGAACTTCTTTTTCGACAACGACAGTGATGTCGACTTGTCGCTTCGTCAGCTGAAGGAAGAGTTCGACCGCCTGACCGCGCAAGAGGCATGCTTCATCTTCGTGACAAACGAGATTGGAATGGGAGGAGTGTCTCCCGATGCCTTGCAGCGGAGGTTCACCGACCTGCAGGGATGGTTCAACCAATACGTTGCCTCGCATGCCGACGAGGTGATACTTATGGTTAGCGGCATACCGGTAAAGATAAAGTAACGACACATGATTACCTTTCATATCGAACGCCCCGACACGGCTATTGCCGATGCGTTGCGGGAGAAGATAGACAACCTCACCAAGCCAAAAGGTTCGCTTGGCAGATTAGAGGAGATTGCCCTTCAAATCGGACTGATACAGCAGACGCTCGCGCCGTCGCTCCGCCGTCCCGTCAATGTCATCTTCGCCTCTGACCACGGCATTGCCGACGAGGGTGTGAGCAAATCTCCCAAGGAAGTAACCCGCCAGGTTGTCTACAACTTCCTCCACGGAGGAGCCGGCATCTGTTTCCTCTCGCGCCAGCACGGTTTCGAGATGAAGATTGTCGACGGGGGTGTAGACTTCGATTTTCCTCCTACGCCGCAGATTATCGACCGTAAAATCAGGAAAGGGACGCGCAACTTCCTCCACGAGGCTGCCATGACGCGCGAAGAGATGGAGACGGCTCTCCGCTACGGAGCCGAAATCGTCTCCGGTTGCCACGAGGAAGGATGCCGCGTGATCAGCTTCGGGGAAATGGGCATCGGCAACACCGCCGCCTCCAGCATGTGGATGACATGCCTCACGGGGATACCGCTGATTGAATGCGTCGGTGCCGGAAGCGGGCTCGACAGCCGTGGCGTGCAACATAAATACAACGTACTGAAGGCAGCCCTCGAGGGCTACACGGGCGACGGCTCTACGCCCGATGTCATGCGTCACTTCGGAGGCTACGAGATGGTCATGGCGGTGGGCGGCATGCTCCGTGCAGCCGAGCTGAAGATGGTCGTCCTTGTCGACGGGTTTATCATGACCAACTGCGCCTTGGCGGCGTCGCGCCTTTACCCCGAGATGCTTCCTTACTGCATATTCTGCCATTGCGGGGACGAGGCGGGGCACAGGAAGTTGCTCGACGCGCTTCATGCCACACCCATACTGAGCCTTGGCATGCGCCTCGGCGAAGGCTCCGGTGCCGTTTGCGCCTTCCCTATCATCGACTCGGCAGTGCGCATGATAAACGAGATGCACACCTTCCGCGAGGCGGCAGTGACGAAATATTTCTAACCCCAAGATCCGGCACGTATGATACTTCGTCTGTTGGCTGCATTCATATTCTTCACCCGCCTGCCCTTTTGGAAGATTGCGGAAGTCCCTGCGGAACACTTCAAGAGAGTTGTGAGCGGATGGGCATTCGTCGGCTGGCTCACTGCCGGACTGATGGTCGCCGTGCTGTATGCCGCCTCTCTCGTCGTGCCTGCGGGCGTAGCTCTGGCGTTGGCAATGGCGACGCGGCTGCTGGCGACGGGCTGCCTGCACGAAGACGGACTGGCGGATTTCTTCGACGGCTTCGGCGGAGGGGCAACCCGCGAGCGAGTGCTTGACATCATGAAAGACTCCCGCATCGGGAGCTACGGCGTGATTGGTCTCGTCTTCTATTTCGGGGTTTTCTTCCTCTCGCTCGGCAGCCTTCCCACGGAGCTTGCGGGCTGCGCCATACTTGCTGGCGACCCGTTCTGCAAGGGCGTGGCAGGGATGGTCATCAACCGTCTGCCTTACGCGCGGAAAGAGACGGAAGCAAAGAACCGCACCGTGTACACCCGCATGACGGCGAAAGAATATCTCTTCAGCATCGCCTGCGCACTGATTCCCCTGTGCTGGCTGCCGAAGCCCGTCTACCTCCTCGCCGCCCTGCTGCCGGTCGTCGCGTGGTATCTTCTGACAACATTTATGAAGCGGAGGATCGGAGGCTACACCGGCGACTGCTGCGGCGCACTGTTCCTTCTCTCGGAGCTGAGCTTTTACCTCGGAATTACCGTTATATATACGATACTTCAGAAAACTGCGCTATGAACGTTCTCTTGGTGAGACATACCTCCGTCGCCGTCCCTGCGGGCTATGCTTACGGGCAGACCGACGTGCCCCTCGGTCCGTCGTTCGAGGAAGAAGCGCGGGAGGTGAAGCGTTTGCTCCGAGGGGAGACGTTCGACAAGGTGTGGAGCAGTCCGCTGACCCGCTGCCTTAGGCTTGCTGCCTACTGCGGCTATCCCTTTGCCACGCACGACGACAGGCTGAAAGAGCTCGATTTCGGAGAGTGGGAGATGATGCCTTGGGACGAAATCTCTGCCGACCCGCGCTCCGACGCATGGTTTACGGATTGGATCGGCACCCAAGCCCCCTGCGGCGAGTCGCTTTCGGACCAATACGCCCGCGTCCGCTCGTTTCTTGATGAGCTGCAAGGCTGCGCGTTTCAAAACGTCTGCATATTCACCCACGGGGGCGTCATTGCCTGCGCCCACGTCTATGCCGGAGAATGCGCCCTCCGCGATGCGTTCAAATCCGTCCCTCCCTACGGCTCCGTCATAAGGCTGAAGCTGTAAAACGCCCTCCCGCAATCCGGCGGCAAGGGAAAGTACACTGTTTCTACGTTCAAGAAAATCCGCTGAAGGGAAAACACACTGTTTCTAAGCTCAAGAAAATCCGCTGAAAGAAAAACACACTGTTTCTAAGCCCATGCAAATTGCAGGAAGGAAAAACACACTGTTTCTAAGCTCATGCAAATTGCAGGAAGGAAAAACACACCGTTTCTAAGCTCATGCAAATTGCAGGAAGGAAAAACACACTGTTTCTAAGCCCGAGAAAATCCGCGGAAGGAAAAACACACTGTTTCTAAGCCCATGCAAATTGCAGGAAAGAAAAACACACTGT
>CAVJTV010000113.1:0-7854 GCA_963652435.1 Desulfovibrionaceae bacterium | reverse complement strand
GTGGTGCGCCACAGCGTTTTTGCGTCCGTTACAATCAGTCCGTGGTGCGCCACAGTGTTTTTGTATCTGTGACAATCGGGCAGAGCGTTTTGTGTAGTGTGTCTTGCATGGTGTTTTTACAATAATATTACTGCTGCTTCGTTCTAATATGCGTGAACGTGAATTTTTAGTGTATGAGCAGTATATATGACTCCAGACAGCGGCTTAAATATTTTTTTATCCTGATTGCAGTGCTGATTGCAATCGGTTCGGTGTTTGTCTCCGACCGGCTGGTGCAGAGTCTTGCGCAGGAAGAACGGCAGAAAGTCGAGATATGGGCAGAGGCGCAACGTATGATTGCGAGCGAGACAAATGGAGCGAATATGGCTCTTATCCTTAAGATTTTGGAAAGCAATACGACCATCCCTGTCTTGTGGTGCAACGAGAGCGACAGTGTGATTGCCGAGAAGAACATTGAACTTCCGGAGAAAGATGTCGAAGGATTCTTGAAAAATAAGGTCCGTGAGTTGAAGGGAAAGAACTCTCCTATACTTATCGATATGCAAGACGGGGCGTTTCAGTATCTGTATTACGACGATTCGATCATCCTGAAGCGTCTGCTTCTCTATCCGTATGTCCAGCTGACGGTTGTGTTTGTGTTTATCCTGGTGGCTTTCCTGGCTCTTGCCAGCACGAAGAAAGCCGAACAAAACAAGGTGTGGGTAGGATTGTCGAAAGAAACGGCGCATCAGCTCGGGACGCCAATATCTTCGCTTATTGCATGGATGGAATATCTCCGTACAAAAGAAATAGATCCGTCGCTACTCTGCGAGATGGAGAAAGACGTGAAACGTTTGGAGATGATTGCAGAGCGTTTCTCGAAGATAGGTTCCAATCCCGACCCAACGCCGGTCAATATCAACGACTCGATTCGCACGGCTTTAGGCTACATGGAGACGCGCATCTCCTCCAAGGTGAAGATTTTTACGCACCTTCCCGACAAACCTGTACAGGCCTTGATAAACGACTCCCTGTTTGCTTGGGTGATTGAAAACCTGACGAAAAACGCTGTGGACGCGATGGAAGGGCATGGTGAAATAACTTTCCAAGTGGAAGAGCGCGGAAAAATGGTGCGTATAGATGTGACGGATACGGGCAAAGGTATTCCCAAATCGAAGTATAAGACGGTGTTCAATCCCGGATACACGACAAAGAAGCGAGGGTGGGGACTTGGGCTCTCTTTGGTTAAGCGCATCATCGAGTCGTATCATGGCGGCAGAATATTTGTGAAAAATTCAGAACTCGGTAAGGGAACGACCTTCCGAATAGAGCTTCGCAGATGTAAGGGCTGAGGCATGGCGGAGAAAAATAACTCAGCCGATATTGTTTTTGTGTTTCGTTTTTCCATATCTTTGCGGGGTTTTTACACAAAAAGGCTTTGAGTGGACTTGAATTATACAATGTAGATTTGAAGAATCTCGCTCCGGGGGTGCACGAACTTGAGTATTTGCTGGAGAATAAGTTTTTTGTGGACGTTAACGGAAATGAAGTTCAAAAGGGCAAGGTCAAGGTTCATCTTATGGTAAAGCGGACGTCGGTTGCGTTCGAGATGGATTTTCAGATTGAAGGCGTTGTGGTTGTTCCGTGCGACAGATGTTTGGATGATGTGGAAGTCCCGGTTGACACCAAGAACCGTCTGATTGTGAAGTTCGGCAAGGATTATGCTGAAGAGAGCGATGAGGTGGTTGTAGTACCCGAAGAAGAGGGAACTATCAATTTGGCGTGGTTCATGTACGAGTTTATTGCGTTGGCAGTGCCAATGAAGCATGTGCATGCTCAGGGAGGGTGTAATAAGGAGATGTCGGCGAAGCTGCGAGAGCATACGACGGAAAGCATGAACGACGGAGAGGTCGGCGATAAGATAGGTGGTTTTGATCCTCGCTGGGATGCCCTTAGGGGTTTAATGGAGAATGATAACAATTAAATAAATAACAAAATGGCACATCCTAAAAGAAGACAAGGTAAGACAAGAACAGCCAAGAGAAGAACTCACGACAAGGCTGTCGCTCCAACTATGGCTATTTGCCCGAACTGCGGTGCATGGCATATCTATCACACGGTATGCGGCGAATGCGGTTACTATAGAGGCAAGTTGGCTATCGAGAAAGAAGCAGCTGTGTGAGGTTCATCACGTATACGACAAATGTGATGGAAAGGAAAATGGCCCTAAATACACTTTTAGGGCTATTTCTTTAATCGGGATAAGGTTTTTTCTATTGTTTTTGAAGGTATGGATAAATTGAACGCGGTTATAACAGGTGTAGGCGGGTTTGTTCCGGAGGATATATTGACAAACGAGGACCTCTCGAAGATGGTAGATACCACCGACGAGTGGATTATGACGCGGGTAGGAATAAAGGAACGCCGTATTTTGAAGGGAGAGGGTTTGGGTACCTCCTACATGGGTATACGTGCTGTGAAGCAACTGCTCGAGAAAACGGGTGTGAACCCCGAGGAGATCGAGGTTGTCATGACTGCTACTACAACAGCAGACCATCATTTCCCGACAACCTCTTCAATCATAGCCTATCATACAGGATGCAAGAATGCGATGACTTTCGATTTGCAGGGTGCCTGCGCAGGTTTTCTGTATGCTTTGGAGACCGGTGCCAACTATATTCGCTCAGGACGATACAAAAAAATCGTTGTAGTTGCCGGAGACAAGATGACTGCCATCACGGACTATCAGGATCGCACGACATGTCCTCTCTTCGGTGACGGTTGCGGTGCGGTGTTGCTTGAGCCGACAACGGAGAATGTAGGTGTTATGGATACGATTCTGCGGACCGACGGCACGGGATACTCGCATCTGATTATGAAGTCGGGCGGGTCGGCATATCCTCCAAGTCACGAGACGGTTGACCGTCGCGAGCACTATGTTTTTCAAGATGGCAAATATGTGTTCAAGTATGCTGTCTCCTATATGGCAGATGTAGCAGCGGAGATAGCCGAGCGAAATCATCTGTCGCACGACGACATCGCATGGATTGTGCCTCATCAGGCAAACCTGCGTATTATCGATGCAACCGCGAAACGTCTTGGCGTAGACATGGAGAAGGTAATGGTCAATATCCAGAAGTACGGCAATACGAGTGCCGGAACGATACCTCTCTGTCTTTGGGAGTGGGAGGACCGGTTGAAGAAGGGAGACAACCTGATATTGGCGGCATTCGGTGCAGGCTTTACCTGGGGCTCAATCTATCTGAAATGGGGTTATGATGGAAAAGGGGCATAAGTCCGGCTTCGTCAACATCGTCGGCAATCCGAATGTGGGAAAGTCCACACTGATGAACAGGTTGGTGGGAGAACGTATCTCCATAATCACTTCGAAGGCGCAGACCACCCGCCACCGCATTATGGGAATTGTGAATACCGACGATATGCAGATAGTGTATTCGGATACGCCCGGTGTGTTGCGCCCGAACTACAAGTTGCAGGAGTCGATGCTCAATTTCTCCGAGTCGGCACTTGGCGACGCTGATGTGTTGCTCTACGTTACTGATGTCGTTGAGACGATAGACAAGAATGAGGAATTCCTCGGACGGGTGAAGACAGTGGGGTGCCCCGTTCTGTTGCTTATCAACAAGATCGACACAAGCAATCAAGTCGAGTTGGAGAAGATCGTTGCCCTTTGGAGCGAGGTGTTGCCAAAGGCGGAGATTATCCCGATCTCGGCACTTACGAACTTCAACATCGACTACGTGAAAGGACGGGTGGAGGCTTTGATGCCTTTCTCGCCGCCTTACTTTGAAAAAGACGCGCTCACCGACAAGCCGGCACGCTTCTTCGTGACGGAGATCATCCGTGAGAAGATACTCCTGTATTATCAGAAGGAGATACCGTATGCGGTGGAGGTCGTCGTGGAGCAGTTTAAGGAAGAGAAAGAAATGATTCATATCAAGACGCTCATCATCGTTGAACGGGATTCCCAAAAAGGAATTGTCATCGGTCATGGAGGGCAGGCTCTGAAGAAGGTAGGGGCTATGGCACGCAAGGATATCGAGCGTTTCTTTGACAAGAAGGTGTTCCTGGAAATGTTTGTCAAGGTGGAAAAAGACTGGCGCAACAGGGACAGTATCCTGAGGAATTTTGGTTACCAGCTGGACTAAACGTCAGCACATAGAAAAGAATTTTATGGGAAACATTGTAGCAATCGTAGGTAGACCCAACGTCGGGAAGTCTACCCTGTTCAATCGTCTGACCCGTTCGCGTCAGGCAATCGTCAACGAAGAAGCGGGGACAACGCGCGACCGTCAGTACGGTAAGGTGGATTGGATTGGCAGGGAGTTTTCGCTGGTAGATACCGGCGGATGGGTGGTCAATTCCGACGATGTCTTTGAAGAAGAGATAAACAAGCAGGTGAAGGTCGCGCTCGACGAGGCGGATGTGATCCTGTTTGTCGTGGATGTCACGAACGGCATAACAGACCTCGACACGGAGGTGGCGCATATCCTGCGCCGGAGCAATAAGCCTGTCATTGTCGTTGCCAACAAGGCGGACAACTACGAGCTTTACGCATCCTCGGCAGAGTTCTATTCGTTTGGCTTGGGCGATCCTTTCTGCGTGTCTGCCATCAACGGCTCTAACTCGGGCGACCTGCTTGATAAGATTGTTGCGACGCTTCCAGAAGACAAGCCCGAGGAGCTGGAAGAGGAGTTGCCGCGTATTGCCGTCATCGGCCGTCCGAACGCGGGCAAGTCCTCGCTCATAAATGCATTCATCGGTGAAGACCGTCATATCGTGACGGACATCGCCGGCACGACGCGCGATTCCATATACACGAAATACAACAAGTTCGGCTTGAAGTTCTATCTGGTGGACACTGCCGGTATCCGCAAGAAAGGGAAGGTGAACGAAGACCTGGAGTATTATTCCGTAATCCGGTCTATCCGTGCCATCGAGAATTCCGACGTATGCATACTTATGGTGGATGCCACCCGAGGGATAGAGAGTCAGGACCTGAACATATTCTCCTTAGTGCAGAAGAACAAGAAGGGGCTGGTGGTGTGTGTGAACAAGTGGGACTTGGTGGAAGACAAGAGCCAGAAGGTAATCGACAGCTATACCGGTGCCATCCGCGAACGCTTCGCACCGTTCACCGACTTCCCCATCCTGTTTATCTCGGCACTGACCAAGCAACGTATCTTCAAGGTGCTGGAGACGGCGAAGAAGGTCTACGACAACCGGCAGAGGCGTGTCTCCACGGCGAAGCTGAACGAGACAATGCTCCCCGTCATCGAGAACTATCCGCCCCCTGCATGGAAGGGAAAATATATCAAGATAAAATACATCACACAGCTGCCTGGGGGAGCCATCCCTTCGTTCGTGTTCTTTGCCAACCTGCCGCAGTGGATTAAAGAACCCTACAAACGCTTCCTGGAAAACAAGATCAGGGAGAACTGGGACTTCAACGGCACACCTATCAACATATTCATCCGCGAGAAGTAGGACGCATCGCGTTGCGGTCAGAACAGGTTGTAGTTCGTGCGTAGCACCTTGAACTCCGTGCGGCGGTTTATCTGGTCTGCCGTCTCCTGCTGTTCCGGCGTAAGCGAGAGGATAAACTCTTCCGTCAGCACGTCGCCCTCCTTCAAGAAATCGAAGCTCTTTGCCATCTTCTTGGTTATAACCTTAGGGACACTCTCGCCGTAGCCTTTGGCTTCAAGGCGCGCGGCGTCGATACCTCCGGCAATGAGATAGTCCACGACGGACTGCGCGCGGCGTTGCGCAAGGCGTTCGTTGTACTGGTCGCTGCCCTTGCGGTCGGTATGTGCTCCAAGCTCTATTGTCACGTTCGGATTGTCGTTCAGCATCTTTATCATCTCATCCAATGCCTTCTGCGACTCGGGTCGCAGGGTTGCCTTGTCGAAATCGTAGAAGATATTGTCTATGACGACAGGCTTGCTGATGGGCGAGAGGTAGAAGTCGACGATATACGTCTCGTTCTTCTCTTCCGGAGAGGTCTTCAGCTCGAAGTTCTGGTTGAGGTAGCCCCGTGCGCTTGCCATCATGACATAGCTGATGTCGCGCTCCAGCTCCACACGGTACGTGCCGTCTTTCTTTGCCGTCACTTTCTCGTTCAGTCCGTCCTTGCCGACGATGCGGACCGTTGCATCTTCTATTGGATACTCATCCACATCGAACACGATGCCTTCGATAAACACCGTTATCGTCGGCAGCTCGAAGGAATATATGTGGTCGTAGCCACGGGCATCGTTGCGGTTGGAACTGAAGAAGCCCTTCTCCCTGTCGCCCTCGAACGTGATGCCGAAGTCGTCGGCAGAGGAGTTGATGGGAGCCTTGAGGTTTTCCACATGCCATTTGCCCGTGCTGTCCTGCGTGGCTTTGAAGAGGTCGAGCCCGCCCATACCGGGGTGTCCGTTGGAGGCGAAGTAGAGCGTGACGGAGTCGCGGACGTAAGGGAACATCTCGTCGCCCGGTGTGTTGATCTCCGGACCGAGGTTTTCCATAGGTCCGAAGTCGCTGCCCACAAGACGCGAGCGGAAGATGTCCTTGCCCCCGAACCCGCCGACGGCATCAGACACGTAATACAGATACTTGCCGTCGGGCGAGACGGACGGATGGCCCAGTGCCGTCACCGAGTCTTTCACTATCGAGGCGCGCGAGCCCTTGCCCCAGCTGGCACTGCTGCGGGTGGAGACGTATATCTCCGACGTGCGCGGACCTTCGGGGTCTTGGGCGCAGTAGGTGTAATACATCGTATTGCCGTCTTTCGAGAACGACGGTGTCCCTTCGTCGAACTCGGTGTTTACCTCGTCTTCCAACTCTGTGGGGGCAAGCCAGCTGCCCTGTTCGTCCTGCTTTGCGAGGAAAAAGTCGTTGTTGCGCACTCCGGTGATGGCACTCGTCGACTCGTCCTTGTTCTTGCCGGCACCCTTGGGCGTGCGCGACGAGGCAAAGTAGAGCTGGTCGTATTTCTCGCCGTAGAGCATGGGGCTGAACTCCCCTCGGCGGGAGTTGAACTTGTCCATCCTGTGGACAACGTAGCGCGTCGGCGTCTGCTTCCATACGGGTGCCAGCTCGCAGCCCTTTATCCCGTTCGTTGCAAGGAGACTTTCCGGCGCACGTTGCAGGAAGTCGTTATAATAACGTATGGCTTCGGCATACCTCCCGCTCTTCTGATACATCTGCCCGAGGCGCAGACTGACGATGCTGTCGGGGTAGTCGTACCGCAGGGCGTTCATGTATGCGCTGGTGGCTTTCGGCGTGTTGTTGATAAGACGGTTGCATTCCGCCATGCGGTAGGCGATGTATCCTCTCAGGTCTCTCTTCTGCGGGGATGTTTTCGTGTAGACCTTACGGTAGATGGCTGCCGCCTCGAAGTATTCGCCGATCCGCTGCTTCTCTTCCGCGTCGCTCAGCTTGGGCGTTTTGCAGGAAAAAAGCATGCCGACGACCGTAAGCCATACGGCACAGAGCGCAGCAGCGGGTATTTTTTCAGTCAGTGTCATAATTTTCGCGTTTGATAAGATAACGGAAGATGCCGCGTCTTATTGCTTTGCCCCGTCTGACGCCGCTCCTTTTTCAAAGGAGGACACGGCGGAGCCGAAAAGTGTTGCATTTGCAGCAAAAATGTTGCATTTGCGCATTTCTTCCATGGAAGAAATCATCGCTGGCTGCTTTTGCACACCTTCGACTGCGGTAAATGCAACCGCTGGCTGCTTTTGCACACTTTCGACTGCGGTAAATGCAACCACAGGCTGCTTTTGCACACTTTCTGACTGCTCGGAAACCATCATCGGCTGCTTTTGCACACTTTCTGACTGCTCGGAAACCATCACCGGCTGCTTTTGC
>CAVJTV010000112.1:0-7957 GCA_963652435.1 Desulfovibrionaceae bacterium | reverse complement strand
GCAAGATTGCACGAGCAAAACCTTCATGCAAATTGCATGAGACAATTGTTTACGAGCAAAACCTTCATGCAAATTGCATGGGGCAATTGTTTACGAGCAAAGCCTTCATGCAAATTGCATGAGGGTTTTGCACGCGCCGGCGGCTTCCCGCAAAATTATCGCTGTCTTTCTGCCGCAAGCACTGCCTCCGCGTCGGAGCGCGGAATGACAGTTAGTGTTGGGTGGGGGTGATATGGCGGCGTGTAAGAGTGTCGAACCTTCGCCACAGCATTACGCCCAAGGTTGTAAGGCTTACGGGGAAGCCGCACCAAACGCCGAGAGCCCCCCAGCCGAGCGTGAACGCACAGAAATATCCGATGGGCAGAGCCAGACACAGGTGGCAGAAGGCTGCGCAGTATGCCATATACTTCACGTCGGCTATCCCGCGCAGGGCGTTGGCAAACAGGATTTGAAGTCCGTCGCCAAACTGATAGACGGCAATCGACCACGACAGGAGCGCGACCAATGCCACCACCTCCCGCTCCGGCGTGAAGAGATAGCCCAGGTTCTTGTACGTCAGCATGAGGAAGACGACGAACACTGTGGCAACGCACATGATAAGGTGCAGCCCCGCAAACGATGCCCTGCGGACGTTGAGCCAGTCGCCGCACCCCTTGAACATGCTGACCCGCACCGTGACGGCTGCCGCTATCCCGTAGTAGACCATGAAGCCCAGCGTGGTGACAACGCCGGCAATCTGATGCGCTGCCAACGCTGCGCTGCCTATCCATCCCATCATGATTACGCTGAGGCTGAACGAAGCCGTCTCGACACCCATCAACATCCCCACAGGAAGACCAAGATGCGTCAGTCGGGAGATGTTCAGCCGGCTGACCGCACCCTTCTTGAAACCGATGAAGAACGCCTTATACTTTTCCCTTCGGGCAAACAGTATGCAGAACATGGCGAGAGAGAGTATGCGGCTCACGAGCGTGGATATGCCGGCTCCCGTCAGCCCCAGCTCGGGAAGTCCGCACTTGCCGTAGATAAGGAGATAGTTGCCGGCGATGTTGAGCACGTTTGCTGCGAGCATGATCCACATCGGCGTGACCGTGTCCGTCGTGCCGTCGCTAAACTGCTTGAAGGCGTTGAACAGCATGACAAACACGATGGAGACGAGCTGCAGAATGTAGTATGGCACGATATACGGCATCAGCTCCTTAGGCTGCTTCAAGATGTCGATGTTAAGTAGGAGCAGGAGCATAAGCGCGCTCAGCAGGATACCGACGAGGAAGTTGATGAAAAGACTATTCTTCAATGTCTCGCCCGCCTCGTGACGCTTGCCCGAGGCATACAGCTCGCCGATGATGGGCGTGAGACCGTACGAGAAACCCAACCCGAAGATGAAAGCCAGGTTGAAGAAGTTGTTGACAAACGAGGCAGCCGCCAGCTCTATGCTGCTGTGATGCCCCACCATGATATTGTCGGCAAACCCGACAATAATAATGCCCAGCTGTCCCAACATGATCGGGACACCCAGGCGTATTGTCTCTTTGTAATGATTTCCGTATGCGGAGAGGAGGGTCATTTGCTGACAATCTTCATCGACTTGATGGAAATGTTCTTCAGCGGCCGGTCCTCGTCGTTCGTGTCGACGAACTGTATTTTGTCGACCACCTTCATGCCGTTTACCACCTCACCGAAGATGGTGTATTTGTTGTCTAAATGCGGCGCGCCGCCCTGCAACATATATGCGTCGCGCTCTTCGGCAGTGAATGTGCGCCCCTCGGTCTTTTCCATCTTGTCGAGCTCCATGCCGGTGAAGAATTTCCCCGTGACGATGTAGAACTGCGTGGCTGAAGATGCCCGCTCGGGGTTCTCGTCGTCTCCGGTGCGGGCAGCGCAGAGCATGCCCCGACGGTGGAAATACTTCGGGTAGACAATCTCGGCAGGGATGGTATAACCCAAATCCCCGTCGCCGAGATGCTGCTCGATGGGCGCACCTTTCGAATTGATGTCGCCACCCTGTATCATGAATTGCTTGATCACGCGATGGAAAAGCAGCCCGTCGTAACGATGCTCTTTCACGTTCTTAATGAAATTGTCTCTGTGCAGCGGTGTGTCGTTAAACAGCTTCACCTTTATCTTTCCCATATCGGTATCTATGAGAACGAGCGTCTCAACATCCTGTGCTTGCACCTGAAAAGACAACAATGCCCCGAAAAGGAGCGAACCTATGGCAAACAACTTCTTCATCATCTTCTTCCGTTTTTTGTTATTAGGGCTATGACAGCAATCACGTTTTAGAACAATTTGTCGGGATATTCGCCGGCATCGATCAGTGCCCGTATCTTGTCCACGACATCCTGGCGGTCTTCTGGATAGGTAACGCCAAACCACTTGCTGTTTGTGTCCAGCACCTTCACTGTGGCAGTCTTCTCGCAAATCAGCCTATCCACCATCAGCGGGATAAAGAACTCGCTCTTCAGGTTCTCCATGTTCTTCGGGTCGCTGAGGAACGTCTTGAAATACTCTCGGCTGTATGCGAAATAGTCGGGAGTGAAGCCCCAGAAGTTCATGCTCACCGGCGTTGTGTCTGCCGTGGCTGTCCACTCTCCGTCGTCGTCGATATACTTCACTTCGCCATCCATGCGCTGTATCTTCGTGCGCTCCACCACGGATGTCAGGAGATGGTCCTCGTCCGTGCTGCAGATGCCGCGTGAGACGGTGCCGCTATCGCTCAATGTGTTGCCCACACGGAATCCTACCATTGCATACGTATTCCTCGAACCCTCGGGAAGGGCAGAGAGAAACTTGCCCATGACGCGGAAAGAGTCGCGACCGTAGAAGTCGTCGCAGTTGATAACGGCAAACGGCTCTCTGATGACACCCTCGCCCATCATGACGGCGTGGTTCGTTCCCCACGGCTTAGTGCGCCCTTCAGGGCAGGTGAACCCTTCGGGGAGTTTGTCCAACGCCTGAAACACTAATTCGCATGGGATATGCCCTTCGTATTTCGATATTATCTTTTCGCGAAAATCCTGTTCGAAATCTTTACGGATAACAAACACCAGCTTCCCGAAGCCGGCATGGATAGCATCGTAGATGGAATAGTCCATGATTGTTTCCCCATTGGGACCAAGCCCGTCAAGCTGTTTCAATCCTCCGTAACGGCTGCCCATTCCGGCTGCCAGCAGAAATAATGTAGGTCTCATAAATCGTTTGTTTTGTTTATTCTATGATACGTTTAGCGAGCGACAAAGATAGAGAACATATTTACGAATTTGTATTAATTAAAGAGCAAAACATGGCATTAGTAACCATATAATATCTACCTTCGTTGCCGAATCAGCTATGTGCAGTAAATGGAAATTTTTATCATCGTCGGTCTTATTTTGTTGAATGGTATCTTGTCGATGTCCGAAATCGCTTTGGTGTCTGCCCGCAAGACTCGGTTGGATGTTGAAGCAAAGAAGGGGAACAAATCCGCACAAACAGCCTTGAAGCTGGCAGGCGAGCCCGATCGTTTCTTGTCTACTATCCAGATTGGTATTACGTTGATTGGTATCCTTACCGGTTTGTATTCGGGTGAGGCTTTTGCTTACGATCTGGCGGAAGTGGTGGCTCTTGTGCCAGTGCTTTCTCCTTATGCGCTTGGCTTGTCGAAGGCTGCAATCGTTGTGATTGTTACATACCTTACTTTGATAATGGGAGAGCTGGTGCCGAAGCGTATTGGTATGGGATATTCCGAAAGGGTCTCTATGTTGGTTGCCAAACCGATGTATCTGCTCTCGAAGCTGGCATCTCCGTTTGTGTGGCTGCTCTCGAAAAGCACGGCTTTGGTGATTAAGGTCACAGGCATCAAAGGGAATGAAGGCAGTAAGGTTACGGAAGAAGAGATAAAGGCAGTCGTGAAAGAGGGCTTTGACGGTGGCGAGGTGAAGGAAGTGGAACAGGATATTGTGGAGCGGGTGTTCAACCTCGGCGACAGGAATGTCGGTTCGATCATGACCCACCGTAGCGATATTGTTTGGTTGGATATCACCGACAGTATTGACAAGATACGTGAGAAGGTGCAGGAAAACCTGTTTAATATCTATCCCGTGGCTTCCGAAGAGTTCGACAACTTCAAGGGTGTTGTCTATCTCAAGGATCTGTTCGGACGCATTGATGAGCCCGGGTTTTCACTGGAGCAGGTGGTGCGCCCAGCCCAGTATCTTCCGGAAAACCAAAGCGTATATAATGCGTTGGAACAATTCAAGCTGGCACGAGTTAAGTATGGCATCGTGACTGATGAATTCGGTTGCATACAAGGTATCGTCACGCTAAAGGATATTATGGAGGGTCTAATAGGTCAGGTGCCGGAAGTAGGAGAGGAGGCTGAGATTACGGAGCGTGCCGACGGTACATGGCTGGTGGATGGGCAGTATAGCTTTTACGATTTCCTGGAATACTTCGACTTGGAAGATCTGTATGCCGAGCACGACTATAACACGTTGAGCGGTCTGATTCTCGAGATCCTCGAGCGTGTGCCGAAGACCGGAGAGACACTGACGTGGCTGAATTTCCAGTTCGAGATTGTAGACATGGACGGTGCTCGCATCGACAAAGTGCTCGTCAGGAAACTCAATTGACATTCCTTGCATCGTGCCGCGGGTTTACATGTTTGTTCCTAATGGTATGTCTGTATAAAAAAGGCTGCGCCGTAGATTTTGATTACGACACAGCCCCGTTTCTTTCTTATTTACTTTTTCATTTGCTTCCGCCACCCGTATGCTGACGGTTCCACGACGTAGCGGCAATATACACTGCTCCATATTGTTTGCCGGATGCACTATACCCTGAGGCTGATGCAGTGATATTTTTCACGCTCTGCTGCCCGCTGATGCTCATTGCTGTGCCGACAGGCAATGTTACGTTGATAGGGTAGGAGCCTGTTGCCGTTGTGAAGCCTGCTCCGGCTACACGTGCCACGATTTCTGTGAGGTAAGAAGTAAACTTGTCCGTATCAGCTATGTTGATTTCAGTTCCTATCTTGTAGGAATAAGAGGCGGAAGAGGCTGCCATGTCGCTGCTTCCATACAGATTGTCCCATGAGTCGGGAGTGAAACTTATGGCTTCAGAACCTGTCGAAGTGCTGATGACAGCGGTACAGAGCAAAGCGTAGGAGGTGAACATATCCGCCACAATCGACACCTTCCCGCCTTTCACCGTGCAGTCGATATCCTTCCACATCCCGTCAATGTACTTCTGAGCGGTGACTATCGTTGCCATCTCAGGGTCGATGTCGTATTCGAGCGTCATAGGCTGCTGAAGCGTGGCAGACGGATCAGAGCAACTGATGTTTGTACCGATAAGGAAGGTACTGCCGGTAGCTCTTGTCTCGGCGGAACGAGTTGACCCTGCTTCTTCAGCGGAATAAGCAGGAGTGATGATAATCTCAACGCCGGCAGCCATGGCATCTGCCGGAGCGGTAACGACCATCTCTATCTCTGCCTTCTCATTTCCTTTCAGCGTCTCTGATTTAGTGTCACCTTCTGCTGATCCGTCGGTTTTCACGACAATCGTCTTGCCCTCATTACTGAGTGTCACGTTCCACACGGGATTCATGTTGTCACCATCGTCCACTGTGACGGATGCTTCTTTCGACAGCTTCCCGTTTGCCTCAGCTTTCATTGTGTAAGTGCCTGCTTCCACATTCTCAAATACGAACAGCCCGCTTTCGTCAGTAGCCAGAGATGTCCCGTTCATAGAGACGGTAGCAGAAAGACCTTCACCGTTCATACCTGTCACACGTCCACTGATACTGTGTGTCACAGCTACCTCCGGAGGTGTCACATTGCTGTTGTTAGGATCGTCGTCACTACAACTTGCCATACCCATCACAAAGCTGGCAATAAGGAACATCGTGGTTCCTCTCTTCGCTAATCTAACCATAAAAGATGAATTATTAATTATTAATCATAAGCAAATGAATATCACTAAAGTAGATTGACGCAAAAACATATACCGCCAGAGAAATGCTTCCCGTCCTGAAGGGATGCCTGTATCAATAGATAACGCCACAGTCTCCAGTCGAAACCTATGTTCACATCGTCTCCCGTATATTCGGCAATTACGCGCAAGTTCTTCTGAAATGAAGGCTGATATGTTATGCCGCCCACCGCGCCGTTCCACCGACTGTTGTTGTCGCGCTTCCAATGACGGTAGGCAAGATGGAAGCCTATGCTATGCCCTTTCAGATTGATATGTTTGGTGGCAGCAACATAGAAATTGGCGAAATACTGACTCTTTACCTTCATCGCAGTGTTGTCTTCATAGACGGTCTCCTTACCGAACGTCGTCCCGTAAGGGTCGTTGGCTCCTACAGCGATGGCAGGAAACCACCGTCCTTCCTTCAGTGGGCGTAGTTTGACGGAGAAGTAACGGTCTTTTTGGTTGTAGTTCATCTGTGGAGGTTCGCCCTCTCCAGTTTTGTTACTCTTCATCAGTGTGCATGTATATCCTATCTCAATCCAAGAGAAAGGGGTGATGCTCAGATAGTGGTTCATCGTATGATATGAGAAGTTCGTGGGCGTAAACTCTTTGTTGAGGAAATGCGCTCCGATACGTGCTTCGCCTTCATCATTCATTTCTGCCGACGGGACATGGATAAGCCCTGACATCCCTGTGTACATCTGTGCCGATGCATTCAAGAAGGCGAACAGCGCAAGCGTCATAATAAGGAAGTATTGTCTCATTTCTTTTCCTCCTTTCTCTACTTGACGATGAAGTCGGGCGACATCGTGTCGGTTCCCCAAGGTAACAGATCTCGATCGAACCACCCTGTGCGTTCGTTCTGTTCCGGGTCAGTGAAATATGTACGGTTGGCATATGTCTCTGCCTCCACGCTATATGTCAATCGGAAATTGCTTGCAGGGCGGATATTGACTTTCCTTTTTGTGCGCTTATATGGCGGCAGCATCACAATAACCTTGAAGCCCGCATCCTCTTTCCATACATCGCTGTATGATGCGTAAATGCCTACGCTGACATGCTTGAAGTGACGGAAGCCTTCGCCCGTCACGCCATAATCGCCGTATACATAACGACCTCCGCTGACGGAGATTTGTGTGTTCCACCGATGAAGGTAGATTTCCGGTCCAACCTGTGCCGTAATCCTCTCCATCGTGCTGGCTTCCCATCCTGTTGCCATAGAGCAGTAACCTGTCAGCCCTATCTGTGCAGTCAAGGCAAGCCATTGGTTGATGACGAACATGTTTTTTATGTCCAAACCATAGCGTTCTTGTCCGAACAATCCGCCGGATACTTTCATTTTCCAGTGTTGCCCTATAGCAAGCTGCTTGGAGAGCACTGCCATATTAAGGCGCACATTCTTGTATCGGTCGCCGTATTGGTTGACCACCGGCACGAGAGCCTGTGCTGCTACCTCCCAGCGATGTCCCATATTCCATCTTATGCCGGGTGTAAGGTTTACCAACACATCGTAAACCCTGTCGTTGAAATAAATATCCCGATAGTTGAAGTCTACGCCCATGAACACGTCAACTGTTCCCGCCTTGTCTTGTGCCGACAAGTGAGGCGGAAAACAAAAAGACCAGCAAAGCGTGACAACGATAATAAGTTTCCTCATAACCTCTTTGTGTTATTTGAGATTTGCAATAATCAGAGATATCTTTTGGCTTGCAAGTATACATTAAAGTTTTTTTTAGTGCAAAATCGTTGACGGTTGTCTTTGGTAGAGGCATTTCTTTAACTTGTTGGCAATGTGAAGTAAAGGTTTTGCTGCCGTGAGGATTTTGGTCGTATCTTTACATGCCCCCCCCATAATCAATCTTGAAAAAACGGATAGCTGTCCGTAATCGCACGGGTAGCTATCCGCTTTTGTTTGTACGCTCGGCATGAGCATTGTCTAACGGGTGAAAGTCCCGAGTAAGCCCTAATAGCGGGAATTACATAGCCAAGAGCAAGGGTGTTC
>CAVJTV010000111.1:0-8027 GCA_963652435.1 Desulfovibrionaceae bacterium | reverse complement strand
GCTGCAATCTTGCCGTTACATGACGTGTATGAACCAGGATTGCTGCAATCTTGCCATTACATCACGTGCATGGACCAGGATTGCTGCAATCTTGCTTGTTACATCTCATGTATGGGTGCGGATTGCTGCAATCTTCCTTCGTGCAATCCAGCATGGGCGCGGATTGCTGCAATCTTCCTTCGTGCAATTTGCATGGGCGCGGATTGCCGCAATCTTCCTTCATGCAGTTTGCATGAAGCCGTGGCAGGCAAACTCCACGTCGCATTCCCTGCACTGGCGGCGGCGGTGATGCGCTTTGTCTTATGATGGAAACGGACTACTTTTACCGCTCGGAAATAAACAGAGAATGTCGATTTACATAATAGGTAGAATATGAAAAGGGTTCTTTATTTGACGTGCATATCCTGTGTGTTGTGCCTGCTCGTAGGTTGCAACGCGAAAGACAGAGAGGGCGAGGCGGGCGATGTGCCTTATAATCCGTATGTGGAGGCGTTTACCTCGGGAAGGATCTCGCGGTACACGCCGGTTTACCTGATCTTCAACCAAGATATTGCCGAGGAGAGGCAGAACGTGGACCGGCTGAGCAAGCTCATCCGCATAAAGCCGGAGGTGGAGGGCAGTTTCTCTTTCGAGAACAGCCGCACGGTTGTGTTCAAGCCCGCGAAGGCGTTCGAGCGCGGCAAGACCTATCGTCTGACTGCCGACCTCTCCGAATGGTTCGACGTGGAGAAAGAATACAGGGAGTTCGCCATGCGGTTCTCCACTCTTCCGTTGGCGTTTCGCGCAAACCTTGAGACGATGGACGTGAATGCAAAGAACGAGAACGGATACGACGTGACCTGCATGGTGATTACTCCGGACAGGGAAACGCCCGAGACGGTCGAGTCTCTTGTGTGTTATTCGGAGAAGGCAGAAGCCGCGTGGCAGCATAGTCCGGACGGGCGGAAGCATAAGGTTTCGTTTCGGAATGTGCAGGCTGGCAGCGAGGGCGCGAGGACTGCCGAGCTTTATGTTGCTCCGAACAAGTCGGGAGCGGCTGAGGGCAGTTTGCTCTCTGTTCCCGTTCCGGGCATGAACGACTTCGGTGTGTACGACGTCGCCTCGGTCGCTGAGCCGGAACGTTACGTGGAGGTGACGTTTACAAAGACGCTTGATGCCTCGCAGGATATGCGCGGGCTGGCATTTATCGCCGGCAACGCCTCGGAGACGGTGAGTGTGGAAGGCAACCGTCTCAGGCTCTATCCCGACGCACAACGTAAGGGAACACTCAACGTGCATCTTGCCCGAGGCATTCGCAGTGGGAGCGGCATGACGCTGAAAGAAGACGCTGTCCGCCAGGTCGAGATAAACACCTCTATGCCCGAGGTGAGGTTCGTGGGGCAGGGGGTGGTCGTTCCGCAGTCTTCGGAGCTGCGCGTACCTTTCCAGGCCGTTTATCTGCGTGGCGTTGTGGTGCGCGTGATAAAGGTGTTGGAGCAGAACATCGGTCTGTTCCTTCAGGAAAACAATCTCGACGGCACGGCAGACCTTATGCGTGCCGGTCGTCTGGTTGCCCGCAAGACAATCTTTCTGGACGAAGAGGGCAGAGACCTCACCGAATGGAACACATACGCCATCGACCTGAAGGAACTTATGGAACCCGAACAGGGAGCTATCTACCGTGTGGAGCTGTCGTTCAACAAAGACTTGTCGGTGTATCCCTGCGGCGACACGGCGAAGCTCTCTCGCGAGCAGATATTGGCAGACAACGAGATTAAGTTCAAAGAGGAGCAGTCGCGTTTCGACGGTGGCGGCTACTATTACTACAACGGCGGCTACGATTGGAGCAACTACAAATACAATGAGAGAAACGACCCCTGTTCCGACAGCTATTACTACGATAAGGTGAGGGGGCGGAATGTGTTGTCGACCAACCTTGGCTTGATTGCCAAGGCGGGCGAAGGCGGCGAAATGACGGTGATGGCTCACAACCTGCTTACAGCATTGCCGGAAAGCGGTGTCAAGGTCACCGTCTACAACTACCAGAACCAGCCGCTCTCTTCCGGCACGACAGACCGGCAGGGAGTGGCAAAGCTGAAGCTCTCTACCGGCAAACCTTTCTACCTGATTGCCTCCTCGGGGCAGCAACGCTCTTATCTGCGCGTCGACGGAGGGACGGCACTCTCGTTAAGCTCGTTCGACGTGTCGGGCGAGGTGTTGCAGAAAGGTGTCAAAGGATTTATCTATGGCGACAGGGGGGTGTGGCGTCCGGGCGACACGCTTTTCCTTGGCTTCATTCTCAACGACAGGGAAAAGACGCTCCCTGCGAACCATCCGGTGGTGATGGAGCTGTATAATCCCCTCGGGCAGCTCTACCTGCGCAAGACCGAGATGCGCGGCACGATGGGTGTCTACACATTTCCCATGCCCACGGAAGCGGATGCGCCGACAGGGGTATGGAATGCGAACGTGAAAGTAGGAGGCGCGACCTTCTCGAAGCGTCTGCGCGTGGAGACAATCAAATCCAACCGCCTGAAGATAGACCTCTCAGTGCCGAAGAAGACCCTTCTGAAAGGCGAGCCACTGAACGGGCGGCTGCATGTGGAATGGCTGCAGGGAGCAACGGCAAGAAACCTCAAGTATGACATACAGGGAACGTTCGTCCCGACAACGACAACCTTTGAAGGTTACAAGGACTTCTCTTTCGACGATCCGTCGAAGACTTTCGGCAGCGAGGAGAGCAAGATATTCTCCGGCACGACAGACGACAGGGGCGATGCCTCTGTGCAAACCCGATTTGAGGTCGGGACAACTGCCCCGGGTATGCTGAAGGCAGGACTTGTGACGCGTGCTTACGAAGAGTCCGGCGACTTCAGTATCGACGCGACACAATGTCTTTACTCGCCTTACCGGCGTTACGTGGGTATCAAGTCGCCGCAGCAGACCCGCGAGCAACTCCCTACGGGCAAAAGCCATACCTACGAAGTCGCGTCTGTGGACTACTGCGGCAAGCCGCAGAGTGACGCGCCCGTAGAGGTGAGCGTATACAAAGTGTATTGGTATTGGTGGTGGGAAGCAGACAACCGTAACCTTGCGGGATTTGTCTCCGACTCTTACAACAAGCCCGTAAAGCAATTTACCGTCCGAACGGACAACGTTGGGCGAGGCACGTTCAGCCTTTCTTTCCCCGACGAAGAATGGGGCACTTATTTCATCTCCGTAAAAGACAAGGAGGGCAAACACTCTGCCGGCGTGATGAGCTATTTCGATCTGCCAGCCAACGAAGGAAGACGTAATGCCGACGGCAGCACCTCGGCGAATATGTTATGTTTCAAGACGGACAAAGACACCTACAAGCCGGGCGACAAGATGGTTGTCACCATCCCGTCGTCGCGTGGAAGCCGCGCCATCGTCAGCATCGAGAACGGCACGAAGGTGCTTTCCACCGCAGAATACGACTGCGACGACAACCATACGACAATCAAACTGGATGTCACGCCTGAGATGCAGCCCAATGCCTACGTATATGTTACGCTCCTGCAGCCTCACGGCGTTACGAGCAACGACCTGCCGATACGTATGTACGGCGTTGTGCCTTTCACGGTGACCTCCGCAGGCAGCCGCCTGTGTCCGCAGATCAGCGTGCCCGCCGAGATTAAGCCGGAAGCGGAATATGAGGTGGTCGTTTCCGAGAAGGAAGGACGCGAGATGGCATACACGTTGGCTGTTGTCGACGAGGGGCTGCTCGACCTCACACATTTCCGTACGCCCGACCCCTGGCAGGCTTTCAATGCCCGCGAAGCACTCGGGGTGAGCACATGGGATATGTACGACTATGTGGTAGGAGCTTATGGCGGACGCATAGAGCAGTTGTTCAGCATTGGAGGCGACGATGCGCTGAACAGAGGTCCGAAAGCTGTTGTCAACCGTTTCAAACCTGTGGTGCAGTTTAGTGGTCCTTTCCTGCTGCGAAAGGGAGAGAAGGAGCGGCGTCACCGTTTTATGATGCCTAACTACAACGGACGTGTGCGGGTGATGGTGGTGGCTGCCGGCGACGATGCTTACGGGCATGCGGAGAAGAGCGCTTTTGTGCGCAAGCCGGTGATGCTGCTGGGCACTCTGCCTCGCGTCATAGGAGTGGGAGAGGAGATGGTTGTTCCGGCAACGGTCTTTGCCACTGAAAATGGTGTGGGCGATGTGGCTGTGTCGATAAGTTGCTCGGACAATATGGAGGTCATGGGCTCTGCCACGGCGCATCTTCACTTCACAGCGAAGGGCGACAAGCAAGCTTCGTTCCGTATCAGGGTGAAGGACCTCCCGGGCGCAGGGCGGGTGACCATCACGGCAACAGGCAAGGGAGAACGCTCGGTCTACACAACCGACATAGAGATACGCTCCGTCAGCAGTGCGCAGGTAAAGGTGCAGAACATCACTCTCGAAGCAGGCAAGACGTGGGAAGGAAAGGTGGATATGCAGGGAATGAAGGGCACCAACACTCTCTCGATGGAGATGTCTGCGGTGTCGCCGCTCAATCTCACTACACGTCTTGCATATCTTATGGAGTATCCGCACGGATGCCTTGAGCAGATCACCTCGAAAGGCTTCCCGCAGCTTTATGTGGGAGGATTGAGTGATATGACCGTGCAGCAGCATAGCAGTGCGGAGGATGCTGTGAAGGAGACGATCCGTCGCCTCGGCTCATATCAGATGGTGGACGGCGCGTTTGCATACTGGCCCGGCGGCACGAGCAGCTGCGGTTGGGGAACGGTCTACGCCGTGCATTTCCTTCTCTCCGCCGAGGCGAAAGGCTATCTTGTGCCCGACGCTATGAAGCGCAATGCCCTCAACAACCTGCGCCGCGTGGCTCGCGAGTGGAAGCGCACGGCTTCACCCGCTGCCCTTTCCGAAGAGATGACAGAGGCATACCGGCTCTATGTGCTGGCACTTGCCTCGGAGCCTGAACTTGGGGCAATGAACCGTCTGAAGGAAAACAGTGAGCTTGCGCCCGTGAGCCGCTGGCTGCTTGCCTCGGCATATACGATTGTGGGCAGGCAGGATGTGGCAAGGGAGCTTACGAACAAGACGACGGAGCGTCGCGTCGCGTCTGCATTTACGGATCTTACCTTCGGAAGCGACCTGCGCAACACTGCGATACGTCTGACAACGCTCACACTGCTTGGCGAAGGTGCCGAGGCTGCGCGGCTTGCCGGCGAGGTGTCGGCTACACTTGCGTCGGACAGCTGGCAGAGCACGCAGTCCACAGCCTTCGCGCTGGTGGCTCTCTCGCATTATATGGAGAGATACAAGGTGGATGGCAAGATGTCTTTCCGCTATATCATAGGCGGAAAGATGCAAAGCGTTGAGACGACGAAGAACATTTGGGCAAACACACTTCTCAAGAGTGCCGGTACATCTGCTTCGCTGAAGATAGAGAATACAGGCGCGTCGACCGTCTTTGCCCGAATAATTACTGAAGGCATCGTGGAGCAGGGCAGCGAGAAAGCCTATTCGAACGGACTTTCCTTAGCTGTCAGCTATGTCGACCAAAACGGCAGGGCAGTGGATGCGAGCCGTCTCGTGCAGGGGACGAACTTCATTGCTGTGGCAACGGTGAAGAACCCGACGGCACGGGATATTTCAAATGTTGTGCTGACGGAGGTCTTCCCTTCGGGATGGGAGATCCTCAACACACGTTTCCTTTCCGACGCAAAGACGAAAGCAGGTGATGGCGGCATAAGCTATCAGGACATACGCGACGACAGGGTACACACCTACATCGACCGTCTTCCCTCGGGCAGTGCGGTGACGGTGTGCATCAACCTCTGCGCCGTCTATTCAGGGAAGTTCCTCCTGCCGCCCGTGCGCTGCGAGGCAATGTACGACAGGCAGACGGCAGCCAACACTGCCGGGCGTCAGGTCGTTGTGGAGTGAGCGATGGTAAACACTTCTTTTCATCATTTATTGCCGTTTCTCCGAAGTAACAGATACTTTTGGGGGCTTTAAAATTTAATAGACATGATAAATAGACGAAGTTTTTTGAAGAGTGCATCTCTCCTTACTCTTGGCGGCGTTGCCTTGGGTAAGACGGACGCAGTGTTTGCCGCAGCTCCCGAGGTATCGGCGGTTGCAGCAAAGAAGAGTATTGGTTTGCAGATCTATTCCTTGGGCAGGGAGCTGACCGATGATGTCCCCACGGGAATGAAACGCCTGAAGAAGATGGGATACTCAACCCTCGAGCTGGCGGGTTACAGGGACGGCAAAATCAACGGCATCGACATGATGGAATACAAACGCATGGCTGAAGACGCCGGACTGAAGATCACGAGCTCGCACGTGAACCCGCCGACGGGCGAATACACGCCGGAGACAAGGGGTAAGATCATGGAGTTTTGGAAAAAGACGGCAGATGATCATGCCGAGCTCGGCGTGAAGTATCTCGTGCAGCCCGGGCAGCCCCGCACACGCAGCGTGGAGGAGGTTGAATATGTTTGCGACGTGTTCAACGAGGCTGGAAAGATTGTGAAGGCTGCCGGAATCCCGTTCGGCTATCACAACCACGATTTCGAGTTTGCCAAAGTGCTCCCGGGTGGCAAGCAAGCTGTGTTCGGCCGTCACAACAAGGGCGAGAAGGTGTACGATCTTTTCCTGAAAAACACCGATCCTGAGATGGTGTTCTTCGAGATGGACGTGTATTGGACCGTCATCGGGCAGAACGACCCTGTGGAATACATGCAGAAATATGCCGATCGCATAAAGTTGCTTCACATCAAGGACCGCGCAGTGCTCGGGCAGTCTGGCTTCATGAACTTCGAGGCGATTTTCAACGAAGCGTATCGGATCGGGGTGAAGGAATACTACGTGGAGCTTGAAGGTATGCCTAAGGGCAGCTCTCAGTTCGATGGCGTGGAAGGCTGTGCAAAATATCTCTTGAACGCCAAGTTCGTAAAATAGTAAAGACATTGCAATCGCGCAAAAGCCGGCTCTCTCGTCAGAGTCGGCTTTTTCATTTTCCGTGTCCGCCGTGAAGTGGAGCAACACAGAGTTTTAATACAAACACACAACCATGGGAATTTTTAACACCGTGCGACGCGTTTTTTTTTGCTTACGAAAAGAAATATATATCTTTACGGCAATTAACGCTGCGCACGGAGCGCGGCATATTATAAACCATAAATCATCAGAACATGAAAATGATTCCAGGAATTAAAAATCTTGCTCGCGCACGTAACGCGGAGCATTATTGGTTGCAGGAAGCTATTCTTCGGGCTGTCACTGCGGAGTTTGCAACAAAGTATGGCATTTCCGTCCCGTTCGAGGCGTATCGCAAGGCGTTTGATGGTGAAGATGCGATCTACATGCAGACGCGAGAGTTTCTCGACACAAAAGAACTGGCGGACAAGGATGCTGAACGCGACAAGCTGTTTCGCTTTATGAAGCTGACGATCCAAAGCAAGAAGCTGAGTCTTGTCGCTGACGAAATTGAGGCTGCCGAGAAGCTGGCGTATGTTATCAAGCCCTACATTTTGGCTTCGGCGAAGCCGGATGCGGAAAACACGGCTATGGTGAGCGACTTTGTGAAGAAGTTGCAGAGCGACGACTACAGTCACTACGTTGCTACGATTGGGCTGACGAACGCCGTGGATGCACTGAAGACGGCGAACGACACGTTTAGCACGATTTATTCGCGTCGCGCGGACGAAAAACGTGTGAGAACTGTCTCCGAGAGCTTGCAGAAGGTCCGCCGGAAGGTCGACGCTGCGCTCGTTGAGCTTATCAATGCCATAAATGCCATTTACACTGTAAATGCTATCGTGGAAAAGAACGAGGAGAAGGAAGAGGAGATTGGCGCGGTGATCGACGCGGTCAACGCCGAGATTTTGCAGTTCGCCGAAACGCTCTCGAGACGCGGGATTGGCAGGAAAATTACAGTTTCTACCGACGACAGCCCCGTGACAGACGAGAGCAGCGAATCGGGGAGTGAAGATAGCGGTTCGGAAGAAGATATTCCCGAATTGATATAACGCTACGCATCATTTTGGTTAAAGAAA
>CAVJTV010000110.1:0-8290 GCA_963652435.1 Desulfovibrionaceae bacterium | reverse complement strand
GCAATCTTATGCTCCGCCCTTCTGCGCGGGGCTATCTTTTTTTGACTACTTTTGCGCGCTCATCAAATGACAACACTTACACATTACACGATTATGCATGATCTCTGTTGTATCGGCCACATTACGCTGGACAAGATAGTGACCCCGAAAAGCACGGTATACATGGCAGGAGGGACGGCGTTCTACTTCTCGCATGCCATCAAACATTTCGACGACATTGACTACGGTCTCGTCACGGCTCTTGCCGAGACGGAGATGGGCGAGGTGGAGCGGCTGCGTGCCGACGGGGTAGATGTCACGGTTGTGCCGAGCAGGCATTCCGTCTATTTCGAAAACATTTACGGCGACAATCCCGACAACCGCACGCAGCGTGTGCTGGCGAAAGCCGACCCGTTCACCGTGGAGGCTCTGAAAGGTGTCGAGGCGCGTATCTTCCACCTCGGGACGCTGCTTGCCGACGACTTCCCGCTCGAAGTGGTGCGATACATGGCAGGGAAAGGGCTCGTGTCTGCCGACTCGCAGGGTTACCTGCGCGAGGTGCGGGACAAGAATGTGTACGCCGTCGATTGGGCGGAGAAGGAAGAGGCACTGCGGTATGTTCATTTCCTGAAGGCGAACGAGCACGAGATGGAGGTGCTGACGGGCGATGCCGACGTGGTGGGCGCAGCACGGAGGATGCATACCTGGGGCGTGAAGGAGGTGCTGATTACGCTCGGCAGCCTCGGCTCCGTCGTCTACGACGGAAAGACGTTCCACCGCATACCTGCCTACGCTCCGCGCGAGACGGCAGATGCCACCGGATGCGGCGACACATACATGACGGGCTACCTGTACCAGCGCGCCAAGGGTGCGTCAATCGACGATGCAGGACGTTTTGCCGCCGCAATGTCTACACTCAAAATAGAAGCCTCGGGACCTTTCCACGGGAGCAAGGCAGACGTCGTCCGCTGCATGGCGACAGCCGGGCAACGGCTTCCGGAGATATGACCCCTATCGGAACGCCTTGCTGAACGTTGTCATAAGAAGGATGCAAAGCCCCAACATGCCGACAACCATATACGCCGTCTCCATATCGAACGCCTGCGAGAATGCGCCGATGAGCAACGGCGCAACGAGCGAGCCGACGAAGCTGATGCTCGACAGGATGGTGAGGGCAATGCCCACAGGCGTCGCGCTCTTGGCTCCGACAAGGCTGTAGATGGTCGGCACCATGCTCGAGATGCCCAGCCCCACAAGCATGAAGCCGAACGAATTGACAACGACCTTCACTGCCATCACATCCGACGCGCCGCCCAGCAATGCCGATACAAAGAAACCTACGAAGATTAACCCTCCGGAGATCTGCAACACGCGCTGCTTCCCCCAAAGACGGTAGGCATAGCCCGCCACGAAACGCCCGACCGTCATCATGACCATAAACACGAGGAAACCTATCTGAAGCGACTTGGGCACTTCGAGCACCGACTCGAAGTATATGCCGCTCCAGTCGAACATCGCGCTCTCCACCACCAATGCAAACAACCCTGCCAGCCCGAGCTTGACGAGAAGCATTTCCGGACGGCGGATGTATTGCCACCTCACACTGCTCTCTGTCGGGGCTTCCACCGCAGCTGCCCCGTCGTCCTGAAGGTAACGGCGGCTGAAGAGGGTGAACGTGAATATCACGGCGGCAACAAGCGCGAAGTGCCAGAAAGGCGGTACCCCCGCGACAATCATCACGAAACCTATCAACGCCCCCATACATGCCGCGAGGCTCCATCCGCCGTGAAACGACGCCATGATGGTCTTACCGTAGAGACGCTCGATGCCTATCGCCTGCGTGTTGAGCGAGATGTCGCAGAGGTTCCAGAACACTCCGAAGCAGAAAAGGCTCACGCCAAGCGTGTAGATGTTGAGCGCAGCCCCGATGGTAAACAGCGAGAGGGCATAGCCCACGATGCTTGCCTGCACCATGATGCGGCTGCCTAACTTCGACACGAGGTGACCCGCCAGCGGGATGGCAACAAACTTCCCGACGGGAATGAGGAAGAGGACAATGCCCCAGTACAGCGCGTCGTCGACAGTGAAAAGCTCTTTGATGTCGGGGATACGGCTTGCCCAGCTCGAGAAGCAAAGCCCCTGAGCCAGGAAAAAGGAAAGGACAGCCATGCGGATATGTCCTTTCGGATAAGCGGTCGGTTGAGTTGCATTCATTTCAGTTTCTCCTTTAGGTAATGCCCCGTGTACGACGCAGGGCAGAGTGCCACCTCTTCGGGCGTTCCGGCGCACACAAGACGGCCTCCGCCCTCGCCGCCTTCGGGACCGAGGTCGATAAGATAGTCGGCACATTTGATTACATCCATATTGTGTTCGACGATCACCACCGTATGCCCGCGGCCGATCAACGCCCCAAAAGCCTTCAGAAGTGTCTTTATGTCGTGGAAATGCAGTCCGGTTGTCGGCTCGTCGAAGACAAAGAGCGTGGGCTGTTGCTTCTCCTGCCCGAGGTAGTACGCCAGCTTCACGCGCTGGTTCTCGCCGCCGGAGAGCGTCGTCGAGGTCTGCCCGAGCTTGATATATCCCAGCCCCACATCCTCGAGCGGCTGCAACTTGCGCACAATCCTGTTCTCCTCTGAGAAGAACTCTATCGCCTGGCTTACGGTCATCTCAAGCACGTCGTGTATGTTCACGCCATGATATTCCACGTCGAGCACATCCTGTTTGAAGCGTTTGCCGTGGCAGCTCTCGCACTCTAATGTAATGTCTGCCATGAACTGCATCTCCACCGTGATACGTCCGTCGCCCTTGCACTCTTCGCAACGTCCCCCTTCTTTATTAAAGGAGAAATAAGCTGCCGTATATCCCATCTGCCGCGCCAGCGGCTGCTCGGCAAAGAGACGGCGTATCTCGTCGTAGGCACCGATGTAGGTCACCGGATTGGAACGCGAGCTTTTGCCGATGGAGTTCTGATCCACAAACTCTATCCCGTCGATCATCTTCATGTCGCCCTCTATTCCGCCGCAGTCCACCGTCAGCCGCGCAGCATCGTCGAGGTAGTGCTTCACTCCCTCGTAGAAGATGTCGCGCACCAGCGAGCTTTTCCCCGAGCCGCTGACACCCGTCACCACCGTCATCACGTTGAGCGGAAACTTCACGTCGATACCTTTCAGATTGTTCCGGCGCGCTCCCTTCACCTCTATGTAGTTGTTCCACAAACGGCGGAACGCCGGCACCTCAATCTTGTCTTCTCCCCTGAGATAACGCACCGTATAGCTCCGGCTCTCTGCCGGAAGACTGCGCACTTCGCCCTGGAAGACCACCTCGCCGCCCTCTCTGCCAGCCTTCGGACCAATGTCGATGATATAGTCTGCCGCGCGGATAATGTCTTCGTCGTGCTCGACAACGACAACAGTGTTGCCCAATTCCTTGAGCTGCTGCAGCACGTTCACGAGCAGACCCGTGTCGCGCAAATGCAGCCCTATGCTCGGCTCATCCAATATGTACAGCGAGCCGACAAGTCCGCCACCGAGCGATGTCGCTATGTTGATGCGCTGGCTCTCGCCTCCGGATAGTGTCGACGAGAGGCGGTCGAGGGTGAGATAGCCCAGCCCCACATCCGTAAGAATCCTTAGGCGGGTTCTTATCTCCGCGAGCAGACGCTTTGCCACGGCAGCATCCGCCTCGCTCAGCTGCAATGTGTCGAAGAATGTTCTCGCCTCGGCAATAGGCATAGACACCACCTCGGCAATGTTTTTCCCTCCCACCTTCACGTAGAGAGCCTCGGGCTTTAGGCGTGTACCTTTACAATGTGGGCAGAGGGTCTTCCCGCGATAGCGCGAGAGCATGACGCGGTATTGTATCTTATACTGGTTCTCTTCGAGAAATTTGAAGAAGTCGTCGATGCCATACAACCCCCGTGCGCCGTGCCACAACAAATCTTTCTCCCCCTGCGTCAGCTCGTAGTAAGGGCGGTGTATCGGAAAGCCGTATTTCGCCACGCTCTTCTTGATGAAATCTTTCTGCCATTCGCTCATTACCTCACCTTTCCAGCAGACCACGGCGTCATCGTATACCGACCGGCTTTTGTCGGGCACCACCAGATCCTCGTCTATCCCCATAACCTTGCCGAAGCCCTCACATACGGGGCATGCGCCGAGGGGATTGTTGAAGCTGAACATCTGGTCGGTAGGCTCGGCAAACGTGATACCGTCTGCCTCAAACTTCTTCGAGTATTCCTTTACCACTGTTTCATCGGCAGTATAGATACGTATGATGCAAGTGCCGCCACCCTCAAAGAAGGCTGTCTCAGCCGAGTCGGCAAGGCGGCTTTGCAGCGTCTTGTCATCGGATACCGTGAGACGGTCTATCAGCAGCTCCATATCCCCGCGAGCAATCATGGCATCGTCTGCCAGCACCTCGTGTATGCGACAGATGTTGCCACCCACAGAGAGCCGTGTGTATCCTTCCTTCTGCAATATCTCGAGCTGATCTTTCATCCCGCGCCCCTCGGGGGGCACGATGGGTGCAAACACGGCGAAGCGCGTACCCGCAGGATACGACAGAACTTCGTCCGCAATATCTTTCGTCTGATGCTTCTTCACCTCCGCCCCCGACACGGGCGAGAAGGTCCTCCCTATACGGGCATAGAGAAGCCGCAGGTATTCGTATATCTCGGTCGATGTCCCCACCGTCGAGCGCGGATTGCGGGTGTTCACCCTCTGCTCTATGGCAATGGCCGGCGGGATACCTTTGATATAATCGCATTCCGGCTTGCTCATCCGCCCCAGAAACTGGCGGGCATACGCCGACAGGCTTTCCACATAACGACGCTGCCCCTCGGCATACAATGTGTCGAAAGCAAGCGACGACTTGCCGCTGCCCGACAGTCCGGTGACAACAACCAGCTTGTCGCGCGGTATCTCCACGTCGATATTCTTCAGATTGTTGACACGAGCACCCTTTATGACTATGGAATCATTGCTTTCAGACATAAAACCTTTCTCTCAATGAGCGCGCAAAAGTAACGAAAACAATGTCCCCAAACAACATGGGGCAAGTCGTAGCTCCCATGCAAAAACACCAAGCTCTTTATTTGCTACCTTTGCCGCGCGATTAAAAAATCGAAGAATCATGAACCAACGATACATACAGTTATTGCTAATTGCAATCCTCTGCGCAGCCACATCCTGTTCGACGATGCGCCGCGTGCCGTCTGGCACTGCCACGGACACAGGTAAACGGGAGTTTCGCGGAGCATGGATACAGACAGCTTTTCAGAGCGAATACAAGGATATGACACCTCAGGATATGCAGAGGAGCTTCATACGCAAACTGAACAGTCTCAAAGCATGCGGAATCAATGCCGTCATCTTTCAAGTGCGCCCTGAAGCCGATGCGTTCTACAAGTCCGACATCGAGCCATGGAGCAGGTTCTACACCGGAGAGCAGGGCGTCGCTCCCGAAGGCGATTTCGACGTGATGGAGTTTCTCATCAGAGAATGTCACAAACGTGGCATGGAGTTTCATGCCTGGCTGAACCCCTATCGCGCCAGCACTGCGGGCACAACACGGTTTGCCAAGACACATATCTACCATAGCCATCCCGAGTGGTTTGTCGCATACAACAAACAGATACTGTTCGACCCGGGGCTGCCGCAGTGCCGAGGGTTCATCTGCCGTGTGGTGCGCGATATCGTGAGCCGCTACGACGTGGATGCCATACACATGGACGACTATTTCTATCCGTATCCTGTAGCAGGGACACCTTTCCCCGACGACAACAGTTTCCGCCGTTATGGTCTGAGCAAAGGTTATACAGAAGAGACGCGCGGCGACTGGCGGCGCGAGAATGTAAACACTCTTATCCGTGAGCTTAAACGAACCATATTGCTCACGAAGCCTTGGGTGCGCTTCGGCATAAGTCCGTTTGGTATCTACCGCAACAAGAAAAGCACGCCCGACGGCTCGGGAAGCGATACTAACGGTCTTCAGAACTACGACAACCTGTATGCCGACGTGTTGCACTGGGTGAACGAAGGATGGATAGACTATAACATGCCGCAGATATATTGGGAGATCGGGCATCCGGCTGCCGACTACATCACACTCATCGAATGGTGGAACAAGAAGGCTCGCCCCAAGGGCGCACACCTCTACATCGGACAAGACGTGGCACGCACGATGAAAGCAGACCAGCTGACGCGCAAGATGCTCTACGAGCGGAAGCTCTCGAAGGTGAAGGGCAACTGCTTTTGGCCCGCCAACGAACTGCTTTGGAACAACCATGGCGTGGCAGACAGCCTGAAGAACAACTATCACCGTTACCCCGCACTCATCCCGGCATATACCCACATGCACAATAAGGCTCCGCAGATGGTGAAGAAGCTGAAGAAAGAATGGACAGCCGACGGATATATGTTGCGCTGGAAAGCAAAGCAGAGCGCGTCGAACCCCGAGCTTGCCGCCTACTTCGTTGTCTACCGTTTCGACAAGGGCGAAGCCATTGACCTCAGCAACCCAGCCAAGATTGTGAAGATAACCCGTAAGACACAGATCCAACTGCCATACGACAACGGGACAAGGAAGTATCGTTACGTAGTGACAGCCGTCGACCGCTTCCACAACGAGAGTAGCGGCAGAGGAATAAAGATAAAGTTGTAAACTCATGAAAACAAAATCCATCGTTTATGTGATATTGTGCGCCCTTCTTTTTGTAGGGTGTGGAAAAGAAGAAGAACCCGACATCCCTGTAACACCCCGACGCACGGTGCTTGCCTACATGGTGTCGAGCAACCTCGGCGACTATCTCCGCTCTAATGTGGCTCAGATGAAAACTGCCGTCGCAAGCAATGCTCTTAACGGGGGCAACCTCGTGGTCTACTTCTCCGAGAGCAAGAGTCGCTCGTATCTGTTTCAGATAAAGGCGGACAAAAACGGGAAGGTGACGACAGACACCGTCTGCTATTATAACGGCATGAGTGCCGTCACGCCGGCGACAATGCGTGGCGTGGTGCAGGATGTAGAGCGGCTGTTCCCCGCCGAAAGCTACGGCATGATCTTCTCCAGCCACGGCACATCGTGGCTGCCCGGCAACTATGGCTCGTTGCGCTCGTTCGGCGAGGAGAACGATGATCATATGGAGATAACAGAGATTAGCGAAGCACTGAAAGGCTATCATTTCGACTTCATGCTGTTCGATGCCTGCTATATGTGCGGCATCGAATGTGCGTATGAGTTGCGTAACATGACAGACTACCTGCTCGGCTCGCCTACCGAGGTGCTTGCCCACGGGTTTCCCTACGAAGACTTCCTCCCTGTGCTGTTCGAAGATGAAGCCGACCTTCAAGCCGTAGCCAAGAGCTTCTACGATTATAATAGCAACAACGGGAGGAACTCGTATGGGACTGTCTCGCTCATCAAGACCTCCCACCTGGACGACCTGGCTTCCGTCGTCGGCGAGATACTCAGTGACAAGACGGAAGAAGATATCTACGCTTTGCCTTTGCAGGAGATGCAGGTCTTGGAATATCTCACGTCAAGTGCTCCGCACATGCTCTACGACTTCGACGATTTCATCCGCAGCCTGGCAACCGACACTCAGTACGCACGTTTCTGTGCCTGCATGGACGAAGCCGTCGTCTGCAAATACACCACCCCGTATTCCTACTACAACACTGTCGGAGCAAAAAAGATAGAGCACTACTCCGGTATGTCTGTCTTCGTTCCGCAGCAATCGCTGACAAAGCTATATGACTGGTACAAACGCCTGGCATGGTATGATGCGGTCTATTATTAAGTATTCGTACACCTCAAAATACCTTCTACACTCGTAGAAATGGCTTTGCACCTTTGCAAAATGGTTTCTACACTCGTGGAAATGGCTTTTCACTCTTGCAAAAGGGTTTCCACGTTCGTAGAAACGGCTTTTCACTCTTGTAAAACGGTTTCCACACTCGTAGAAATGGCTTTGCAGCATTGAAAAACGGTTTTCACGTTCGTAGAAATGGCTTTTCACCCTTGCAAAAGGGTTTTCACGTTCGTAGAAATGGCTTTTCACCATTGCAAAACGGTTTCTACGTTCGTAGAAATGGCTTTACACCCTTGCAAAACGGTTTCCACACTCGTAGAAATGGCTTTTCACCTTTGCAAAACGGTTTCCGCGTTCGTAGAAATGGCTTTACACCCTTGCAAAACGGTTTCCACGTTCGTAGAAATGGCTTTGCACCTTTGCAAAACGGTTTCCACGTTCGTAGAAAGCATTTCGCACCCCCGCAAAGCTTTACCGGAGAGCAATAATTATTAAGGAACACAA
>CAVJTV010000109.1:0-8425 GCA_963652435.1 Desulfovibrionaceae bacterium | reverse complement strand
GCGAGCATCCGCAGGCCTACTTCGAACCGATGAAACAGAACTATTGATTTTCGGAATGTGAGCGAGGCGGCAATTGGTGTTGCCGGCTCGCTTTTGCTTTACTTGCCTCCTTTTTGGAACAAAACCTCCATCAACTTGCCTCCTTTTTGGAACAAACGCCTACATTTGCGAGTGCATATCAACGATATACACAATCATGTTCAAAAGGGATATTATAACAAGTCTCGAGCAGTGGGCAGCAGATGCTCATAGAAAGCCTCTCATACTGCGTGGAGCACGTCAGGTTGGCAAGACTACGGTGATTAATGAATTCGGTAGACAGTTTGACAATTATCTGCCGCTGAACCTGGAGAAAGAAGAAGCCATTAGGCTATTCGAATTGGCCATCCCCCTAAAAGACCTCGTTCCTCTACTTTTTGTTCACTGTGACGTAAAACGAAAGGAAGGACGCACCCTGTTGTTTATCGACGAAATACAAAACTCAGCCAAAGCAATTTCGCTACTGCGTTATTTCTACGAAGAGTTTCCCGACATATACGTTATCGCAGCCGGTTCTTTGTTGGAGAATATAGTGGATATACACAGTTCGTTCCCTGTCGGTCGTGTGCAATATTTAGCACTACATCCGTGTTCTTTCCGTGAATTTCTTCGTGCAGTAGGCGAGGAGACATTGCTGCCTGTACTTAAACAACCGGAAATATCGCCGGCTTTTCACGACCGTCTAGTTAATCTTTTCAACGTGTATACCTTGATAGGAGGAATGCCGGAAGTTGTGCAGCTATATTCCGAAAGACGGGATATCCTATCGCTCAGCTCCATCTATGAAACACTTTTGCAAGGGTATAGAGATGATGTAGAAAAGTATACAACCGGCAGACTTCTTCCCGATGTTGTGCGCTTCATACTGAAAGAAGGATGGCACAAGGCAGGGCAAACCATTACATTGGGAGGGTTCGCCAATTCTTCGTATAAGGCACGTGAGGTTGGCGAAGCGTTCCGACTGTTGGAAAAAGCCATGCTACTCGAACTTGTCTATCCCACGACGGCAACAGATGTGCCGGCAACCGCCGAAATCAAACGCAAACCCAAACTGATCTGGATAGACACCGGTCTGGTCAATTATGCAGCCGGAGTACAAAAAGAATTATTCGGAGCCGCCGACATTATGGATGCCTGGCGGGGAATGATAGCCGAACAAATCGTTGCACAAGAACTTTTGGCACAGACAAACAAGGTCAGCCAAAGACGAGGCTTCTGGGTCAGAGGGCAAAACGATTCAACTGCAGAAGTCGATTACATATGGGTGCAGGATTCGAAAATCTTCCCTATCGAAGTAAAATCCGGTCACAATGCGCACCTACGCTCTCTTCACTCATTTATGGAACGTAGCTCTCAAACCACAGCATTCCGCGTATGGTCTCAGCCGTATTCAGTGAATGAGGTAACGACGATAAGCGGCAAGCAGTTCAGGCTGATCAACCTTCCGTTTTATTTAGTCGGTGAGCTAACAACCATTGTCTCCCAACTTATCTGAGCCAAGTAGTCATTCGGATTTCTTGTTTATGTCGTAGCCGAAGAGAGCGAAGTCGCCGAGGCAGGGATCGTCGGGGAATACTTCTTTCAGAGCTTCGGTTATCTCGACGGCGGTTTTCATGGTGGCGTTTTTCTGCGCGGTCAGTCCCAACGCCACAGAGATTTGATGCACGTGCGTATCCAACGGGATAATCAGCTCGCAGGGTTTTATCAGCTCGCTCCATATCCCGAAGTCCACAATGCCGTCTTTGCGCACCATCCAGCGGAGAAACATGGCAAGACGCTTGCATGCCGACGAGCCGTTCATCACCGGAATACCTTCGATGCCCGAGAACACATCCTGTATCTTCGCTATCGGATTGGGATACCGGCTGTCCGCCAAAGCATCTTCCAGCGAATTGTATTTTCCGTAAATGCTTCTCAGCCGTTCGCACAGCCCCCGCAGATGGGCGTATGTGTAGAAACGGTAGAAGGTATCTCTTCCTCCGGAGCCGGCAGCAATTCCGTGCAAGCCCCTATAACCTTCCGCCATAATCCAGCGATACGGACTGGTGCCCATAGCCGCATGCAGATTGTTTGCCTTCTGTAGGATCTGCTCCCTCCGCCCGTAAGAGATCCATGAAGTAAGAAAGGCGGATATCTCGATGTCTTTCTTCTCGGCAAACCGGTGCGGGAACTGAACGGGGTCGTCTTTGATGAAGGCTTCTGTGTTATATTCTCTTGCCCACCGGCGTAACTTTTCTTTTGTCTGTTCGTACATCTCTTATTTCTTCTTTAGGAAATACTGGCGTTGAGCCTCCGGATAATGCTCGATGGCATAGCGAAGCGATGTGCGGGGAAGACGTGTGGCATACTCTTCCAAAAAGTCTGTCAAAGTCTCGCGGTCTTTCTTCCCTACTTCACGAAGCATCCACCCCACAGCTTTATGTATCAGGTCGTGTCTGTGCGACATCAGTTTCCTTGCCAACGCCAGTGTGTCGGCATATTCACGGTTTCGGATAAACGTCGCCGTCGAAACTATTGCAATGCGTTGCTCCCACAGGCAACCGCTCTCTGCCAACACATATAGCGGGTTACGGTCTTTGTCCAGCAAATAAGCCCCTACGATATGTGGGCAGGTCACATCCACCAGATCCCAGTTGTTGATACGTCGGGCATTGTCGAGATAGAAATCATAAAGCCGCTTCCGTTCCGTTTCCGAAGCCTTCCTGAACTGTTCCACAGCAATCAGAAGCGCACAGAGACGAGCCTCGTGGTATTTGCTCTCCATCAGTTTCTGCAATTCCGGCAGGGGCGTATGTTTGTTTACCTTTGCGATACTGCGGGTGAGAGGTGCGACCAGACCGAGGAACACATCCCCTTCGGCATACTGCCCCGCACCTGTTTTGAAGAAACGTTGCAGAAAGGCGGCCTTCTCTGGGTTTGCCACCGAGAGAAGCTCGCTTAATATGAATGCTGCCGTCATGGATGCAGGACACGTGAAACAGGACGGTCGCCTTCCAAAAAGCCGATGACATTGTTGCATACCGTGCGTGCCATGACGATACGTACATCCAGTGTCTGCGTCCCGATATGTGGTGTCAGCACGACATTGTCCATCTCCAACAGTTCAGGCAACGGATAGTCACCAAACTCGAACACGTCCAAACCTGCGCCATGAATGGTCCCGTCCTTCAACGCCTTCATCAGCGCATGCTCGTCCACCAGCGGACCGCGCGCCGTATTGATAAGGATAGCAGAGGGCTTCATCTGTTTCAGCTCTTCTTCGCCGATGATATGATAGGTGTCGGGGGTATAAGGAGCGTTGAGGGAAACGAAGTCCGACTTTGCGAGCAGCTCTTCTTTCGAGACATACGTCACGTTCAGCTTCGTCTCTTCGTCCACGTAGAGCTGATGACGGTTATGATAGATCACCTCCATGCCACAGGCGTTAGCTCGTTTGGCAAGAGCCTTCCCGATGCGCCCCATACCGATGATGCCGAGGATCTGCCCTGTGATGTTCACACCGAGATTCTCCAGCACGCCAACCTTCATCTTCCGTCCTAAGGTCCGCAGCTTGCGGTCGCATTCGGTGATGCGGCGCGCCGTGTCGATCATCAGACCAAGCGCAATATTCGCCGTCGGCGCAGTGACAGGGTCGGGAGTGTTTGCCACCGTAATACCTTTCTCTATGCAGTAAGCCACATCGATATTGTTGTATCCCACGGCATAGTTGGCAACCATCTTCAGCTTCGGCGCACGGTCTATCAATTCTTTTTTTACGGGGAAATCGAACATCGAGCACAACACGTCGTACTCCGGTATCATTTCGAGTACTTCCTCGTAGGTGAAATCCCTTCCGTCAGGAAACGTCACATCATAGCCTCTCTCAAGCTCCGTGAAACCTTCACGAAACATATCATATGTCACCAATATCTTTGTCATAAGCCTCTGTTGTTTTTAATCCGGGCAAAAATACAAATCCGTCGTTGATAAAACTGTACTTTTGCGCGGTCAATCGTCAAAAACGACATGGTTCTAAACTACATCTGGATAGCATTCTTCCTTATCGCATTCGTTGTTGCTCTCGGCAAGCTGATTTTTGTTGGCGACACGGCAGTGTTCACCGAGATTATTGGTGCCACGTTCAATTCTGCCAAAAGCGGATTTGAAATATCCATCGGCTTGACCGGTGTCCTGTCGCTTTGGTTAGGCATTATGAAGATCGGAGAAAAGGGCGGCGTGATACAGTCGTTTGCCCGTCTCGCTGCTCCGGTGTTCAGCAAACTCTTCCCCGATCTGCCCAAAGACCATCCGGCAACCGGCTCCATCTTCATGAACTTCTCCGCCAATCTCCTTGGGCTCGACAATGCTGCCACGCCGATGGGCTTGAAAGCCATGCAACAGTTGCAGGAGATAAACCATGATAAGGCGTCGGCAAGCAACCCGATGATAATGTTTTTATGCATCAACGCATCAGGACTTACGCTTATCCCCATCACGATTATGATGTATAGGGCACAGATGGGTGCTGCCAATCCGTCGGACGTGTTTCTCCCTATTATGCTGGCAACGTTCACCTCCACGCTCGTTGCCATCCTTGCCGTTTGCGTCCGTCAGCGTATCAATGTCTTTCAGAGAAACCTCCTACTGTTTTTCGGCGGCACGGCAGCTTTCATCGGCGGGATTGTATGGCTGTTCAACTCGCTAAGTCAGGAAAATGTCTCGCTCTATTCCACTGTCTTTGCCAACACCCTGTTGTTTGCCATCATCTGCGGGTTCATCCTTAGCGGCATACGCAAGAGGATAAATGTCTACGATGCCTTCATAGAAGGTGCCAAGGAAGGCTTCAAGACCGCTATAACCATCATCCCCTATCTGATAGCCATACTGGTTGCCATCGGCGTGTTTCGTGCTTCGGGCGCAATGGACTTTGTGGTCGACGGTATCCGCATGGGCGTGGAGGCTGTGGGGCTTAATTCCGATTTCGTCGGCGGACTGCCAACGATGCTGATGAAGCCGCTGAGCGGCAGCGGTGCCCGAGGAATGATGCTCGACGCAATGCAGACGTACGGTGCCGATTCGTTTGTCGGACGCCTCTCGTCTATCGTGCAAGGCTCTGCCGACACAACGTTCTACGTGGTTGCTCTCTACTACGGCAGCGTAGGCATACGCAACACCCGCTACACGGTGCAATGCTCTCTGCTGGCAGACTTGGCAGGGGCGGTTGCCGCAGTGGTGGTCACTTATTTGTTTTTCGCACAGTAAAAGCCCCAAACGCTATGTCAATATCATTTTACGCAGAAGACACGACGTTTCCCGACATCAAAAAGGAGACCGTCTGCGATTGGATCAAGAAGGTCGCAGAGACCTACGGGAAGAAGACCGGAGATATCTGCTACATCTTCTGTTCGGACGAGAAGATCCTCGAGGTCAACCGCCGCTACCTGCAACACGATTACTACACCGACATCATCACGTTCGATTATACTGCCGGCAACAAGATTTCTGGAGACCTATACATCAGCTTAGACACCGTAAGGACCAACGCGGAGAAGTTCGCGACACCTTATGACGAAGAGCTTCACCGCACGATTATCCACGGCATCCTCCATCTCTGCGGCATCAACGACAAAGGTCCCGGCGAGCGGGAGATTATGGAAGCCTGCGAGAACCGCGCCCTCGCAATCCTACCCCCCTTACATTCTACTCTTTTGTGATTGTCCGGCACCAGTCCCCTTATACTTGCTGTTGGTGGCATTGAAGCGGTAGCGGACGCTGAACGTCGCGCTGCTGGTGGAATAGATGTCGTAAAATGCCGTGCGTTGTACGCCGGAATAATACGTCCGATACTGATCGCCTGTTCCGAAAAGGTCGTAGACGTCGAGCGTCAGCGTCAGGCGGTCTTTGAGCAACGACTTGTAGAACGACAGGTCGACATTGAAATACCCCCGACGGATATGCTTGTTGCCCATGTTGCCCTCTGTCTGTGCAGCCGTCACGACAGAAGCCGTCAGCCATTTGAAGTCAAACGTGTTGGTAAGTTGAAATGTGGCAATAGGGTTGTCGAGCTTGTTGCCAACGTGCGTCTCCATATTGAGCCATTGCTTGTAGAGCATCATCTCCAATGTAGGATGCCATATCCCGATGGTGGGGTTCAGCGTCAGTCCCGTTTGGAAGGAGTTGTAGCCGTTGATGTTCTCGGGGCGGTCGAGTGATTTCATCGGGTCTTGCCGGTAGGTCAGCGTCATCCGGCAAATCTCGTCGGAGATATGCGAATAAATCAGTTGCAGGTTGAGCCAATTCCAGGAAAGACCGTATGCGAGGTTGCGCGTAATTGACGGAACGAGGAACGGGTTGCCCGACTCGTAGATGTACTGATTATCGTATTGTACGCCACTCCGGAGTTCGTTGTAGCTGGGGCGATAGATGTCTGAGGCATAGGTCAGCTGCATCTGCGTCTTGCCTACGGGAAGCGAAAGAGCCAGCGAAGGGAACCAGTTGCCGTAGGTCTTGCTCTGTTCTGCGCTACGCTGTCCGTGGTCGTAATAGTCGAAGTCGTTGTATTCGTAACGCAGTCCGGCTTGTACTGCCAAAGGGCCGAAGGTGCGGCTATAGTCTACGAATGCCGACGTCATCGACTCCTCTACTTTCTCGTCCTCGTTCTCCGTCACTTCCGGCTCTATACGATAGTGCATCCGTCTGTTCACCAAGCTGTATTCACCTCCAAACGACAACGAGCCTTTCAGCAACGGGACACTCAGAACGAGCTTGGAAGCCAGCAAGGAGTTGCGGCTGTTGCGATAGGAGCTGACATCCGTCGTCTCGGTCTCCGCTTGATTGTCCCCGCCAAGCTCTGTTTCGAACAAATCCATCCACTCTTTCTTGCCATACCAATAATAATCGGTATTGAAATCCACCTTCACCGGTCCAACCTTGCCCACATAATAAGCATTGGCAGAATATGCCGTTGATTGCCCTGGGCTCTGATAGTCGATGTTTGACGATTCCTTCAGCACATCGTTCTGCATTATATTGAAAACCTGCGACCCCTCGCCATAGTTTCTTGCGTAGCGGTCGTAGCTGATGCTTGCGCCGAAGTTGTTGTCTTCGTCGAGCATATAGCTGGTGCTCAAACGGGCGTAGGGGTTCACTTGCGTATATTCCTGGTTGACATTCATCGTTTGCTGCCAGGTATCTGCCAGATAAGACATTTGTTTAAGTTGCAGATTGTACGGTGCGTGGGTGTAAGCACCGTAAAGAAAGCCGTTGACATCCAACCCGCCCTTGCGATAGTTGGCGCGAAAAGACTCGTAAGAGCTCAGGCGTATATCTTCATTGAGGCGGAACGTTGTCTTGTTGTCAAAACTAAAGCCCTCGCCTTCGGGCTTCTTGGTGGTGATGCGGATCACGCTTTTCACATTGGCTTCGTAGCTTGCCCCGGGATTATTGATCACTTCCACCTTCTTGATGTCGCCGGGTTGCAAGCGTTGCAAATCCATGTTGTCTTGCATTTTCCTGCCGTTGATGTAGATGACCGGTGTCCCCCTGCCAAACACTTCAATCTGACCATCCTTGGCAGACACGCCGGGGACGCGCGAGAGCAGCTGCTCCATGTTGCTCGTCTTCTCCAACACGCTGCCGGCTACGATTGTCGACATCCCTTCCCCGCTCAGAATGGTTTTAGGCAACTGGCTCTTGACAACCACTTCGCCAAGCATTGTCGCGCTCTCCTTTAGCTTGAACGCGATGTCGGTTTGCCCCGTATAGTTCACGTATTGCGTGTCGTAACCCGTATAAGAGGCTCTCAGGATGTTACCGCTCTGCACCTTGTCCAACACGAACGTCCCGTCTTCTTGGCTGACTGTTCCACCAATAAACGAAGAATCTGCCTGCGACAATTCCACGATATTGACGAAAGCCATAGGGACACCGGCAGCGTCTACCACTTTGCCGTTAACAGACTGCGCCGCCAATGACGGGCAAAGCCCCAAAAGGGTAATCAGAAAAACAAAAGACCTTTCCATTTGTCACTTTTTTGCGCCGCAAAAGTACATGCTCAAATAGAACCCGCAAACAAAACCGACAAAAAGATAGCGCGCCCCCCCCTTTCGCTGTCATCCTGCACAAAAGCATTGCCCCCACCTACTGTCATCCCGCACCCCGACACGGGATCTCCCAATCGAAAGCGGCGTGGCAAATGTCGAGGAGATGGAAACCCAAAGTCCGCCATGACATGTTTGGGGTCTGTTCGCCGGCGCACAATGTCCAAAAACGCGTTTTCCAGGTCTGTTCGCCGGCGTACAAAGTTCAAAAACGCTCGGGGAAGTCTGTGTCACGGCGACAATCTGACAAAATGTCCGTTTTGCATGTTCGCGCGCCTGTGCACAACGTCCAAAAACCCGTTTTTTAT
>CAVJTV010000108.1:0-8500 GCA_963652435.1 Desulfovibrionaceae bacterium | reverse complement strand
GAAGTGGGCGAGCTGGCTCGCATCATGGCTCGGACCTACGGCGAACAATCGTTTAAGGAAAGCGATAAAAATCGCGATTTGAGCGATGAGATAGCTGATGTGCTATGGGTATTGATCTGCATAGCGAATCAGACCGGCGTGGATTTGACGGCTGCTTTCGAAAAGAATCTGCAGAAAAAGACCGCTCGGGACAAGAAAAGACATATAAACAATAACAAACTGAATAGATGACACACGAACACAATTGCAGCTGTGGTCACGACCATGATCACTACCACGAGTATCCTACCAGGGATAAGTATCACGAGGCATTCACCAAGTTCGACCCCGCAGGGACAGACAATATTGTGCGGAAGCACGTCGCGTCGATTTTGGAGAGACACGAGAAGGAGAACTTTACTCCGGATGTATTGAAGCAGATACACAGATTCATCGACTTGACTTCGCTGACGAGCATCGACACGAAAGAGAGTATCTGGAAGTTGGTAGACCGTGTGAACGATTTCGAAGGCACTCGTCCTGACGTGCCGAACGTCGCAGCCATCTGCACCTATCCCCTGTTCGTGGAGACTGTCAAGCAGGCATTGACGGCACAGGACGTGAAGATTGCATCCGTAACCGGAGGCTTTCCTTCTTCACAGACATTCACAGAAATAAAGATAGCAGAGACGGCAATGGCTATCATGTCGGGAGCAGAAGAGATAGACATTGTGATGAATCTCGGATATTTCTTGGAAGAGAACTATGATGAACTGGCAGAGGAGATACAGGAAATTAAGGATAGCTGCCGCGAAGGCAAGCTGAAGGTAATTTTGGAAACAGGAGCTTTGCAGACTCCAGAAAACATCCAAAAGGCTGCCATCCTTGCCATCTATTCGGGGGCTGATTTTATAAAGACATCAACAGGTAAAGGCTATCCTGGTGCCACTCCGGAAGCCGTCTATACGATGTGTAAGGTGATTAAAAAGTATCACGACATAACAGGAGAGCGTATTGGCATCAAAGTGTCGGGCGGCATTCGCACTGCGGAGGAGGCCGTTAAATACTATACCATAGTAGAGGCTGTGTTGGGGAAAGAGTGGCTAAACAAGAACCTGTTCCGCATCGGAGCCAGCAGTCTCGTGGAAGACATCGAACGTCGATTGGGGGAATAAAGGGTTGGCAGAAACCCTATTTCTGCCGCGTCACAATATAATCTGCCAAAGCAAGCAAACCATCACGGGCATCCGATTCGGGAAGCTGCATGAGCTGCTCCACCGCCTTATCGTGATATGTGTTCATTCGCGATTCGGCGTATTCGATGCCTCCGTTTGCTTTGGCAAATTCTATCAGTGCATCAACGTTTGCGGCAGAAAAATTCTTGTCGTGGATTATCTTAAGGAAAGACGCAGCACCCTCACTCCTACCCTGCTCCAGTGCGTACAGAAGAGGGAGTGTTACTTTCCCTTCGCGGATGTCGTTACCGGTAGGCTTTCCAATGTTCGCTTCCTTGTAGTAGTCGAAAATGTCGTCTTTGATTTGGAAGCAGTATCCGAGGTATTCGCCGGCCTCACGACACTTGGCGGTCAACTCCGGCGAAGCTCCTGCCGAGAGTGCACCGATCTCCATACACGAAGATAGCAGCGTAGCCGTCTTTTTCTTTATCACCTGCATGTAGCACGCTTCGTCGAGGATTGTCTCCTCGGCGGTTTCGAGCTGTTTGATTTCGCCTTCCGAGAGGTCGCGCCCAAGGTTGGACACGATGTTTATAATTTGCAGATTGCCGGTCTGAATGGAGCGGATCAAGGCAGTGGAAAGGACATAATCGCCAACAAGGACGGATATTCGATTGTCGAAGATGGCGTTAAGGGAAGGAACTCCGCGACGTTGCTTTGTCTCGTCGATCACGTCGTCGTGTATGATGGTTGCCGTATGTAGGAGTTCGAGGAAGACTGCCGCGTTGATGGTGTGGTCTGTGACCATCCCGCATGCTTTGGCAGTGAGCAGCACCAGTAGCGGACGAATGTGTTTGCCGCTGGTATGTAAGATCTTGTCAATTGCCTCTTGCAGCTGGTGGGTTTCGCTTCGAAGCGACGCAGCAAACTCTTCGTTGAAACGTTTGAACTCTTCCACAACCGGCTTTTCTATATTCCTCCTATCTTCCATAATGCGCTTCAAAGACACGCAAAAGTAGCAAAAAGTATTCGGTACACGAGTTTTTTAGTACATTTACCGCCCTTAGTCACCCTAAAAGGATTAAACAGATGAAGCTACTCCTTGTTGATGCGTACGCGCTGATTTACCGCTCGTATTACGTATTTCTTAAGAATCCGCGAATAAACTCGAAGGGCATGAACACCTCTGCCGTCTTCGGGTTCATCAATAGCTTGGAAGACGTGTTGCGGCGTGAAAACCCGACGCACGTTGCCGTTTGCTTTGACCCAAGCGGACCAACGTTTCGCCATGAGGTGTACGAGCAATATAAGGCGCAGAGGGAAGAGACACCGGAAGTAATCCGGCAGTCTGTCCCCATCATCAAGGATATTGTCGGGGCTTATCGTATCCCTATCCTCGAGGTCGATGGCTACGAAGCTGACGACGTTATAGGCACCATTGCAAGGCAGGCAGAGCGGGAAGGGTTCAACGTTTATATGATGACACCGGACAAGGACTACGGGCAGCTGGTGACGGAACACGTGTTTATGTATCGCCCCAAGTTCGGCGGCGACTACGAAGTGATGGGCGTGCGGGAAGTCCTCGACAAATACTCGTTGGCAGAGGCCAGTCAGGTGATAGACTTGTTGGGCTTGATGGGCGACAGCTCCGACAATATACCCGGATGCCCGGGTGTAGGGGAAAAGACGGCACAGAAGCTGCTTGCCGAGTTCGGCTCAGTTGAGAACCTGCTCGACAACACCGACAAACTGAAGGGTGCTCTCCAGAAAAAGGTGACGGAAAATGCCGAACAGATACGTTTCTCCAAATTCCTTGCAACAATCCGGACGGATGCTCCCGTCCGGTTCGATGCCGGGCAATGCCAACGTAAGGAAGCAGACAATGCGCGGCTCGTGGAGATATACACCGAGTTGGAGTTTCGCGGATTCATAAGTCGCCTCACCGGCGAAAAGAAAGCACCTGCTGCGCAGCCGAAAGCACCTGTTCAAGGCTCGCTCTTCGATTTATTTGCGTCCGAGGGGACAGCCGCGCCGGAATATTCCACTCTCGCGGACTTGAGCAGCACTCCTCACGACTATAAAACGGTTGTGTCAGAGGAAGATAGAAGGCAGTTGGGGCAGTTTTTGAAGGGTCAGGATTTCTTCGCGTTTGACACGGAGACAGACGGTCTCGACCCGCTGACTGCCGGAATTGTCGGCATGTCGTTTGCCGTGAAGGAAGGAGAGGCATGGTATGTCCCCGTCCCACCCGACAAAGAGGAGGCGACGAAGATTATCGCCGTCTTTGCCCCTGCCCTGCAAAACGTGAAGTCGCAGAAGATTGGTCAGAACATCAAGTTCGACATGATGGTGCTCCGCAAGTATGGCGTCCGTGTTGCCGGTCCGTTGTTCGACACGATGATTGCCCACTACCTGCTCAACCCCGAATTGCGGCACGGGATGGATTATCTTGCGGAGACATATCTCAAGTACAAACCCGTCCCCATCACTGATCTTATTGGAGAGAAAGGACGGAACCAGCTCAACATGCGCGACGTGCCGACGGAACAGATTGCCGAGTATGCCGCCGAAGATGCCGATGTCACGCTACGGCTGAAGAACTTCTTTGCTCCCGAGATAGAGAAGGCAGGGTGCGGACAGCTTTTCTCCGAGATAGAGATGCCGCTCGTCTACGTGCTGGCGGAGATGGAGCTGACGGGGGTACGCCTCGACACTGCCGCGCTGCGGCAGTCGTCGGAAGAGATGACCGAGGCGTTGCTGAAGACAGAGAAAGAGATATTCTCTTTGGCGGGCACTACGTTCAACATCAATTCAAGCAAGCAAGTCGGCGAGGTCCTTTTCGACCGGCTGAAGATAGACGAGAGGGCAAAGAAGACGAAGACGGGCAGCTACAGCACCAGCGAGGACATCCTCGAGAAGCTCCGCACGAAGCATCCCGTCGTGGACAAACTGCTCGAATACCGCCGGCTGAAGAAGCTGCTCAGCACCTACGTCGACGCACTGCCCGAGCTTATCAGTCCGGTGACAGGGAAGGTTCACACGTCGTACAACCAGACCGTCACAGCCACGGGTCGCCTCAGTTCCACCAATCCGAACCTGCAAAACATCCCTATCCGCAATGCCATGGGGCGCGAGATACGCCGTGCTTTCATCCCCGACGACGGTTGCACGTTCTTCTCCGCCGACTATTCGCAGATAGAGCTGCGCATCATGGCGCATCTCAGTGGCGACCGCCACATGATTGAGGCATTCCGCAGCGGGGCAGACATCCATGCTGCCACGGCTGCCAAGATATACGGCATCCCTGTGAAAGAGGTCAGCAGCGACATGCGCCGCAAGGCGAAGACTGCCAACTTCGGCATCATCTACGGCATCTCGGCGTTCGGACTTGCCGAAAGGCTCGGCATCCCGCGCTCGGAGGCAAAAGAGCTTATCGACGGCTACTTCCTCTCCTACCCCGACATACGCCGTTACATGGACGAAAGCATCCGCGTTGCCCGCGAAAAGGGCTATGTCGAGACCATCTTCCACCGCAAACGTTATCTGCCGGACATCTATTCGCACAACGCCAACGTGCGCGGCTATGCCGAGCGGAACGCCATCAACGCACCTATCCAGGGCAGTGCCGCCGACATTATCAAGGTGGCAATGGTTCGTATCTTCAACCGCTTTGAAGAGGAAGATCTGAAGAGCAAAATGATTCTCCAGGTGCACGACGAGCTTAATTTTAATGTCTGCCACGACGAGCTGGAACGCGTCCGCCGGATTGTGGTCGAAGAAATGGAAGGAGCCGCCCACTTGCAGCTTCCGCTTATTGCCGATTGCGGCGAGGGCGCGAACTGGCTCGAAGCTCATTGAGGTTTTCCCCCTGGGGGGAAAGTGTCACGGAGCGGTTGGAGAAGGTTTCCCCCTGGGGGGGAAAGGAACGGGAAGTGATTTGGTTATTTTTCGTTCCTTTGCGGCGCGAAAACCAGACAACGCCGGCATACAAATGAGATCACTGTTTTATATCACCGTTTTTCTGACGACTGTCTCCTTGTTTCCTCTCAGGGCGCAGAGCGAGGCTCTGCCGCAAGACAGCCTTAGGAAGAAGATCCCCGTCGTGGAATATTCTTTCAACGCCAAACATCTGATACTTCCGGCATCGCTCATTGCTGTCGGAGCTGTGGGGACAGCCATCGACGGGATGAACGACTTTCATCTCTTCCACAGAAAAGAAGATGTCAAGAAAATACACGCCGACGACTATCTGGAATGGGGTATGCTCGGGTGGGTGTTTGTGTGCGACCTTATGGGCAAGGAGAAACACAGCCTTGTGGACCAGCTTATGCTTGTCACCCTTGCGGAGGGGATGAACGTGGTGATGACGCGCGGCGTGAAGTATGCCGTAAATGAGACGCGCCCCGACGGAGGTACGTATTCCTTTCCTTCGGGGCATACGGCAAATGCTTTCCTTGGGGCACACATGGCGTATAAGGAGTTTCATGACAGCAGTCCGGTGCTGGCTTATTCGGGGTATGCCGTGGCACTGTTCGTTGCCGGAAGCCGGCTGCACAACAACCGTCATTGGGTGGCAGACGTAGTGGCAGGCGCAGGGTTCGGCATCCTTTCCGTAGAGCTGGCGTATCTCACTTATTTCCCCATCCGCAATGCCATTGCCCGCAAGGTAAACGGCCGTGCAGCACGCAGCATGACAATTGCCCCGACGTTCGACGGCAGAGGCGGAGGCATCTATTTCTCTTATACTTTCTGAGAGGTATCAAAGGCGACTGTTGATGGCAAGCAGCTCTTCCATCTGCCGGCGGTCGTTGCTGAGGCGCGGTATCTTGTGCTGCCCGCCCAGCTTGCCTTTATCCCTGAGCCATTCATAGAAAACGCCCTCGCGGGCAACGATAATCTCCAGGGGCTGGAGCGATATCTCCTTGTAGCGTTTGGCTTCGTAGTCGGAGTTCAGCTCCTGCAATGTCGCGTCGAGCAGCGCGGCAAACTCCTCCACCGAAGGCGGCATTTTCTCGAACTCGACGAGCCACTGATGGCGACCCTTCGCCTTGTCGAGCATGAAGAGCGGTGCGGCGGTATATTCCTTGACGACGGCTCCCGTCTGGTGACACACACGGCTGATGGCTTTGTCAGCATTGTCCACCATAAGCTCTTCACCGAAGGCATTGATGTAGTGTTTCGTTCTTCCGGAGATAACGAACTTGTGCGGGAAGAGCGAGGTGAAACGCACGGTGTCGCCAATCTGGTATCGCCAAAGACCTCCGGAGGTGGTTATCACCATGGCATAGTTCCTGTCTTTCTCCACGGCTTCGAGCGGCACGACCGTCGGATTGGTCGAACCCACTTCCGACACAGGGATGAACTCATAGAAAACGTCGTAGTCCTGCATCAGCAGCAGACTTCTGTCCGACGGGTCGTCCTGTATCCCGAAGAAGCCTTCCGAGGCGTTGTACGTTTCCATATAGTGCATCTTCTCCGAGGGAATCAATGCCTCGTATTGCTCGCGATAAGGGTCGAAACTTATCCCGCCGTGGAAGAACACCTCAAGGTTGGGCCATACCTCCGTAAGGTATCTCCGCCCTGTCTTCTCGAGCACTGCCTTGATAAGAACCAGCATCCACGAGGGGACACCGGAAAGGCTGTTCACATCCTTGTTCCACGTGCCCTCGACAATAGCCTTTATCTTGCTTTCCCATTCGTCCATAAGGATGATCCGTTTCTTGGGGACGCGCATAAGGTTGACTATCGGATTGAGGTTTTGCAGCAACACGGCAGAGAGATCGCCGCAATGCACCCTCCGGTTGAGCGGAGAAGGGCTGTGGCTGCCGCCAAGAATAAGACCTTTCTTCGAGAAGAAACGGCTGTCGGGGTTGTTCCTAAAATAGAGAGCCACCGTGTCGAAGCCTCCGCGATAATGACAGCCGTGGAGCACTTCGCGAGTGACGGGGATAAACTTGCTCTTGTCGTTCGTTGTCCCGCTGCTCTTGGCATACCATCCCACAACCGAGGGCCAGAGGATGTTTTTCTCTCCGTTGATCATCCGCGTCACATACGGCTTGATGTCGTCGTATTGCTGGAGCGGCACCCGCCGGCAGAAGTCGCCGTAGCTTCGGATACCATTATAATCGTGTTCAATCCCCCACTCTGTGCCGCGAGCCGCAGAAAGCAGCGACCGCAGCTGAGCCTGTTGCAGACGGTCGGTTTCCTGCCCGTATTTCTCAATCCGCTTTTGACGTGGGCGGAAGAACTGTGATATGGTTTTTGTCAGAATATCCACTCTCGTTTTGTTTGTCGACGGTTGCAAATGTAGGCATTAAACATGTATTCCTTGGGTTTTTCTTTTTTATTCAGGCTTTCGCCCGTACATTTGCGGCATCATGATTACACGTCGGAAATATTCACAGGCACAGCCCAATCGCCCGAGGGTAAACAAGGTTTCTTTCTTGCTCAACGATGATGAGCAGAATGCCATCAACCGCTATCTTGCCCGCTACAATATCCAGAACAAGTCCCGTTGGTATCGTGAAACCATCCTTTCGCACGTACTCAGAGTGCTCGATGAGGATTACCCTACCCTTTTCAAAGAAACGGAGATGAGACGATGAACCCGTTCAACGACGAATATTTCATGAAACAGGCATTGGCGGAAGCACGTGCCGGAGCCGAAGAAGGGGAAGTGCCTGTGGGAGCCGTCATCGTCTGCGGCAACCGTATCATTGCCCGTGCCCACAACCAGACGGAACGGCTCAGCGACCCGACAGCCCATGCCGAGATGCTTGCCATCACTGCTGCCGTCGGTTCACTTGGTGCTAAATACCTTAACGACTGTAGTCTCTATGTTACAGTTGAGCCTTGCGTCATGTGTGCCGGAGCCATCGGATGGGCACAGCTGGGCACAGTTGTGTATGGCGCCGACGACGATAAAAAAGGATATCGGACTTTTGCCCCGAATGTCCTACACCCGAAAACCATTGTGAAGAGCCACGTGATGGAGGAGGAATGTAGCGAAGAGATGAAAAACTTCTTCCGACAAAGAAGATAGGAATCTGTTCTTACATATTGGTTGTGTCTGTTTGCAAAAAATTTGCACTACCTTTATCGGCGAAAAGAGATGCCATGGAAACAACCTCGGACATAAAAGATTTTAATAAGTTGTTTGCCGAATATCATGGGCTGTTCGTGCACTTTGCCAATACATATCTGCAGGATGAGGCGGCAGCCGAGGATATTGCTGTTGATGGTATTGTGTATTATTGGGAAAACCGCCATTCCCTTTCTCCCGACTCGAATGTTCCGGCTTATATCATGGAAACGATCAAACATAAATGTCTGAATTACCTTCGTCA
>CAVJTV010000107.1:0-8611 GCA_963652435.1 Desulfovibrionaceae bacterium | reverse complement strand
GTGGAAGACGAGGCTGAGACATTATATTACGGTAATAGAAAAAATAAAGATTGGTTTGCCTTGTTTGATGCAGAGTCCGGTGTATTGCTTAATGAATGGTATGGACAAGCTCGAGAATATGTGAGGAATGATGGTCCCACAATGACGTTGGCATCAGGTTGGAGGCTTTCTAAATTAAAGAGCGGAGGATATGTATATTGCTTTAGACCAAATAATGGATCAGAAAAACAACTTGTTCGTTTGCTTGATAACCAAAAGGTGGAATACGGGTACGTATTTGGGGACGATATATCTGTGTGGAAGGTCTTGACAGAAAATCGTTTTTATTGTTCATCGTCTTCATCGCATATTATTATTATTGATTTTGAGGGAAATTGTTGTGTGGAAGATGCCAGGTATTGGGAAGATAAAGAAATGGGCGTTGTTTTGTCAACAGGTTTTCAAAACGAAAAAGTTTGGGTTGGATATTATGATAAAGAGAGTGATTTTCGTGAAATTGTAAGTTCTGAGAAATTTGAAAGGAATCGGAAAGTTCATGTTGGGTATGGAGAATATAGGGAATTTTATTCTGATTATATAGGCGTTAAAGATCTAATAGAGACGGATAGAGGATATGCTTTCAGTTCGAATGCATATCCAAGTTCTTCACTCGAAATAATTGACGTGTTTTTTATAAATGGAGACAAATTGGTAGTTGTATCCTCGCTGCAGACCTCTTCTCTTTCCTTACGTAATTGGTATAACGGTAGTGTATTGGCTGGAAAAATGTTCGTTTTGTCTTTGGATGGTGAGATAGTACGGGAATTTTCAGCCGTAAGAGTTTCTGAGGATGATGAACCCGTTTCGTATGAAGAGGTTGTCAGATATGCCAATAGAAGTTTCTATCGTCACAATTGTTTGACAAATAAAGACGTGTGGAGCATAAACCTTGATAAGCTCAATAATGTAGAGAGTGACGCGAAAGTAACAATGACTATTTTGAGTAAGAATGGCAATCTGTGGGCCTACCAATGCGACATTGTCAATAAAGATGGTAGTAAAAGCTCATTCAATTTTAAATTAAACATAGAGACAGGAGAGGTAACCTATTAATAGCTCACGTCAACAATTCCAAAAGTATTCCCCCACGTAAAAAGCATATACCTTTTGACCGCAAAGCATGTGTGCTTTTTGCCGGCACTATTCATGGGCACTTCCAGAGGTATTTAAGAATATCTTAAACAAAATTGGAGAGCCGGAAAGGCGGAACGATTGCGCCGCTTTTTCCGGTTCTCCAGTAAAAATTCTTTGGTGTAGTCTCGCCGGGAATCGAACCCGGATCTAAAGTTTAGGAAACTTCTATTCTATCCATTGAACTACAAGACCGCCTTCCTTACAAGACGGCGGCAAAAGTATAACCTTTTACTTAGACGGGCAAATATTCCATTGGCAATCCCCTCAATCGAAAAGGCACTGCACCACCGAAAGGGATTTTATTTCGGGGAACTCCGGCAGATGAAGACGGTAATATTCGATGATGCGCTCAACCACCGCTACCCTATCCTTACGGGAGAATGAGTAGAGCGACATGTTTTCAAAGCTCATTCTCAGTAGACGAGCCAGAAAGTCGCTTTCTTCCCGGGTCAGATAATGTCGATGCATCGGAACGCGATCAACAAAGATGCCACCAAGCATATCGAAATAACAATCGGAAGAATATGAGTCCACATTGGGATAAATACCCAAATAGTGCAGCAAACGGAGCATGAAGACCAAATGAAAGTTTGCCACACCGGTTTCTGCAACTTCCAAAAAACGTATTGAATCATACAGATAATCGAAAAGACGCCGGTCCGGTTCCGTATTCCTTACTACCCGAAATAACATCTCCGCAAGGAAAAGTGCCAACACGTTTTTCACCGGATTACAGAGTGTTTCCGTCTGCGTATAACACAGCTTCGCCTCACGCACCTTATGTAGTTCACGATTATTCCTATGCTCAACCTCCATCTCCAATACAAATAAGGGCATAAACAGAGCCTTGGACACGGTCGATTTTTTTCCACGAACACGTGCCACCAAAAATGAGGCTCGTCCGAACGCCTCTGTGTAGATGTGTATGATAGAGTATTTATCGTTGTATGGAACAGCATGCAGAACGATTCCACGTGTTTTACATAACATATACTTTCTTCCTTTTGACGGACAAATATACGAAACAACGATTGCTTTGTTAAGGCAGAAGATTCTGAGGATAAACCACACAGATATAGGTTCTAAACAGAAGTTAAAACAAAAACAGACATTAAATTTACCTCATGAAATGTTTTGGAGGTTTGGAGAGAAGCTTTACCTTTGCGGTCGCGTTTGAGAAATCCATATTCTCAGAGTGCTAAAAGTGAGAGTTTTGGCAAAAGGCCCATTCGTCTATCGGCTAGGACGCAAGATTTTCATTCTTGAAAGAGGGGTTCGATTCCCCTATGGGCTACTTCTTTGTTAAACGGTCGAGGTCTATAACAGATCCCGACTGTTCTTTTTATCGACACCCATTCTACCGTTTTTAGCTATTTTCACGGTTGTTTTACCCGTCGGAGAGATTATCCTTATTACATTTGTTAGCTTTTTGGAAGCATAAGTATTTGACGATATTAAAGAAATGATAGAAACTCATGAGTGAAGAAATGAAGAACGTTTCCGGGGAATACTCTGCGGATAGTATTCAAGTGCTGGAAGGGTTGGAAGCTGTGCGAAAAAGACCAGCCATGTATATTGGCGATATCAGTGAAAAAGGTCTGCATCATTTGGTGTATGAAGTTGTTGACAACTCGATTGACGAAGCATTGGCAGGGTTTTGTACGCAGGTCGATGTGGTGATAAATGAAGACAACTCAATAACGGTAACAGACAACGGCCGAGGCATACCGGTGGATATTCATGAGAAAGAGGGCAAATCGGCATTGGAGGTGGTGCTCACCGTTCTGCACGCCGGAGGTAAATTCGATAAGGGGACATACAAGGTTTCGGGAGGTCTGCACGGCGTTGGTGTTTCTTGTGTGAATGCACTGTCCACCTATTTGAGAGCAGAAGTTCGCCGAGACGGAAAGATATATATGCAGGAATACTCTTGCGGCAAACCGTTGCACGATGTGGAGGTAATCGGTGAGGCGGATGCAACCGGTACGACCATATCTTTCAAGCCGGACGGCAGCATTTTCACGGTTACGGAATACAAATACGAGACATTGGCAAACCGCTTGCGCGAGCTTGCCTTCCTCAATGCCGGCATCGACCTGACGCTGACAGACAAACGAGTGGTCAAGGACGACGGCACATTCAAGTCCGAGCTGTTCCGTTCGGAAGAAGGTCTGAAGGAGTTCGTTCGCTATGCCGACCGATCCAAAGAATCGCTTATCCCCGATGTTATCCATATCGTAACGGAGAAACAAGGTATTCCTGTCGAGGTGGCAATGACATACAACACGTCTTTCAACGAGAGTGTATTCTCGTATGTGAACGACATCAATACTATTGAGGGAGGTACGCACTTGGCAGGTTTCCGCCGTGGTCTGACACGCACGCTAAAGAAGTACGCCGAAGACTCCAAGTTACTGGAAAAAGCAAAGGTGGAGATCCAAGGAGACGACTTCCGCGAGGGTCTGACTGCCGTTATCTCCATCAAGGTTGCCGAGCCGCAGTTTGAAGGACAGACAAAGACGAAATTAGGGAACAACGAGGTGACAGGTGCCGTAGATCAAGCAATCGGCGAGGCACTTGGATATTATTTGGAAGAACACCCGAAAGAGGCGAAGATTATCGTGGACAAGGTGGTCTTGGCAGCACAGGCACGTCAGGCTGCCCGCAAAGCACGCGAGCTGGTTCAGCGTAAATCACCTATGACAGGAGGCGGACTGCCCGGCAAGCTGGCAGACTGTTCGTCGAAGGATGCTTCCATCTGCGAGTTGTTTTTGGTCGAGGGAGACTCAGCAGGCGGTACTGCCAAGCAGGGGCGCGACCGCGTGTTTCAAGCTATACTGCCGCTCCGAGGCAAGATACTGAACGTGGAGAAAGCCATGGAGCATAAGGTGTTTGAAAGCGAGGAAATACAGAATATCTTCCGTGCAATGGGTGTCACCATCGGTACAGAAGAGGATCCTAAGGAACTTAACTTGAGCAAGCTCCGCTATCACAAGGTGATCATCATGACCGATGCCGATGTCGACGGAAGCCACATTGCCACCTTGATCCTTACGTTCTTCTTCCGTAGGATGCGTGCTCTGATTGACAACGGATACGTATATCTGGCTACGCCTCCTCTTTACCTGTGTAAGAAGGGCAAGATTGAAGAATACTGCTGGACCGACCAACAGCGTCAGATGTTTATCGACAAATACGGTGGAGGAAACGAGAACCAAATAAACACGCAACGTTACAAAGGTCTTGGAGAGATGAACGACCATCAGTTGTGGGACACCACCATGAACCCCGAGAAACGTACGCTGAAGCAGATCACGATTGAGAATGCAGCAGAGGCGGACAGGATATTCTCGATGCTGATGGGCGAGGATGTCGGTCCGCGCCGCGAGTTCATTGAAGAGAATGCCACTTACGCAAATATCGATGCCTAAGTTTTTGTCATGAACAATCAGGTTCGTTGTCCGAATTTGGAGGACTTGTTCGGAGAGGTTGACCACTTCGTTCCCAAGAAAGAAGGTCTCCTACGTCCGCGCATAGGAATATCTTCAAACCGCAAAGACGGGTTTTCCTGCGTGGCGGACGCGTACGTAAAGTCTGTCGTGATGGCAGGAGGCGCACCAGTGCTTATCCCCGTCATCACAGACATAGACGCTCTCACTTCAATCGTTGCCTCTCTTGACGGACTGCTTATGAGCGGAGGCGGCGACCTCAACCCGCTTTACGTCGGCGAAGAGCCGGTGCCGCAGCTGCAGGACGTGGATACTTTCCGCGATGTGTTTGACTTGACCCTGCTGCGCTTGGCTATAAACCGGCAGCTGCCGATTATGGGTATATGTCGCGGGCATCAGATTATCAACGTGGCTTTCGGCGGTTCTGTTTATCAGGACATCTATTCCGGTCATGAAGGTGGGGCGATAAAGCACAGTCAGGCAATGCCCCGCGAGCAGGCTTCACATTCCGTGCGTATCACCGGCGGCACTTCCCGTCTTTTCGAAGCACTGGGAAAGGTCTCGGAGATACGTATCAACTCCATGCATCATCAGGCAGTAAAGACGGTAGCCCCCGAGTTCAGGGAGACAGCCGTTGCGCCCGACGGCATCAACGAGGCGATGGAGCATATCGAGAAGTCTATCTTCAGCGTACAGTGGCATCCCGAGGCTATGGCGGCTGACGGCGACGAGCGTATGCTCGGTCTGTTCAAATGTCATGTGGAGGCAGCACGGCTGTTTAAGGAAGCAAAGCGCATACATCGAAGGAACATCATACTCGACTCACACACCGACACGCCGATGATTTTTCCCGCCGGTTTCAACCTCGGCAAGAAAGAAGGCGGCAAGGTGAACCTCCCGCTTATGGAAGAGGGAATGGTGGATGCCGCTATCATGGTGGCATATATTCCGCAGGGTAAGCGTGACGACGAATCCTTGCAGCATGCTACAGACTACGCCATGAACCGGCTGAAGGAGATTCACCGACAGGAGGAGACTCTCGCCGACAGAATGGTCATCGCACGCTCGCCCGAAGAGGTGCGCGTAGCAAAAGATGCAGGGAAGAAGGCAATCTTGGTAGGTGTGGAGAACGGTTATGCCATAGGCAAGGACATCAGAAACGTTGCCCGCTTCAAGGGAATGGGCGTAAGCTATATCACCCTTTGCCACAACGGGAGCAACGACATCTGCGACTCTGCCCGCGGGGAAGCCGAGTGGGGAGGCATCAGTCCGTTCGGCAGGGAGGTCGTTGCCGAGATGAACAGGCTGGGTATTATGGTCGACGTGTCGCACGCAGCAGAAAGCACGTTCTACGATGCATTGGAGATAAGTACGCAGCCCGTCATTGCCTCGCACTCTTCGGCACGTGCACTGTGCGACCACCCGCGCAACCTGACCGACAATCAGCTGAAGGCTTTGGCACAGAAAGGCGGCGTCGCGCAGGTCTGCCTCTATAAAGGATTTATCAACAAAAACGCAGGGAAGGCATCGCTCACGGATGCCATCCGCCATATCAACCACATCGTGGACCTTATCGGCATTGACCATGTAGGCATAGGCTCGGACTTCGACGGCGACGGCGAGCTGATAGGCTGCCGTGCGAGCAACGAACTGATCAATATCACCGTGCGCCTACTGAAAGAAGGATACTGCGAAGAGGATATTGCGAAGATATGGGGAGGCAACCTGCTGCGCGTCATGGCACGCGTGCAGTCTGCCTACAACGGATAAGAAAGAATTCATATAACGTATGACACACATTCTATATGTCGCCTTGCTGGCATGCTCGTTGACGGCTTGCGGCGGGGCAGCGAACAAACAAAAAGACACTCCGACAGTGAGCCGCGCCGAGGCAAACACCCCGACGTTCGATGCCGACAGTGCATACGCCTACGTCGAAAGCCAGGTGAGTTTCGGTCCGCGCGTGCCGAACACCGAGGCGCACAAGGACTGCGGCAATCATCTCGCTTCCCTTCTGAGGCGTTTCGGCGCGAAGGTCTACGAGCAGGAAGCCATGCTCACCGCCTACGACAATACCCGCCTCGAGGCAAAAAACATCATCGGCTCTTATAACCCCGACAACGAACGGCGCATCCTGCTGTTCGCGCACTGGGATTCGCGCCCTTATTCCGACCACGACCCTGACGCTACGAATCACCGCCGCGCCATCGACGGGGCTGACGACGGGGCAAGCGGTGTGGGCGTGCTTCTGGAGGTGGCGCGACAGATAGGGCAGAAAGACCCTGGCGTGGGTATCGACATCATCTTCTTCGACGCGGAAGACTACGGGACACCGGAGTTTGTGCGCGACTACAAGCAAGACTCATGGTGTCTCGGCAGCCAGTTCTGGGGCAAGAACCCGCACACGCCGAACTACCGCGCCGACTTCGGCATCCTTCTCGACATGGTGGGAGCCCGCGGCGCGACGTTCTTCAAGGAAGGGACTTCCATGAGGAAAGCTCCCAACATCGTGGATATGGTTTGGCGCACGGCACGAGACATGGGCTACGGCAAGTACTTCATCAACGCTGCCGGCGGATACATCACCGACGACCACCAGTACGTCATCGAGCGGCGCGGCATCCCTTGCATCGACATCATCAACTACGACCCCGACACGGACCACGGCTTTGCGCCCTACTGGCACACGCAGAAAGACAACATGGAGAATATCGACCGCGAAACCCTCAATGCCGTCGGGCAGACTCTCCTCGAAGTAATCTACAACAGACAAAAGAAATAAGGACAATGACTATAAACGAACTTCAGGACAATGTGATCGAAGAGTTCTCAGCCTTCGACGACTGGATGGACAAATACGCTCTGCTTATCGACCTCGGCAACTCGCTTCCCCCGTTGGACGAGAAATACAAGACGGAGAGCAACCTTATCGAGGGTTGTCAGAGCCGCGTATGGCTTCAGGCGGACTACACAGACGGAAAGATCGTGTTCCGTGGCGAGAGCGACGCAGTCATCGTGAAGGGCATTGTCTCGCTACTTATCAGCGTCATCTCCGGTCACACTCCGCAGGAGATTTTGGACGCAGACCTCTACTTCATCGAGAAGATAGGGCTGAAAGAGCACCTATCGCCGACGCGCTCCAACGGTTTGGTTGCCATGGTAAAGCAGATGCGCATGTACGCCCTCGCCTTCCGCGCCAAAGAACAGGCATGAGATAAGCCAACTTTTCCGGGAAAGACATTGCCCCTTACCTGTGCTTTGTAGACTTCCTTCAGCCCGAAATCAAAGGCTGATTTATGATTTGCATTTGCATCGTTCTGCGAAGCAAAGCATAGAAGACTTGGTAGCCAAAGCCAAGGAAAACAATTTCAAGTGTTTCGGCGTAGTGCACAACGTGTCGCAGTGGGGCATCCAAACCGACGATGACCTGAGGAAATACATCCAAGAGGTGAAAGACTATCCCTGCTTCATGGGGCTTCAGCCCGCAGCACCCGGGTGAACCAAGAACCTCTCAAAAGAATTGATAGACCAAGCGGACTACGTATTGATGGACCCCCAGTATATGCCCAACGGCAACAAATATGGCGACCAAATGGAAGTATGGGACCACAACTGCTATGTTGACGCCCCCGACGACTTCATGGAACGGCACGTGGAATGGTATCTGAAGATATTGAACGGCACCGACGAGCCTCTTGATGTTCTCGGTTGGCCGTTGTTTCTCCCGTTAAGCATTCAGAGAGAATACTACAACCTGTGGACGCAGGAACACATGGAGAAGATCATCGAAGCCGCACGAAAGCGTGGGATAGCTTTAGAGGTAAACGATTTGGCACGCACGCCGCATGCCGAGTTTATTCTCATGGCAAAGAAGGCAGGTGTCAAGCTTACCTTCGGCTCCGACACCCGCGACCATCGCACGTTCCGTTTGGACTATTGCAAGCAGATAGCTTCGTTGTGTGGACTCACTGAGGATGATTTCTACATCC
>CAVJTV010000106.1:0-8715 GCA_963652435.1 Desulfovibrionaceae bacterium | reverse complement strand
TACAGCCAACCTTCGTGGCGATACCAGGCGATGCTTTCTTCCAAGCCTCGGCGGAGAGGGTATTCGGGGGTGAAGCCAAGCTCGTCGCGAAGGGGTGCGGTGTCGCATATCCAGTTGCGCTGCTTCAGTATGACATATTTATCCGTGTTCAGCGTCATGCCTTTCTTCAGCAGTCTGCCTATCCATTCCGAAAGAAGGCATACCACGCGCACCAGCCCAAGCGGGATGCGTGCATGAAGCACATGCTTCTTTTGCAGCAGATGCTGTATCATGCGGGCAAAGTCTTCGTCGGTGTACACGTCGCCGTCTGCCACGAAATACTCACGACCGCTCACAGCCTCGTTCTCGAGAGCCATGAAAGCAGCCCGCGCCAGGTCTTTCACGTAGATAAACGTGATGCGCTGCGGCGTGCGTCCGACGGCAAAGTCGAAACCCGAGTTCACGCTCTTTATCTCCATGAAATAGTCCTTCTCGCCGGGACCATACACCCCCGTGGGGCGGAGTATCACGTAAGGGAAACGCGAGCGGCTGCGGACATAGTTTTCTGCCATCAGCTTGCTCTTGCCATAGGCGGTGTTGGGGTGTTGCGGGTCGTCGAGGCGGATCGGACGGAACGTCTTCTCGTCGCCCTCGCCGAAACTGCTCAGGCTGCTCATAAGGACGAACTTCTTAGGAGGGATGCCGGCTGCTGCCAGTGCCTCGATGAGGTTGAGGGTGTATTCGGCATTGACGCGGAAGAAGGCACGTTTGTCTTGCGTCTTGGTCAAGCCGGCGTTGTGGATGACATAGTCCCAGCCCCCTTCTTCGCGGCGAAAGGCTGCAAGCTGCGCGGTGAGGGCTTTCGCGTCGTCGTACCTGAGGTCTATGAAGCGGAGGCGTTCGTCTTGAAGATGTGCTCGGCTGCTTGAGGCACGCACCCCTGCCCACGTCTCATACCCACGGCTGAGAGCTTCCCTGACAAGAAAGCCACCGATAAATCCGCTTGCTCCCGTGATAAGTACTTTCATCTTCAATGCTCGTGTGTTTTGAGTACGCGGTGCGGCAGGTTGCCGTGACCAATCAGCTCAATCGGGCAGGCATACTTCTCGCCGAGCCATTCTTCGGAAACGTCCGCGCCAGGGTGATAGTGGAGCGTCTCGTTCACGCAGGCAATGTTCTTGACCATCGTCAGCACCGTCCCTATATCGTGCGACACGAGGATAATGGCACTCTCGCGGTTTATCTCCTCCAGGAGCTGATAGAAACGCGACTCGAAACGTTTGTCGACATACGAGTTCGGCTCGTCGAGTATCAGCAGCTGCGGACGGGAGACGATGGACCTCCCCAAGAGGACGCGCTGAAGCTGTCCGCCCGAGAGCTCGCCGATCGGGCGGCGGTGTAATCCCTCCAGCCCCATCTGCCTGACCACCTCATCGATGCGCCCACGTTGTGCAGAGGTGTAAGACGAGAAGCGGGGCTTTTCGGCAGAAAGCCCCGAGGCTATCACCTCCCGGACGGAGATAGGAAACTTGCGGTCGATAATGCTCAGCTGCGGCAGGTAGCCTATCCTGAGTGCGGAGACCTCGACGCCGCCACTGAAGAAGCGGACGCTGCCCGACAGGGGTTGCAGCAGGCGGAGGATCACTTTCAGAAGTGTTGTCTTGCCCCCGCCGTTCGGACCGATTATCCCGAGGAAATCGTCTTTCCACACTGTCAGGGAGACATCCCTCAACACAACCTTGCTGCCATAGGCTGCCGTTATCCCTTCTATCTCAATCAGCCGTTCCTTCATCTGCCAGTGCTTTTGCTATACGTATCATTTCCCCGTGCCAGTCGTACGACAGCGGGTTTATCACCTCAAGGCGGCACCCCGTCTCGCGGGCAATCAGCTCGGCGTTCTTGCTGTCGAACTCCTGCTGAACGAACACCACCCGTGCGCCGCTGCTGCGTGCCGTCTCCACCAGCTGCTTCAGCTGTGCGGGCGAAGGCTCCTTGCCGTCCATCTCGATGCAGAGCTGGCAGAGATTGTATTCCGAGGCATAATAGGTCAGTGCCGGATGATAGATTATGAACGAGCGGGCAGTGAGGGTGTCGACCCTGCGGTGTATCTCCTGCCTTGTCTCGTCGATTTTCGCCATCAGCTTCGCGTAGTTTTCGCGGTAATAATCGGCATTGTCGGGGTCTAACTCGCAGAATGCGTCCTTCATGTTCGTGGCAATGGCCGCAGCTCCCGAGGCACTGCTCCAGATGTGCGGGTCTACGCCGCCGTGATGGTGATGCCCCTCGTGATGCTCCGCCTCTGTCGCGAGCATGGTCATTCCCCGCGATGTGTCGTAGAACTTAAGCCCGGGGTTGTTGTCGCGGATCTTGTCTATCCACGCCTGCTCGAAGCCGATCGGCCCTACCTGCATGTAGGCGCGGCTTTTCCCTATGCGTATCATCTGACGGGGGGTGGGGTCGTAGGTCTCGGGGCTTTGCCCTGCGGGGACAACACACTCGACGCCGAACCTCTCCCCGGCTATCTGCTCGGCAAAGTAACGCTGCGGCTCGACTGTCACCGTCACGGTCCGCTCGCCCTCATGCTGCATCGTGCACGATGCAAACAGCATGGCACAAAAAACGGCAATCAATATGTTCGTTCGTTTCATTTCTACCTCTTGATGACTGTTTATCCCTTCATGCAATTTGCATGGACTTAGAAACGCCGTTCTTTTCCTTCCTGCAATTTACATGGACTTAGAAACGCCGTTCTTTTCCTTCCTGCAATTTACATGGACTTAGAAACGCCGTATTTTCTTTCCTGCAATTTACATGGACTTAGAAACGTTGTTTCCGGCGTTCCTGCAATTTGTATGAGCTTAGAAACGCTGTTTCCGGCGTTCCTGCAATTTGCATGGGCTTAGAAACGCTGTTTCCGAGGCTCCGCGTTAGAACGGGAGGTCGTCGACAGGGTTAGTCGGAGGGAAGTCTTCCGCAGCAGGCTTTGCCGGAGCTGCAAAAGGGTCGTCCGCCACAACCGGAGCTGCCGGAGCAGCCTCAGCCTGCCGCGTCACCTTCCATGCGTTGATATTCGTGAACCAACGGCCCTGATACTCGCGGCTCTCGATGTCGAACGACACCGTCAGCTCCTCGCCGGGCTGTATCGCCGCCTGCGCGATGCGATCGGCACCAAACAGCTGGAAACACACCTTCTTGGGGTATTGCTCGTGCGTCTCGAGGACGTATTCCTGCTTTTTCCACTCATTTCCGTTTCTGCTCGTGCCGCCCTGCTCGGGAAGCACAGCGATAATCTTTCCTGTTATTTCCATATCTCTTTCTCTATGTTTGTCCGTATCTACTGCCCCTCGCCGCTGCCCGCCGAAGCCTCGAAAGCGTCGAGGGCAGACTTCATCGCAAGAAGCTCTTCCTTTATTTGTTTCAGGCGGTTGACGATGTCTTCCTGACGGATGGTTGTCTCCTTGTTGTCTCTCAGCTTTTGCCGTGCACCTGCCAGGGTCATGCCCCGTTCCTTCACGAGATGATAGACGAGGCGCACCGCGTCGATGTCTTCCTGACGGTAGCAGCGAGTGCCTTTCTCCGTCTTGCGCGGACGGATGATGTTGAACTCCTTCTCCCAAAAGCGCAGGGTCGACTCGTTGACGCCAAACATCTGCGCCACCTCGCCGATTGAGAAATACAACCTCTCGTTCTTATACTCGTTTAATGCCATCGTAGGAGAAAAGGAGCTTGTCAATCCATTACCTGCCCGTGGTTCTCCGCAATCTGTATCATGCGGTCGTATTCCTCGGGGGTAAGGTCCATGTAATAGTATTTCGAAGGGTTATCGTACCTGCCGCGCACGATGACCTCGTAGTGCAGGTGCGGACCTGTCGACTTGCCGGTGTTGCCCACCTCGCCAATCACCTCTCCACGCTTCACCTTCTGCCCTACGCGCTTGCGAAACTTGCTCAAATGCCCGTAGAGCGTCTGAAAGCCGTAGCCGTGGTCTATCTGAAGGCAGTTGCCGTAGCCTTGCTTCCATGCTGAGTAGACAATCACCCCGTCGCCCGTAGCATACACTTCGGTCCCCACCTTGGCAGAGAAGTCCATCCCCGTATGAAAACGCGGCGTGCGGTAGATAGGGTCAATACGCATACCGTAGCCCGACGCCGTACGGCGAAGGTCTTTGTTGGATATAGGCTGTATGGCAGGGATGCAGCGGCTGCGTTCCTCCTGATGCTTCCCGAAGGAGATAAGCTCGTCGAGCGAGTTCGACTGAATATAGAGCTGCTTGGCGAGCATATCCATCTTCTGCGTGGTGGAAACAACCAGCTCCGCGTTGGATAGGCTCATGAGATAGTCGTAGCGGTTGGTCCCGCCGAAGCCCGACTTACGCACCGATTCGGGGATAGACTCTGCCTGAAAGATGGCTCTGTAGAGGTTCTCGTCGCGCTGCTGCACGTCGTCGAGCACCTCCAGAGCATTGTCCAAACGAAGCGAAAGCACTTCATACTGCGTCTTCAAAAGACTGTTCTCCTTCTTGAGCAATTCTTCCATAGGAGAGTCTACGACGTACATCACGACGAAGAGCATGGCAACGCCGATGGCAGTGCCAATGCCAAGATGCCGGAAGAAACCGAGAATGTGATCTTTTGCCGAACGGTAAACGCGTTCGTAGCTGAGCGTATCGGGATTATATTGGTAGTATGCTTTCTGTTTCCTGAAGAGTTTCATCTAAATAAATTATTATTCGGATGAGCGCAAAAGTAATTATTTAAGTACTTTTGCCCGTTGTTTTTTAGAATATTAAGAGACCAATACAAATAGATTATGTTGACAGCAAAAGAAATCCGAGAGTCGTTTAAAGAGTTTTTCGCTTCGAGGCAGCACCACATTGTTCCGTCTGCCCCCATGGTGGTGAAAGGTGACCCTACACTGATGTTTACCAATGCGGGCATGAACCAGTTTAAGGATATCATTCTGGGGAATGTGCCTGCCAAATACAAACGCGTGGCAGACTCGCAGAAATGCCTCCGCGTGAGCGGCAAGCACAACGACCTGGAAGAGGTTGGCCATGATACATATCACCACACCATGTTTGAGATGTTGGGGAACTGGTCGTTTGGCGACTACTTCAAGAAGGAAGCCATCGGATGGGCATGGGAATACCTCGTGAACGTCTTGAAGCTCGACCCCGACCGTCTGTATGCGACAGTGTTCGAGGGTAGCCCTTCGGAAGGGCTCGAGCGCGACGACGAGGCAGCAGGCTATTGGGCGCAGTACCTGCCCGCAAGCCATATCATCAACGGCAACAAACACGATAACTTCTGGGAGATGGGCGACACAGGTCCATGCGGCCCCTGCTCCGAGATACATATCGACCTCCGTCCGGAAAGCGAACGAGAGAAGATAAGCGGAGCGGAGATGGTAAACAAAGACCATCCGCAGGTAATCGAGATATGGAACCTCGTGTTCATGCAGTTCAACCGCAAGGCAGACGGCACGCTGGAAGGACTGCCTGCGCGGGTGATCGACACCGGAATGGGCTTCGAACGCCTTTGTATGGCTCTGCAAGGCAAGACATCGAACTACGATACCGACGTCTTCCAGCCGATTATCCAGACCATTGCCCGCATGACGGGTACAACATACGGCACAGACGAACGGCAGGACATTGCCATGCGCGTCGTGGCAGACCATGTCCGCACGATAGCTTTCTCCATCACCGACGGGCAGCTGCCCTCGAACGCGGGAGCCGGCTACGTCATCCGCCGTATCCTGCGCCGTGCCGTGCGCTACGGCTACACCTTCCTTGCTCGGCGCGAAGCCTTTCTCTACAGCCTCATGCCTGTCCTCATCAAGACGATGGGCGATGCCTATCCCGAGCTTATTTCTCAGAAGACTCTTATCGAGAAAGTGATAAAGGAAGAGGAAGAAGCCTTCCTCCGCACGCTTGAAACGGGTATCCGCCTTCTCGATGCGAAGATTGCAGAGACGAAGGCGGCAGGGAGAACCCTCATGGGCGGAGCCGATGCTTTCACGCTCTACGACACCTACGGCTTCCCGCTCGACCTCACGGAGCTTATCCTCCGCGAGAACGGCATGGAGGTGGATACCGCAGGGTTCGACGTTGAGATGCGCAAGCAGAAAGAACGTGCCCGCAACGCAGCAGCAGTGGAGACGGGCGACTGGGTGATACTCAGCGAGGGCGAGTCGCAGTTTGTCGGCTACGACCTCTTCGAGTGCGAAGCATCTATCCTGCGCTACCGCAAAATCAAACAGAAGAACAAGGAGCTTTATCAGATAGTATTGGACCGTACGCCTTTCTACGCAGAGATGGGTGGACAGGTGGGCGACACGGGGTGGCTTATCACTCCGGAAGAAACCATCGAGGTGATAGACACCAAGCGCGAGAACAACCTTGCCGTGCATCTCACGCAACGTCTGCCGAAAGATGTGCAGGCTGTGTTCACTGCCAAGATAGATGAGAAACGGCGCGTCCGCTGCGAATGTAACCACTCGGCTACGCACCTTTTGCACGAGGCTCTGCGCCAGGTGCTGGGTACACACGTCGAGCAGAAAGGTTCGTATGTCTCTCCCGAAGCCCTGCGTTTCGACTTCTCGCATTTCCAGAAGGTGAGCGACGAGGAGATACGTCAGGTGGAGAAGTTGGTGAGCGAAAAGATACGCGCCAACCTGCCGCTTGAGGAACGCCGCAATATGCCTATTGCCGAGGCGCGCGAGCTGGGGGCAATGGCATTGTTTGGCGAGAAATACGGCGAAGAGGTGCGCGTGGTGAAATATGGCACGTCCATTGAGCTTTGCGGCGGTACGCACATCCCTGCGACAGGTATGATTGGGTCGCTGCGCGTGATTGCGGAAAGCTCCGTTGCTGCCGGCGTGCGCCGTATAGAGGCTGTGACAGCCGAGGCTGCCGACCAATACACTTTCGTCCTGCAAGACTCGATGCGCGAGCTGCGGGCACTGTTCAACAACGTGCCTAACCTCTCGCAGACCATCCGCAAGGCAATAGAAGAGAACGCCGAGCTGAGGAAGCAGGTGGGCGATTACGTAAAGGAAAAGGTTGCCATACTGAAAAAGAAACTGATTGAAGAGGCTGTATGCCGTCGCGGCGTGAAGGTGATTGTCTTCCGTGGCGAAGCCAATACGGATGCCATCAAGCACATGGCTTTCGACATCAAGGGCGAGAGCACGACGGACGAGAAGGTGTTCTTCGTGGCAGGCATAGAAGACGGCGGCAAGGCGACGCTCATGGTCATGCTTAGCGAGCCGCTCGTGGCAGAGGGGCTGAATGCCGGCAAGCTGGTGAAAGACGCTGCGCGGCTGATAAACGGCGGCGGCGGCGGTCAGGCTCATTTTGCCACTGCCGGAGGCAAGAACCCCGCCGGACTGTCGGATGCCGTTGCACACATCCTGCATGCTGCCGAATTAGAGTAAAAGAAATTTCATGTCCATTATTGTAATAAAGCCCCGAGCGGAACGCGTTTCCGCCCGGGGCTTCGTGCTTCTCGGCATCTCGGCACATAGGTGTTACCATTTCACAGGCTCGTTCAAGATGTCGCCGTCCGCTGCATCTTCCTGCGTGAATGCCTCGCTTCGGTATTGAACGCAAAGCATGACAAGGGGCGTCGCGCCATTGTTGCGCACAGAACGTTTCCCTCGAGGAGAAACACGGACGACGCTGCCCTCTGAAATCGGGAATATCTGCCCGTCCACTTGAAACTCTCCCGTCCCCGCAAGGAAGAAGTAAAGCTCTTCGTGCTTTTTGTGCGTGTGCAGAAACCCTGTTTCCGTTCCCGGCTGAAACATCTGGAAAGAGAACTCGCTTCCATTCGTTCCCAAGGCTGCCCCGCAGAACACCTTGCCGGGGATCTTCATCCCGGGAGCAAGCTCCAACACGTAATCGCCCAACCCGTCAAACTTACCGACACTCACTGCGGCGAAGTTCTCTGCTGCCGCAATCTTCTTGATCTCTTTCATCTTTCGTCATTTTTATTGTTAAACATAGAATCGTTTTCGTCTGTTCTTTCCCCCGAGGCATTACCTTCGCGCGAGGGAGGTCGCCATGCGACTTCTCACGGCGCAAAGTTGCGCACCGGATATTTAACAAACAAGAAGTTACAAATAGGTAGCATGGTTACCTAAAGGTTACTTTTACAGAGAAACAAAGCATTGGTATGATAAGAATTGAAGAAAAAAATTCCATCGTCGAGATTTGTCCCATCCGTAACGTAGTGTCGCGTTTCGGGAACAAGTGGGCTTTCTTGGTTATACTCGTTCTGAGCGAAAACACTCCCTCGCGTTTCAATCAGCTGGGGAAGTTGATACCAGACATCTCGACCAAGGTCCTGTCAAGCACTCTGCAGATGCTGGAGGCGGACGGGCTGGTGGAGCGGCGCGTTTTCGCGGAGGTCCCCATACGCGTCGAATACGAACTGACGGAGACGGGCAAAACGCTCGTCCCCATCATCCTGTCTCTGACGGAATGGGCGCAAAAGAACATGAAGTCCATAATGAACCACCGGAAGAGCTTTGCCTCACGTTAGTTGTCATGGCGGACGCGTCGGGAAGTGAATGCCGCCGTGACAATGTGTTGGCGGACGCGTCGGGAAGTGAATGCCGCCGTGACATTGTCTTCAAAAAACCGCCGGGAGATGAATGTCGCCGTGACAATCACTCCAAAAACTCGCCAGGAGATGAATGCCGCCATGACAATGACTTCAAAAACCCGTCGGG
>CAVJTV010000105.1:0-8729 GCA_963652435.1 Desulfovibrionaceae bacterium | reverse complement strand
GAAGGAAGATTGCAGCAATCCGCGCGTTTACACGATTGCATGAGGCAGTTTTATTTAAGGGGCAGGAGGTAGATGACGCGTGCGGAGAGGACTTGCGAGGATGACTTGCTGAAGTAGTCGCTCTTGCGGTTGTTGAATATATCGCCCAGCGCGTAGTAGTAGCGTCCTTCGAGGAGAAACAGACCGATGCCTGTGCGCAGCTCGATGCCGGGACCGCCGCAAAGCCCCCAGTCGAATTTCTTCTGTATATCCATATCGTGTTGCTCGTTGGCTCCCGCGTTTAGGTTCGTTTCGTCGGGGTTCTGCTCGGTCTTCTCGCTGATGGCAAAGCCGACCTTCGGGCCTAAGTTGACGTAGAACCTAAACCGTTCGCTCCCGAAATGGATGTGCGAGAGAAAGGGAACCTCCACGTAGTTGATGGTGCGGGTGTATTTATACGTCGGGTAGTCTTCGAACTGCTCGTCCCATCCTTGCTGGCTGATGTTTAGCTCGGTCTGCAGCCCGAGGTTCTTTTCCGTGTTCCACCGCAGCGTGAGACCGGCGTTGTAGCCCTGTTTCATCTTGGTGAAGACCTTGGGGTTGAAGCTGACGGACGAGAAGTTCATACCGAAGGACGCACCCACGGACAACTCCTGATTGGATTTCTTCTGAGCCATGGCGAACGCCACTGTTGCCAGGCAGACGGACAGTATAACAGTTTTTCTAATCATCTTACTTCACTTCGTGTCACGTTGTAGTCGCTACGGTAGTTGACGATGAACGTGTTGGTATTGATAAATCCGCCCCAGTTGTTCACCCGCTCGAAGTCGAAGCAGGTCTGTAAGCCTTTGTAGTGAATGTCGCCGAGATTGTTCTCGAAGTTGGTGCCGTATTTGCACATGGCATCAAAGAAGAACATACCCGTGTCGAAGCCCAGTATTCCGTATTTGGGGAAGATATTGATAAGGGTCTTGCTATACCACTTCTTGTATTTGGCGTAGAACCCGGCGACCTCCGGCGAGAGGTTGTCGGAATAGAAGAAGCTGTATATGTATGTGTTCAGCGCAAAGAAATCGTCGAGACATTCGCTGGTGTAGGTTTGCCATTCGGGGTAACCGAACATTGTTATGTTGACCTCCGGCATTGTCTCTGCCAGCATTCGCAGAGGCGATTTGAACGTGCCGAGAGCATCCATGCTGCCGGAGGTGGGGACAACGACGTTGCGTTTCTCTTTGCTCAGCAACGCCTCCATGTCGGAAGGGAATGTCTCGGCGGAATATGTCAGCTCGCGCCAGGAGATGCCGCGCTGCTTCATCTCCGATTTGAATGTCTCGACAAAGTCGGTCTTTTCTTCGGTGCCCTGAACCTTGAGGAGGATGATATTGTCGGCGGCAAACAGGTCGCACCCTGCCTGCGACGCCTTGGCATAGAGGTAGGAGTGGGGAGTGTTCACTTGAAACACATACGCGTTGGAGAGCACGTCGTCGTTTTTGGAGGTGAAGGGAATTACGTATTTGATCTTGTTCTCCTCAGCGAACTTGGCAATGGGGGCTATCTGGTCGTTATGCACGGCTCCGATAATCAGGTTGGCTTCCTTCAGTGCGTCTTCCTTCAGTATGTCTTTTATCTTCTTCGTGCCCTCGCCGGTGTCGTACACGGAAAGCTCGATGGAGCAGCCTCGGCTGCGCAGGCTGTCGATTGCCAGCAGCATACCTTCGTAATATTCTATGAACCGCTGCGTGTTTGCCGACGGCTTAGGTTCGTTTGTCATAAACGGCAGCAGCAACGCAACCCTTATCATGTCTATCTGTTCGCTTTTCTTGGGAGCTGAGAGCAGGGCGTTCACTTCCGTCTCCGGCATGGCGGCGGCTTCTGCGGCAGCTTCGCCGGTTTTGCTTACCATCACCGGTATCTTTATGACCATGCCGGCTTTCACACCGCCTTTCAGCTCGGGGTTCCGCCGGACAAGCTCTGCGCTTGATATGTTGAACTTCTTGCAGATGCGATACATCGTCTCTTTCTTTTCGATGGTGTATTCCACTTCCTCGACAACGGGCTTGGCAGTCTTCGTCTGCTGTACCTCGACAGGTGTCATCGGGATGCGGATGGTCTTGCCTATGGTGAAGGTGGAGACAGACAGCCCAGGGTTGGCAGCGATGATGTCCTGCCCCGTAACGGCGTATCGCACGGAGAGTGCGTAGAGCGTCTCCTTGGGCTGTATGGTGTGATAAATGTAGTCGTCCTTCTCGCCGCCTTCCTCCGTCTCTGCTACGCCACGCTGCGGAATCCGCAGTGTCTCGCCTGCTCTGATCGATTTGCGGCTGTCAGGGTTCAGGCGGTAGATGTCTTCAGTGGTCACGCCATACATGGTGGCAATGGAATATACCGTTTGCCCGCGCACAATGGTGTGATAAAATATATCTTTCCCCAATCCGTTAGTAGTAACAATCCGTGCTTTGTCTGTCTGCGAAGAAACGGATGCGCAGCAGAAACACATGCACAATGCCAATACGTATATGCTGATTCTATTCATTGTCCGACTTCGAATAATTCAGGGCAAAGGTAGTGTATGTCCGTATAAAATACTAATTTTGAAGACCAATTAGGATACATGTATGGATAAGACTTGTCTAAGAAGAGCGGCTTGTACGCTCTGTTTTTTGTTCGGGATATTGGCGGTATACGCCGAGGGATATACGGTGACAGGAGGTCAGGGTACGCCCCTGCTCGCTGTCGACGACAATTCGGGTCTTGCAAGCAGTAAGCTGCAGGTCTATCTCGTCTATGGAACGGAGAATGTGGAGATTCGTTATACTCCCGCTTCGGGCTCGTATCGGTGGTATCGCTTCAAGGGTAAGGCTCTTGATAGGGAAGAGATACCTTCTGTAGTGGAAGGCGGCGCAACGGTCGTTCGTAACATAGAGGAAGGTTACGGATATTATGTGCAGGAAGGCGATGCCATCAGCAGTGTGGCGGGATATGTGTGGATAATAGATTACAGCAAGTATGCCTTCGACATTACGAGCCTTTACGTTAATGCAGAGCGCAGCGGTTGCAGCAGCATGTATCTCGGGGGAACGGCTGAGATGGCGGAGATGAAATACAGCAATCCGGCGACGGGATATTCCGTGCGCTTGAAACGAGAGTTTGAAGTCTCCTACGAGACGATGAAGAAGACCTCCGATGAGTCTTCGTATGTGACGGAGACCGTCACGGAGACAGTAAACAATCCCTTCGACGACCCTCTGCCAGCCCCATTGTGTGACACGGAGGTTACCCTGACGGGTGATTTGTTTGCCCGTCATTTCGGGGTGGAGAAGACGATGACGACAGAGATGTATCAAGCCGTGGCTGTCGAAGCTGCCATACAGGTAGACACCTTGCAGTATACGGAAGCCACGAATATGGTGGTGAAGGGCGACAGCCTTTCCGCTCCGGTGGAGCTTAACTTCAGAGCGGTGGCAAACACGCCGGTGGCAGCCCTGTTCCGCTGGTCGATATACCTGAAAGACGACACGGAAGAAGCGGAGACGACGAAGCTCATTGAGTCGAACGAAGAGGAGGTGAACTACCTGTTTAACCGGAACGGCACATATACGGTTTATCTCTCGGTGTCCGACCGCACGTCGGAATGTACGTGGGAGTCGGATTCTCCCGTTACAGTTACTATCTCGGATTCATTCATTGACATTCCGAATGCTTTCTCGCCGGGTTCGTCGCCCGGGGTGAACGACGAGTTTAGGGTTGCCTACCGCTCGATAACCGATTTCAAGTGTTGGATATTCAATCGCTGGGGGGCGCAGATGTACTATTGGACAGATCCGTCGCAAGGCTGGGACGGCAAGAAGGGCGGTAAGTACGTTGCTCCTGGCGTTTATTTCTACGTGATAGAGGCAACAGGCTCGAACGGCAGGAGAATAAAGAAAAAAGGTTCTATCAACATTCTAAGACCAAAGACAATTCAAGATGAGATTATCGATGAATAACGTATTCAGCTTTTCGCTTGGTGTCATAATTTGCCTCACTGCCTGTTTAAGTATCGGGTCGAGCGATTCGGAGAAGGTGAAGCACGAGCGTCCGGTGGTGATGTCGATGACTGCTTCGCCAGACATTCCTTCGTCTGTCGTTTTCTGCGATACGACGATTGACTTGACACGATACAATATGCGTGAGGGCTTCGACCGTGAGGTAAGCAGCTTTACCTATTTCCATTCAACCACTATGCTGCTGATAAAGCGTGCCAACAGATACTTCCCCGTTATCGAGCCTATACTCAAAGCCGCAGGTATCCCCGACGACTTCAAATATCTAGCAGTGATAGAAAGCAATCTCGACCCTCGGGTGGTGTCGCCGGCACGTGCCGTAGGTATGTGGCAGTTTTTGGAGGGGACAGGAAAGCAATATGGGCTGACCGTCACGCCGACTGTCGACGAACGGTGTAACGTGGAGAAGTCTACCGAGGCTGCGTGTCGTTATCTCAAGGACGCTCACGACAAATACGGCGACTGGGCAACTGTCGCTGCTTCCTACAATGCGGGCATGGGGCGTATCTCCGGCGAACTGACGAGGCAGGAGGCAGACGGTGCTCTCGACCTTTGGTTAGTTGAAGAGACAAGCCGTTATGTGTATCGCATCATGGCAATAAAGCAGATAATGGAGAATCCATACAGATACGGTTTTGTGCTCAGGGCTGAGGATTTGTACAAGCCGATTGCCACGGATACCGTTTCCATAAGCAAAGACGTGCCTGATCTGACAGCTTTTGCAAAGCAGTATAACATAACGTATGCCGACCTGAAACGTTTCAACCCCTGGCTGCGCGAAAGGAAACTGCAGACGCTGGGTAAGACATTCACGGTGCGCGTTCCCAAGGAAGACGATATGTATTACAAGACACCCAATACCTACGTACATAACCCAGCATGGGTGGTGAGATAAATCCCTTTGAAAGAAACGATGAATGATAAGAATGCAGTGGAGGGCGGTCGCATTTCCGTTTTGGGTGCCCGCGTCCATAATCTTAAGAATATAGATGTCGAGATACCGCGCAACAAGCTGACGGTGATAACAGGCATGAGCGGCAGCGGCAAGTCGTCGCTGGCTTTCGACACGATCTTCGCCGAAGGGCAACGCCGATATGTGGAGACGTTCTCTGCCTATGCCCGTAGTTTCCTCGGCAATATGGAGCGTCCGGATGTGGACAAAATAACGGGTCTCAGTCCGGTGATATCCATCGAGCAGAAGACAGTCAACCGCAATCCCCGTTCTACGGTGGGCACGACGACCGAAGTATACGACTTCCTGCGTCTGCTTTATGCAAGGGCGGGGGAGGCGTACTCGTATCTTAGCGGAGAAAGAATGGTGAAATATACCGAAGAGCAGGTGCTCGACCTGATATTGGAGCACTACGAGGGGAAGAAGACCTATATGTTGGCTCCGCTTGTGCGTAACCGTAAGGGACATTACAAGGAGTTGTTCGAGCAGGTGCGCAAGAAGGGCTACCTCACTGTCCGTGTCGACGGAGAGATAAAAGAGGTCTTCCACGGCATGAAGCTCGACCGTTACAAGATGCACAGCATCGAGGTGGTCATCGACAAGATGGTTGTCTCCGCCTCTGATGAACGCCGCCTGAAGGAGAGTCTGCGCATTGCAATGAAGCAGGGCGACGGACTTGTCATGCTGCTGGATGCCGACAGCGGAGAGCTGCGCCATTACAGCCGTCGGCTGATGGACCCTGTTACGGGGCTTTCCTACAGCGAGCCGGCACCGCACAACTTCTCCTTCAACTCGCCGCAGGGTGCGTGCCCGAGGTGTAAGGGCATAGGGCAGGTGAACCTGCTCGATATGGACAAGATTGTGCCTGACCCATCGCTGAGCATACACGCCGGCGGCATCGTTGCCCTCGGCAAATACAAGAACAATCTTCTCTTCTGGCAGATCGAAGCCATCTGCGAGAAGCATGGCGTGACCATCAAGACGCCGATAAAGGACATCCCTTCGGAGGCAATGGACGAGATCATGAACGGGACGGACGAACGCTTGAGGATAAAGAATGAATCGCTGGGTACGTCCAACTACTTCATGCGCTACGAGGGTGTTGCCAAGTATATCCTCATGCAGCAGGAGGACGAGGCTTCGGCTACGGCACAGAAATGGGCTGGTCAGTTTGTCAAGATGACCACCTGTCCGGAATGTGGCGGGCAGCGACTGAACAAGGAGGCGTTACACTATAGGATTGCGGGGCGTAACATAGCGGAGCTGTCGTCGCTCGACATATCCGAGCTGTACGAATGGTTGGGCGGCGTTGAAGACAGGCTAAGCACGAAGCAGCGGCAGATAGCTGCGGAGATACTGAAAGAGATACGTTCGCGCCTGAGGTTCATGCTTGATGTGGGGCTCGACTATCTTTCTCTCAGCCGTGCCTCGGCAAGCCTTTCCGGCGGAGAGAGCCAGCGTATACGCCTGGCAACGCAGATAGGCAGCCGGCTGGTCAACGTGCTTTATATCCTCGACGAGCCGAGCATAGGGCTGCATCAGCGCGACAATATCCGCCTTATCAACTCGCTCAAGGAGCTTCGCGACGCGGGCAACTCCGTTGTCGTCGTGGAGCACGACAGGGACATGATGCTGAGTGCCGACTACGTCATTGACATGGGACCTCGCGCGGGTCGCCTCGGCGGAGAGGTGGTGTTTGCCGGTACCCCTGCGGAAATGCTGAAAGCCGACACTCTCACGTCTGCCTATCTTAACGGACGGATGGAGATAGCCACCCCCACGGAGCGTCGCAAGGGCAACGGCAAGTATATAACGATAAAGGGAGCTTCGGGAAACAATCTGAAAAGTGTGGACGCGACTTTCCCGTTGGGGACGCTCATCTGCGTGACCGGAGTGTCGGGGAGCGGCAAGTCCACCCTCATCAACCGCACGTTGCAACCGATCCTCAGCCAGCATTTCTACCATTCCCTCGAAGACCCTCTGCCATACGAAGCAATCGAGGGCATCGAGGAAGTGGACAAGATTATCAACGTCGACCAGTCGCCCATCGGACGTTCGCCGCGAAGCAATCCCGCGACATACACCGGAGTGTTTTCCGATATCCGCAACCTCTTTGTCAGCCTTCCCGAGGCAAAGGTGAGGGGCTACAAGCCCGGGAGGTTCTCGTTCAACGTTGCCGGCGGCAGGTGCGAGACATGCAAGGGGAACGGCTACAAGACAATCGAGATGAACTTCCTCCCCGACGTGATGGTGCCCTGCGAAGACTGCCACGGCAAGCGTTACAACCGCGAGACCCTTGAGGTGCGCTTTCGCGGCAAGTCCATTGCCGACGTATTGGACATGACGATAAACATGGCAGTGGAGTTTTTCGCGAATATCCCGTCCATACTCTCCAAGATAAAGGTCCTGCAAGATGTGGGGTTGGGATATATCAGGCTCGGGCAGCCTTCCACAACCCTCTCGGGCGGCGAGAGCCAGAGGGTGAAGCTCGCCACGGAGTTGGCAAAGAGAGATACCGGCAGGACGCTCTATGTGCTCGACGAGCCGACCACGGGGCTTCACTTCGAAGACATCCGCGTCCTTCTCGGCGTGATAGGCAAGCTCGTCGACAAGGGCAACACCGTCATTGTTATCGAGCATAACATGGACGTTATCAAATGTGCCGACTATATCATCGATATGGGACCTGAGGGCGGACGCGCCGGTGGAGAGATACTCTTCGAAGGTACCCCCGAAGAGCTGGCTGAGACAAAGACAAAGAGCCATACCGCTCATTTCATCAGAGAAGAACTGAAAAACAAACATAGACGATGAAGAATCCTATCCAAATGATCAAGCAATGCGTGGAGAAGGAAGAACCTTACTTCCTGCTGCGCGGACAAGACGTGTGTGCACTCGCTGCCATTGAGACCTACTACGCCGAGGTGAAGAAGAAGGTGAAAGACCCTTACTTCATCGAAGAAATCGAAGAGATAATGAAGGATTTCAAGGCTTTCCGCGAAGAGCAGGAAACACATATCCCCGACTGACATGGCGGCAGACGACACTTACAAGACGATATGCCGCACCGCCGAAGGCTATTACACGGAGAAACGCAGCCGCTTTCTTTCGTATGCCATCCCTGTGCGTACTCTCGAGGAGGTGAAGACGGAGGTAGACCGTTACCGCCGGCAATACTACGACGCGCGGCACGTCTGCTGGGCTTATATGCTGGGTGCCGCGAGGCAGACTTTCCGTGCCGTCGACGACGGCGAGCCTTCCTCCACTGCCGGCAAGCCTATCCTCGGGCAGATCAATTCGAACAACCTCACGGACATCCTCATCATCGTCGTGCGCTACTTCGGCGGCATCGAGCTGGGCACCGGCGGGCTGATTGTTGCCTATCGCACGGCAGCTGCCGAGGCTATTGCTGCGGCTGAGATAGAGGAACGCACGGTGGATGTGGATATAACCGTTGCCTTCGAGTATCCCTACCTCAACGGCATCATGCGCATCGTGAAGGAGGAAAGTCCCACTGTCGTCTCGCAGAAATTCGAGATGGATTGCGAAATGACCCTCCGCATACGAAAGTCTGAAGCCGAGAAGCTCAAGAGCCGCCTTCTGAAAGTCGAGTCTGCCTACCTTAAATAACTCCCCTCCGACAGCGTGACGTACCCGACCTGATGTAGTGCTCTGGCGAAGCACCGTCCGATGCCGAGGTGAAGCACCGCCCGATGCTGAGGCGAAGCACCGCCCGATGCCGAGGTGAAGCACCG
>CAVJTV010000104.1:0-8797 GCA_963652435.1 Desulfovibrionaceae bacterium | reverse complement strand
CAATCAGTCTGCATGAGACAAGAAAAGATGTTTTCGACCTCTCTTCACCAGTCAACCATTTTATAAACCATTAAATTTTTAATCTATGGCAAAACAAGTTAGTAAGATTACGGTGTCAGTAATGACAAACGGAGCGCACTACAACTTTATGCAGAGTGCGTTGGAGCGGGCGAAGGAGGCGGCAGAGAAGATGTCCCCGAGCTGATGTAAGAACAGCGTCCGAACGGCGTTCGAATGATTTTCGAAACGGGCTGCTCCATGCAGGGGCAGCCCGCTCCCGCATTCCAACCTTTAGCATGAGATAGCACGTCGGGGCGCGGCAGTGACAGGAGGAGAAGGAGCTGTCATGTCCAGACAAGCGGTGGAAACAAGTTTGTGGGTTTTGCTGTACATTCGCGCGTGTTTTAGAAAAACAAGGAGAATGAATATGAAAAAGACATGGAGTTGGGTGGTTGCCTTGGGCATACTGCTGTCGGTGAGCGGGAGTGCTTACGGACAATCGTTGAAAGACATTTTGAAATCGTCTGCCGTGAAAGACGCGGTGACATCCATCACGGGCGGCACTGCGCTGACGGCGGAAAACATTGCAGGGACGTGGACGTACAAAAACACGATGGTAAAGATGGAGAGCGACAACGCGCTGAAAAACGTTGCGGGGAACGTGGCTGCCGAAGAAATGCTGGAGAAGCTGAAGTCGTATTGGGAGAAGGCGGGCATCGTCGAAGGAGCGTTCAGCTACACTTTCAAGAGCGACAATACCTTCACCAACACGTTGAAGGGTAAAAACATCAGCGGCACGTATACCGTCGATCAGGATGCGACGACCGTCGATCTGAGCTACACCTTGGGCGGGAAAGCGACGACCGTGACGGCATACGTTGTCCTTTCCTCCGGCGAGATGCAGCTCTTGTTCAAAGCCGACAAGCTGCTCGATCTCGTCACGAAGCTGTCCGCCGTCACAGACAACGCCACGCTGAAGACGCTCAGTAAGTTTGCCGGCGAATACGACGGGATGAAGCTCGGCTTCAGACTGACGAAGTAATTTGTTACAAACCTATTCCTTTGCAGGAGCTGTCTCGAAGGTCGGGATATGCTCCTGCAATGTTTTTGGGGGATGTATGTCCAGACTGTCAGACGCGTTTTTTCAGGCTGCAACCATCGCAGCAACCGCAGCCGCTGCTTCTCTTGGGCTTGGAAAAGACGTTGTACACTTTCCATCCGACATACGCGACGGTCAGCAGACCTATCACGACTATTGCTATCTCCTGCCACATACGAAACGCCTCCTAATTTATGAGATTGATGACAAGACTGCCCGTTTGGTAGACCACGAACGAGACCATCCATGCCAAAAGGCAGGTGTATGCTATCACGAACAAGCCCCACTTCCACGAGCCGGACTCGTTTACTATTGCCGACACTGTTGCGATGCAGGGGAAGTAGATAAGGACAAACAGCATCAGGCTGAGGGCAACGAGCGGGGTGAACACGGGGTGCCCCGCCTCGTCCGTGTCCTGCCTGATGCGCTCCGAGAGCACCATGTTGTCTTCCTCTTCACCTGTATAGAGCACACTGAGCGTGCTGACGACAACCTCCTTGGCAGCCATGCCCGTGAGCAGGCTGACGCTCATCTTCCAGTCGAACCCCAAGGGGCTGAGCACGGGCTGTATCGCCTGCCCGACCTTGCCGATATACGAGTTCTTCTGATGCTCGATGTTTTTGAGCCGTTTCAGCTCGGCGATGGTCTCCGTCTTTTCCTCGGAGTCGAGCTCCGCGTCTTCTATCTCCGCTATCTCTCTGTCGTAGGTCTCTCCCGACGCGCTGTGGCGGGGGAAATAGCCGAGAAACCAGATGATGACGGAAGCGACGAGGATGATGCCTCCCATCTTGTGCAGATACTGCTTTGCCTTTTCCCACATGTGGATGAGGATGGATCGTGCCGTCGGCATACGGTAGGGCGGCAGCTCCATTACGAACGGGACATCCTCGCCGTTGAACAGGAAACGCTTGAACAGACGCGCCATGACGACAGCCAGCAGGATGCCGCTGCCGTATAACGTCATAAGGACAGCTCCTGCGTTGTCGGGGAAGAACGCTCCCGTCAGAAGCACGTACATCGGCAGCCTTGCGCTGCAGCTCATCAGCGGATTGATAAGCATCGTTATCATGCGGCTGTTGCGGCTCTCGATGGTGCGCGACGCCATGATGGCAGGCACGTTGCAGCCGAAGCCCATCACAAGTGGGATGAACGACTTGCCGTGAAGCCCCATCTTGTGCATTATCTTGTCCATGATAAACGCGGCACGCGCCATGTATCCCGAGTCTTCCATGAAAGAGATGAAGAGATAGAGGATAAGTATGTTCGGAAGGAACACTATCACCCCGCCGACGCCACCGATGATGCCGTCGACAAGGAGGTCTTTCAGCGGACCTTCGCTCATTGCCTCCCGCACGAAGCCGCCAATCCACCCCACCAATGCTTCAATCCACTCCATAGGATACGAGCCGAGGCGAAACGTTGCCTCGAACATTATCCACATGAAGAGGATGAAGATGGGAAAACCCAGCACCTTGTGCGTCACGAAGAGGTCGATGAGCTGTGTCACGGAGGCTTCCTTTATCTTGTTTTGCTCGTATGTCTCGCGCAGTGCGCCGGTGATAAATCCGTAGCGGGCGTCCGTAAGGGCTGTCTCGGAGTCTTCCTCAAGCAGCTCTTCTATCTCCGCGACGCTGCGGTCGCGCTCCCGCAGGATAGTGTCGGCGGCGGGTAACGTGCGTATGACCTTTTCCGTCTCGGGGTCTTTCTCAAGCAGCTTGATGGAGAGGTAACGCTTGGAGAGGTTCACCGCTATGTCGCTGTTTTCACTGATGGTATCCCTCACGTTCTTGATACCCTTTTCCAGCACCTCACCGTAGTTGATATGAATGTGGCGGATAACGGGGTCTTCTTCTTCGTAGACCGTCACGACACGCTTGAAGAGGTTGTCGATGCCCACCCCCGTGCGGCTTACTGTTGGGACGATTGGCGTACCTATCATCTGCGCCAAAGATTCGTAGTCGAACTTGTCGCCCGAACGCTCCAGCTCGTCGTACATATTCAGCGCAATGACCGAACGCACGTCCATGTCGATGAGCTGGCAGGTGAGGTAGAGGTTGCGCTCCAGATTGGAGGCGTCGACAACGTTGATGACAACGTCGGGCTGCTCTTCGCCGAGATGCCTCCGCACGTAGATTTCTTCCGGCGTATAAGCGGAGAGGGAGTATGTGCCCGGTAGGTCGACAATGCGAAACGTGTAGCCGTCTTGCCGGAAGATACCTTCCTTGGCATCCACGGTGACGCCGCTGTAGTTGCCCACGTGCTCATGAGCACCGACGGCGAAGTTGAACAGCGATGTCTTCCCGCAGTTGGGGTTACCCACCAAAGCAACGTTGATTGTCTTTCCACGATTGAGGGCAAAGGCACGGAGGTCTTCCGTCGAGGGTTGTATGTATGAGTTTGCCGGTCGGGCATTGTCGGGCTGCGACATCTTTGCCTCTGCGTATTCGGCAGCACCGACCACTTCGATCATTGCCGCGTCGCCACGCCTTAGAGAAACGTCGTATCCCATGACACGATAGTGGATAGGGTCTTTGAGCGGTGCGTTCTGTATGACGTCAACCTCTTTCCCTCGGATAAATCCCATTTCGATGATGCGCTTGCGGAAAGCACCGCGCCCCATCACCTTTACAATAACTCCTTTTTCGCCGGTATGAAGCTCTGATAATCTCATCTCTTACAAATCTCGCGCGCAAAAGTATATCTTACCGTCAGGTGCGTCAATACCTATCTTTAGGTATTCCGCACTGCCGTGTGCCGTGTTTATAGGGGGCTGTCTTTCCCTTATGACAACAAGCACAAGTCAGTCCTTCTCTACACCAACGAGGAGCTGGAAGTGAGCGAACTACTCGACATCATTGCTCGAAATTGCTAAAAATGGGTGTCCCATTGCGGAAAACAGAAGAGTGCTCGGATAGCATTTTTCGTTTTCGGTGAAGGAAGAAGAGGGTCTTTCCTGCTTCTTTCGATTTAAAAACATCGCCCCGGATAGTGTTTCCACCACCCGGGGCTTTGTTTTGGATGTCCTAAGGATCTTCGCAGAGGCTTAGGACAAGAAGTTTCTCTTTTAGTTAACTCTTAGCTGGTTACTTGTTCGCCTTTCTCAGGGTACTTGGTGGAGGCAACCGCTGTGCCGCCACCGCGCAACCTATTAAAATTCAAAATTTATTGGTTATGAATGTTTTCCGTTGTTATTTAACGATAGCCTTCTGGGCTGTTTCGCCCTCAACGGCTACAACAATAATACCTGCCGGTGCAGCAACCTGAACATCATCGGAGTTTGCAACTATTTTGGATACTGTCTGACCAAGGATGTTGGTAATGGCAATAGCCTTGCCTGCTGCACCCTTGATCGTCACGAAGCCTTCACCAGTGATAACCTTAACACCTTCAGTTGTGATATTTTCGTTTGATGTCGCGATGTCATCCGTCTTACCTACATTGAAAATCTGAGCCTGAGTGATCAACTGTTGCAACGAAACGTTACCATCGATAGAGGTATGGTCGCCGTTGATGTTCGTGCTCTGAGCCAATACAGGCACACCGTCCATGATCTGTACCCAACTTGCCGTGCGGAACGTGCCGATATAAGCGTCGCCATCCATGCTTTGAGACTCCAACAATACGTCCTTATGATCGTCATCGATGTAACGCAGAGAGAACGCGTAGTTCTTATGGTTACCGTCGAGGACATTCTTCTTGATCATACCATTAGCAAGTGCTTTATTAAACTTGTCAGCGTCGATAACAGGATAGTCGCCTACCGTAGTCATCAGATCTTTGAGCGTCAATCCGCCATTCAAGAGGAAGAGATACTCGCCCTTAGTTGTCACGTTGAATGCTGCATCTTCCGGAATATTGTCGACATACATATGGATACCTTCCACGAAGCCCAAACGTGTGTAGTTACGGAATGCGAACTTGCGTGCCTGGTCCATCATGTTGATGGAAGCGTCGGAATACCGAAGGACAGAGTCGTTCAAGTTAACCAATACGCGACCTGCAACGTAGCCATTGTAGAACACGTGGTGAGTCTTGTCCTTGGCATCTGCCTCCGTCAACGTCGGGAAGTAACCGTGCTCGTTCGTATTACACCAGCGACCGTCCTTAACGCTGTCGACATCCACCATGAACAGATACTGTGGCATTCTCGGGTTGGAGCTGATGACAGAGTCGACATACAGAGCTGTGGTCGATTTCTCGCCAACCGGTTTGATGTTATCGGCTGCAGTGATACCAAGATAACCAAAGTTCTTTATGTACGAGCCTTCCGTGATGTTGCTCTGGTTGTTGCCGTCTTCGAACAAATACTCGACAGCCTGGGCAATTCCTGCGTTACCTCTCTTACGGAAGATATTTGTAATCGTATTCATCTCGCCGTTCGATACGTCCACACCAATCGGCATATAGAGCGGACGGTTGTCCTGTACGAATACGAACGCATCGTTTACAGTCTCAGGATCTGTATCCAAAGTTACGTAAGTGGTCTTTGCAGTTTGAGTCTTTACACCGATCTGCTTGAAACCATTGCCATAGTACATACGTTCCGGATATACCTTCTGGTAGTCATACGGGTTTACATTTTCCAAAACGCCGGTGAATACAGGCCATTTCTCTTTTTCTCTCGGCTTTGCATCATCCCAACCTGTTGCATCCACGAATACATAGGCCGTGTCGCCGGTTTTTGTTATCTGGTCGGCCTTGAAGTAGAATGTACCGAGTTTAATATTCTTGCCGTCCACGTCCTTCAGATGTGCTGTCTGGTAATATGGGTTGCCGTTTTCGTCGTCTTTAACGACTACATATTGCCATCCGTTGTCGATAAGGTTGTTGTCGCGAACCTTCAGAGTGTAGACCGTTCTGCGCAAATCAGCCAAACCTGCCTTCGCGCCAGCATAACCGAAACCGTAATCCTTGATAGGATCAACCTCGAAGTCTTTCCACTGCTCTGACTTGATAACCAAGAGGTCGTCGCTGTCGTTTATGTTCAGGTAGTTGTTCGTGTTCAAGTTACCGTATGTATTGGCGTTCGAATACTTGACACCCCAGGTCTCGTATTTCAACTTTGCATCATCGAAGTGTTTGTAACCGAGACGTCCGTTCTCTGTTATCGCCTTGTCTGTTATTTTGAAGAACTTCAACGTGTCTCCGCAAGAGAACATGTTCGTGTCGAACTTGCCTTTGTTGTCCGACTTATAGTTGTAATCACGGTGGTTAATCGTGAACATGTTGCCGTTTTTGTCCGTATAGAGCTGACCATAGAATGCGTATGATTGCTCGCTGCCGTATTCGCGGTTGCGGATGGTAACATACGGAGTTCCATTCTCGCAATCGTCGCGCTCTACAACCCATTGCGTCGCCGGCATGTGTTCGTAGTTCTGATAGTCATCTTGATTGTCATACATCATTTGACCCCACATGTTGTAAACAAGGTTCATTCCATCCTTGCGGTAATCCTTTTTCAGGTCGTTTGCAACCTTAACCTGTATGAAATACAAACCATTATCGAGCGTAGCACGAGTGAGGTACGTGTATGTGTGGTCGAACTGTATTTTCACACCCATTTGTGCTTGAACATCCGTAACAACCGGGCGACCGAACTTTTTCATAGCCACGCGTTCGTCTCCAATCGCAGCATTCGCCGGCTTGCCAACCGTCAACACAGCTTTATTGTCTATCTCTCCGTTATTGTTTATGTCCACCAATGCAACAGGAACGTATGCTGACTTTGCATGGATATGGCTACCTGTAGCGTTTTCTGTCAAGTCGTCCATGCTATGGCTCGCCGTTTCGTTTACCGTATTATACCATTCCTCAGGCGCGGCTTCTGCCAACTTTGTATCACCCCACATTATTCCTGCCTGTTTTGCCGCATCGTTTATAATAGAAGCGTTCAGCGGCTCGAACACTAAGCTGTCTTGTGTAGGATAGTAGGTAACTTTCCAGTGGTAACGGGCCTCGAAAGCCGACAACTGCTTTAAGCTTCTATTGCTTCCCGGATTCCAGTCCAGCTTCCTGTTTTTTACAACAAGGCTTGCGTAGTTCGACGGGAGCTTATCATATTCGTATGTGCTGTCTGCCTCTACACCGAAATATTCATTTTCTCCGTGACGCAAGACAATCTGATAACCCGCCCACATCTCATTCTTGTATTCTTTTGCTTGTAGTTCCGCAACCTTCGTATCTTCAGCTTTGTAATATCCCGAAGTCAGGTCGCCCATAGCACCTTTGAACTTAGCTCTGTCTCGTTGCATTTCTCCGGCAGCGTTCATCCACCATCCGTCTGCATCAATCATTGAGTTTAGGTCTGACGCTGTCAACACGCGCGCACCAGCCTTAACAACCTGCAACGTCAGAAATTCAATGTCAGGCACCGTTACATCCCAATAGCTCCCAATCATACGCGCGGGAGCATCTACAAGAGTAACCTCCAAATTTTTATTTACTGACAAACCTATAACCTTTGTTTTATCATGGTTGAAAGTATACATTTTATATTCGTCCAAAATACCGTTCATATTTTCGTCAACCGTATACCATCTCCACGAGTCAATATCACTTTTATTAATCGATTTCACGGCATCCCACATTTTTATTTCATTGCCGTCTTTATCAGTCAATTCAAAATTCTCATCCAAATGATAGGCATCCGCGCAGTTGTAAGAAATAGCATAACCCGTCTCTTTGTTGATAAATTTATACATATAAGCACCGGCATGTTTATCAACAACCTGTATTTTCCAAAGAGAAGAGTTAAGTGTAGGATTTGTGTCTACATACAAAGAAGTGTAGCACGTCTCCAAGTTAGTTTGGGGAACAACCTTCAGATACAATTCACCGGTTTTGTAATCCCGAACTTGCACCAAAACTAACTCTGCGGGAGCAACATTACTTTTATTTTTATAAGTAGGAGCCACCCTCAACTGATACCATTTGTCTTCTTCGATTTTTTGTACTCCATAAAAATTGTGCGTATCGAACTGCATGTCCAATGCATCGGAACGTACACCTTGAAGCATTCCATCACCAATAGTTTCAACGAATTCTGTGTTTTGAACACGATATGGAGTTTCGCCAAACTGACCCCACTCGTTTACTTCATCCGTGTGAATCTGAGCGACTTCCGGAAATGACTTTACAAGGGTGCAAAACGGTTTCCCGACTTCCGGAAACGGCTTTGCAAGGGTGTAAAACGGTTTCCCGACTTCCGGAAATGAGTTTGCAAGGGTGTAAAGGGGTTTCCCGACTTCCGGAAACGAGTTTGCAAGGGTGTAAAGGGGTTTCCCGACTTCCGGAAACGAGTTTGCAAGGGTGTAAAGGGGTTTCCCGACTTCCGGAAACGAGTTTGCAAGGGTGTAAAGGGGTTTCCCGACTTCCGGAAACGAGTTTGCAAGGGTGTAAAGGGGTTTCCCGACTTCCGGAAACGAGTTTGCAAGGGTGTAAAGGGGTTTCCCGACTTCCGAAAACGGCTTTGCAAGGGTGTAAAGGGGTTTCCCGACTTCCGAAAATGAGTTTGCAATGGTGCGAAATGCTTTCTACGAGTGTGGAAACCCTTTTGCAATGGTGCAAAGCCATTTCTACGAACGTGGAAACCGTTTTGCAAGGGTGCAAAGCCATTTCCACGAGTGTGGAAACCGTTTTGCAAAGGTGTAAAGCCATTTCTACGAACGTGGAAACCGTTTTGCAAGGGTGTAAAGCCAT
>CAVJTV010000103.1:0-8819 GCA_963652435.1 Desulfovibrionaceae bacterium | reverse complement strand
GCCCAGCAGGGGCTGTGAGACGGATGAAACCCCACGTCGGAGCACGCCATGACAGGGGTGATTTTGTCTTCTACAAACGAAGAAACCGCCTTGCAAGGGTGCGAAATGCTTTCTACGAACGTGGAAACCCTTTTGCAAGGGTGTAAAGTCATTTCTACGAACGTGGAAACCATTTTGCAAAGGTGTAAAGCCATTTCTACGAACGTGGAAACCATTTTGCAAGACTGAAAAGCCATTTCTACGAACATGGAAACCGTTTTGCAACACTGCAAAGCCATTTCTACGAACGTGGAAACCATTTTGCAAGGGTGTAAAGCCATTTCTACGAACGTGGAAACCGTTTTGCAGCTGTGGAAAGCGGGCGGAATGACTAAAAAAGAAAAAAAATAGGGGTATTTGCCGCGCTGCTTGTATCATATTGAAAGAAACACCTTACATTTGCCGAACATTTTGACAATAAAAATGACGTTACACAAACATAAGGTCAACAAATAATGAAAGAACAGATCCATTTGAACAAAAAACGGGGCTTATACGACCCTGCGAACGAACATGATGCCTGCGGGGTCGGAATGTTGGTGAATATCCACGGCGGGAAGTCGCACGACATCGTCGAGTCGGCTCTGAAAGTCCTCGAGAACATGCGTCATCGGGGTGCCGAGGGTGCGGACAACAAGACGGGCGACGGCGCGGGCATCATGCTCCAGATTCCGCACGAGTTTATCCTGTTGCAGGGCATTCCGGTGCCGGAAAAAGGGAAATACGGCACGGGGCTTGTCTTTCTTCCCAAAGACGAAACGCAGCAGTCTGCCATCCTCAGCATTATGATTGAGGAGATAGAGAAAGAGGGGCTTACACTTATGCACCTGAGGAAGGTGCCGGTGAACAGCGACATACTCGGTGAAGACGCATTGAGGACGGAGCCCGACATCAAGCAGCTCTTCGTGACGGGTTGCAACAACCAGCAGGAGTTGGAGCTGAAGCTCTACGTCGTGCGCAAACGCATAGAGAAGAAGATCGCCGCCGCCTCTCTTCCGGGGAAAGAAGATTTCTACGTCCCCTCGCTCTCGACGAAGAACATAGTATATAAAGGTATGCTCGAGTCCATGCAGCTGCGTCATTATTTTCCTGACCTTACCAACAACTATTTCACGAGCGGGCTGGCACTGGTGCACTCGCGTTTTAGCACGAACACGTTCCCGACCTGGAGCCTGGCGCAGCCTTTCCGCCTTTTGGCGCACAATGGCGAGATAAATACGATACGTGGAAACCGTGGATGGATGGAAGCGCGAGAGAGCGTGCTCACCTCTCCCACGATTGGGAACATCGACAGCATACGACCGATAATTCAGCCCGGGATGAGCGACAGCGCGTCGCTGGACAACGTGTTGGAGTTTCTGGTTGCCTCCGGACTGAGCCTGCCTCATGCCATGGCAATGCTTGTGCCGGAGAGCACGAACGAGAAGAACCCCATATCCGATGACTTGAAGGCATTCTACGAATATCATTCCATCCTTATGGAGCCGTGGGACGGTCCTGCGGCACTGCTCTTCAGCGACGGACGTTTCGCAGGGGGAATGCTCGACCGTAACGGGCTGCGCCCCGCGCGCTACCTCATTACGAAGAACGACATGATGCTTGTGGCTTCCGAAGTGGGCGTTATGGATTTCGAGGCAAACGAAATAAAGGAGAAAGGCAGACTTCAGCCCGGTAAGATACTGATGGTCGACACCGAGAAGGGCGAGATATACTACGACGGCGAGCTTAAAAGGCAGCTTGCCGAAGCCAAGCCGTACAAGACATGGCTGGCGAACAACCGCGTGGAGCTCGACGAACTGAAGTCAGGCCGTAAGGTGCCGCATACGGTGGACAACTACGACAGGATGCTGCGCACATTCGGCTACAGCCGCGAGGATGTGGAGAAGATAATCATGCCGATGTGCACCGCCGGAGCCGAGCCTATAGGTTCGATGGGCAACGATACGCCGCTGGCTGTCCTTTCCGACCGACCCCAGCTTCTGTTCAACTACTTCCGCCAGCAGTTTGCGCAGGTGACAAACCCGCCCATCGACCCCATCCGCGAAGAGCTTGTAATGAGCCTTGAGGAATACATCGGTGCCGTGGGCAACAACATACTTACTCCGAATGAGAGCCATTGCAAGATGGTGCGGCTCAATCACCCTATCCTCACCAACACTCAGCTCGACCTCCTTTGCAACATCCGTTACAAGGGTTTCAAAGCCGTCAAGCTGCCTATGCTGTTCGACTTGGAGAAAGGGCGCGAGGGATTGAAGACTGCCCTCGACGAATTGTGCCGGCAGGCGGAGCAGTCCGTCACCGACGGAGTGAACTACATTATCCTTAGCGACAAGAGCGTCGACGAGAAGAGGGTTCCAATCCCGTCGCTGCTTGCCGTCAGTGCCGTGCACCATCATCTCATCTCCGTACAGAAGCGTGTGCAGACGGCGTTGGTGGTTGAGACCGGCGAGATGCGCGAAGTCATGCACGCAGCCCTTCTGCTCGGCTACGGGGCAAGCGCAATCAATCCGTATATGGTCTTTGCCATCCTCAAAGAGCTGGAAGGCAAGCACGAGATACAGCTCAACTACGAGACAGCCCGCAAGAACTACGTGAAATCCATCTGCAAGGGACTTTTCAAGGTGATGAGCAAGATGGGAATAAGCACCATCCGCAGTTATCGCGGAGCGAAGCTGTTCGAAGCCGTCGGGCTGGATGCAGAGCTGGCACGCACCTATTTCGGAGGCACTGCCAGCAAGGTCGGCGGCATACGTCTCGACGAGATTGCCCGCGACGCCATTGCCATGCACCATGAAGCGTTCGGCGGTGCGGTGGACGAGATGCTTGAGCACAAAGGAATATACAGCTTCCGTAAAGACGGCGAGAAACATGCGTGGAACCCCGAGACAATCTCCACGCTCCAGCTTGCCACGCGCCTCGGCAGCTACAAGAAGTTCAAAGAGTATACCCGTATGGTGGACGACAAGGAATCGCCCATCTTCCTGCGCGACTTCCTTACTTTCAAGAAACAAACGCCCATCCCCCTCGAGAAGGTGGAGCCTGCCGAGGAGATAATGAAGAGGTTTGTTACCGGTGCCATGAGCTTCGGCTCCATCAGCAAGGAGGCACACGAGACAATGGCTATGGCGATGAACAAGATTCACGGCAGGAGCAACACAGGCGAGGGCGGCGAAGACCCGACACGTTTCGCACCGCGCGAAGACGGTCTCTCGCTTCGCTCTGCCATCAAGCAGGTTGCTTCCGGACGTTTCGGCGTCACCACGGAGTATCTTGTCAATGCCGATGAGATACAGATAAAGGTTGCCCAGGGCGCAAAGCCCGGCGAAGGCGGTCAGCTGCCCGGATATAAGGTCAACGACATCATTGCCAAGACCCGCCACTCCATCCCGGGCATCTCGCTCATCTCGCCTCCTCCGCACCACGACATCTATTCCATCGAGGACCTTGCGCAGCTTATCTTCGACCTCAAGAACGTCAATCCTCGGGCAGAGATAAGCGTGAAGCTGGTGTCGGAAAGCGGCGTGGGCACGATTGCCGCCGGCGTTGCCAAGGCGAAAGCCGACCGCATCGTCATCTCCGGTGCCGAAGGAGGTACGGGTGCATCGCCCGTCAGCTCGATACGCTACGCGGGTCTGCCGCCGGAGCTCGGGCTCTCGGAAACGCAACAGACACTCGTGATGAACAGCCTGCGCGGACAGGTTCGCCTGCAGACAGACGGACAGCTCAAGACGGGGCGCGACGTTATCCTTATGGCAATGCTGGGAGCCGAGGAGTTCGGCTTCGCAACGTCCGCACTGATAGTGCTGGGTTGCGTCATGATGCGCAAGTGCCACATGAACACCTGCCCCGTCGGTGTCGCAACGCAAGACGAGGAGCTGCGCAAACGTTTCCACGGACGGCATGAGTATTTGGTGAACTTCTTCACCTTCCTGGCTGAAGAGGTGCGCGAATACTTGGCAGAGATGGGTTGCAGCAAGCTGGACGACATCATCGGACGTACCGACCTTATCGAAAGAAAGAAAGACGGCGCACATTCCAACCCGAAGCACAGCCTTCTCGACTTCTCGCACATGCTGCACCTGCCGGAAGAGGCTTCGCATACCGCCATACATCACGTGACCGACCAGATACATCAGATCGAGAACGTGAAAGACATGGATATTATCCGTCATGCCGAGGTTGCCATCGAACATCAGCAGGAGGTGTCGCTCGACTATGCCATCACGAACACCGACCGCAGCGTCGGCGCAATGCTCTCCGGCGAGATAGCCAAACGTTACGGGAATGCGGGTCTGCCGGAGCATACGCTCAACATCAAGTTCAAAGGCTCTGCCGGGCAGAGCTTCGGCGCGTTCCTTGCCCACGGCGTTAATTTCCGCCTCGAGGGAGAAGCGAACGACTATCTCGGCAAGGGTCTCAGCGGCGGACGCATCAGCCTTATGCCGCCGGTACGCTCCACGTTCGTTGCCGAAGACAACACCATTGCAGGCAACACGTTGCTCTACGGTGCGACAAGCGGGGAGGTGTATATCAACGGACGCGTAGGCGAACGTTTCTGCGTGCGTAACAGCGGTGCCGTTGCCGTGGTGGAAGGCGTGGGCGACCATTGCTGCGAATACATGACGGGCGGGCGCGTGGTTGTGCTCGGAGAGACGGGCAGGAACTTCGCTGCCGGAATGAGCGGCGGCGTGGCATACGTATGGAACAAGGCGGGCGACTTCGACTACTACTGTAACATGGAGATGGTCGAGCTTTCGCTCATCGAAGACAGTGCCACACGCAAGGAGCTGCACGAGTTTATCCGCAAGCACTATCACTACACAGGTAGTCACCTTGCCGGGCGGATACTCGACAACTGGGACAAGACGGTCGACGAGTTTATTCAGGTCGTGCCGATAGAATACAAGAAAGTGTTGCAGGAAGAGCAGATGAAGAAGCTGCAACAGAAGATTGCCGAGATGCAGCGAGATTATTAAACCGTTTTTTCAACAACAGACAGAGACAAACATCATGGGAAATCCAAGAGCATTCCTCACCATACACAGACAAGAAGCAGGCTATCGTCCTGTAGAAGATCGTATCGACGACTTCAGCGAAGTAGAACAGACACTCAACAGCAGCGACCGTCGCCGTCAGGCATCGCGTTGCATGGACTGCGGCGTTCCTTTCTGCCATTGGGCTTGTCCGCTCGGCAACAAGCAACCCGAGTGGCAAGACCTGCTCTATCGCGGGCTGTGGCGCGAAGCCTATCATCTCCTTGCGCAGACAAGCGACTTTCCGGAGTTTACCGGCAGGGTCTGCCCTGCCCTTTGCGAGAAGAGCTGCGTGCTGAAGCTGAGCTGCGACGAGCCTGTCACCATACGCGAGAACGAGGTGGCAATTATCGAGATGGCTTTCCGCGAAGGCTTCGTGGAGCCTGTCGTGCCTGAGCGCAACGGCAAGCGCGTTGCCGTGGTCGGCAGCGGACCGGCAGGGCTGACCGTCGCCAACCGTCTTAACCATAAAGGCTACGAAGTGACCGTCTTCGAGAAAGACGAGCTGCCGGGCGGGCTGCTCCGCTTCGGCATACCGAACTTCAAGCTGAGCAAGAACATCATCGACCGCCGCATACGTCTTATGGAGAAGGAAGGCGTCACCTTCCGCGTGAACACCATGGTGGGGAAAGAGGTCCTTGCCAGGGATATTGTGGATTCTTTCGATGCCGTCTGCATTGCCATCGGCTCGGAGATGCCGCGCGACCTTCCGATAGAGGGGCGTAACCTCAAAGGCGTACATTTCGCGCTCGAGCTGCTCGGGCAGCAGAACCGTCTCCTCGAAGGCATTTCCATACCGCCCAAGAGCATCATCAACTGCAAAGGCAAGAAGGTGCTCATCATCGGCGGCGGCGATACGGGAAGCGACTGCGTCGGCACAGCCAACCGCCACGGCGCAGCTCTCGTGACACAGATAGAGATCATGCCCAAGCCGCCCGTCGGCCATAATCCCGCAACGCCCTGGCCCATGTATCCGCAGATACTGAAGACCAGCAGCAGCCACGAAGAGGGATGCGTGCGACGGTGGAACCTCGCCTCGTGCCGCTTCGTCGGCGAGAAGAACACGCTGCGCGGCGTCGAGGTAGAAGAAGTGGAATGGGTTCCGACAGAGGGCGGCGGACGGCCCGAGATGAAACATACGGGAAAGAAAGAGATTATCGAAGCCGACCTCGTGTTCCTCGCCATGGGCTTTGTGCATCCCGAGCAGGACGGGTTGGTGAGCGAACTTGCCCTTGAGGTGGACGGACGGAAGAACATTGCCGTCGACAGTCGCCAGCAGATAGCCGGCAGCAAGATCTTCGCCTCGGGCGATGCCGTGAGCGGAGCAAGTCTGGTGGTTCGCGCCATGGCTTCGGGCAAGAAGACGGCAGAATCCATCGACAGTTATCTCTCCCGGCGTTGATACTTTCATAACGAACAAAAAAAGAAAACGACAATAACATCATGTGTGGCATTACAGCAATATTCAACATACACGAAAGCGAAGCCTCCCTTCGTGCGCAGGCTTTGGAAATGAGTAAACGAATCCGTCACCGCGGACCGGACTGGAGCGGCATCTACGAGGGGCGCACAGCCATCCTCGCCCACGAGCGGCTCTCCATCGTCGACCCTGCCTCCGGCGGACAGCCGCTGCGAAGCAAGGACGGCAAGCTCATCCTCACGGTAAACGGCGAGATATACAATCACCGCGAAGTGCGCGAGGCTCTGAAAGACGAGTACGAGTTTCTCACGGGGTCTGACTGCGAGGTCATCCTCGCGCTCTACCGCAAGTACGGCACCGGCTGCGTGGAGCATCTCAGCGGTATCTTCGCCTTCGCGCTCTACGACGAAGAGAACGACACGTTCCTCATTGCCCGCGACCCTATCGGTGTCATTCCCCTTTACATGGGGCACGACGACGCGGGGCATATCCTCGTCTCCTCCGAGCTGAAGGGGCTCGAGGGCTTCGCCACTGAATACGACCAGTTCAAGCCCGGGCATTACTTCTTCAGTGGGGACAAGGAGCTTACCCGTTGGTACAAACGCGACTGGATGGAGTATGACAGTGTGAAAGACAACCCCGCCGACGTGAACGAGCTGCGCGAGGCACTCGAATCTGCCGTGCGCCGGCAGCTGATGAGCGACGTGCCCTACGGCGTGCTTCTTTCCGGTGGTCTCGACTCGTCCATCATCTCTGCCGTTGCCCGCAAATATGCCGCGAAGCGTATCGAGACGGACAACAAGGCGGATGCCTGGTGGCCGCAGCTCCACTCCTTCGCCATCGGACTGAAGGGCGCGCCCGACCTGGCTGCCGCGCAGAAGGTGGCAGACTTCATCGGCACCGTGCACCACGAGATCAACTACACCGTGCAGGAAGGCATCGATGCCCTCCGCGACGTGATATATTACATCGAGACTTACGACGTGACGACCGTGCGTGCCTCCACGCCTATGTATCTCCTCTCGCGCGTCATCAAGAGCATGGGCATTAAGATGGTGCTCAGCGGCGAGGGTGCCGACGAGGTGTTCGGCGGCTATCTCTATTTCCACAAGGCTCCCGACGCGCGGGCATTCCACGAGGAGACGCTGCGCAAGATCGGCAAGCTGTATATGTACGACTGTCTGCGTGCCAACAAGAGCCTCTCGGCATGGGGCGTGGAAGGCAGGGTGCCTTTCCTCGACAAGGAGTTTCTCGACGTGGCAATGCGCCTCAACCCCGAGGCAAAGATGTGCCCGGGGAAGACGATAGAGAAGCGTATCCTCCGCGAAGCCTTCTCCGACATGCTCCCCGAGGAAATCGCCTGGAGGCAGAAGGAACAGTTCTCCGACGGCGTGGGCTACAGCTGGATCGACAGCCTGAAGGATCTCACCGCCTCGCAAGTCAGCGACGAAGAGATGAACCGCGCTGCCGAGCGTTTCCCCGTCAACACGCCAAGGAACAAGGAGGAATATTTCTACCGCTCGATATTCGCCGAGCATTTCCCGAGCGAAAGCGCAGCCCGCAGCGTGCCGAGCGTGCCGAGCGTGGCTTGCTCCACTGCCGAAGCCTTGGCTTGGGACGCGTCTTTCAAAAACATGAACGATCCGAGCGGACGGGCAGTCAAGGGCGTTCACGAATCGTCGTACTAAAGGTTCCCGTCTCATGATTTTATTGTGGGTTTTGTTCCCGGCAATCTTGTTATGAAGCTCCTATTGTGTTACTTTCGCCGATATTTTTAAAACAAACCTTATGAAAACACGTATTTTCTCCCTGCTGATTCTGGTTCAGTTGTTGTTTATTCCCTCATGGAAAATGTCGGGCCAGGAAGTGACATTTCAATCTCTGCTCAACGAGATGGTTGACAGAAATGCCATAGTTGAATATCCAAGCGTGCCCTACAAGACGCTTCAGTCGAGTAGCTACAACCGCGTGTCGGTGTCGCCCGACCTCCCAGGATGGTTCGAGGATTCCGACGGTATAAGTTGTCTGCGTGCCGAGACCAATGGCGACCGCGACGAGTGGGTGCTGATGGAAGCCGAAGGCCCCGGATGCATCTCCAAGATATGGGCGGTATGTTTCTATTACGCTCTCCAAGATACCATCGGCGCTAATGTCCGTTTCTATCTCGACGGGGCAACGCAGCCAACGATAGAAGCCAACTTCTTTGAGCTGGTGAAGGGTCGCGACTTCGTTAAACCGCCGTTTGCCGATGCTTCCACAAGAGCCGGCAACCTTTATCTTCCCATCCCCTATCAAAAAAGCTGCAAAATTACGCTCGACAATAAAGC
>CAVJTV010000102.1:0-9026 GCA_963652435.1 Desulfovibrionaceae bacterium | reverse complement strand
TGCTTCTGAAGGGCGCAAGACGAGTCGGTAAATCCACTTTGGTGGAGCAGTTTGCCAAAGCAGAATATCAGTCGTATATATTGATAGATTTTGCGCATGTCCCCAAAAGAGTGGCAGAGCTTTTTGAGGATATGTACGACCTCGATTTTTTCTTCATGCAGCTACAAGTCATATATGGGGTGACGTTATACAACCGTCGGTCGGTCATAATCTTTGATGAGATACAGCTTCAGCCATTAGCAAGGCAGGCGATTAAATATTTGGTCAAGGACGGACGGTACGACTTCATAGAAATGGGTTCGCTTCTAACAATCAAAAAGAACATTCAAGACATCGTTATCCCGAGTGAAAAAAACCGTTTGACATTATATCCTTTGGATTACGAAGAATTCAGATGGGCAGTTGGTGACGAAATGAGTGGCGATTTTATCAAGATGTGGTATGAGAAAATGAAACCGTTGGGAGATGCTGCCCATCGTAAGTTGATGCGTGATTTCAGGCTCTACATGATAGTCGGAGGTATGCCTCAGTCTGTCAATTCGTATATCAAGACCAAAAGTCTGGTGGAGGTGGATGCCGTTAAACGTGAAATCCTGGAACTTTATGAAGACGATTTTCACAAAATAGACAAGACGGGCAGCGTATCGCTTATGTTTGATAGCATACCGTCGCAGCTCAGTAAAAACTCATCACGATATGTTGTCAGTAATGTTTTGGAACGAGCAACGAAATTGAAAGTTGCAGAATACATATCCGGACTGTCCGAGTCGATGACCGTAAACATTGCCTATCATGCCAACGACCCTGGTGTGGGGTTGAACCTTCACAAAGATTCGGAACGTTACAAGCTATTCCTTGCTGATACCGGCTTGTTCGTGACTTTGGCTTTCAAGGACAGGCATTTGCCGATAATGTCATTTACGAGAAATTGTTGTCAGACAAGCTCTCTGCTTTACACCAAGGACGTGACAAATAACCAAAACCTGAAGAACTGTCCTGTTTATATAACCCCGTTCCTGTAAGATTTTGAAATAAGATTGCCGCAATCTTTCCTCACCGGCGCGTTGGCTTGGAATAGGATTGCGGCAATTTTGTCAGTTTCCGTGGTGGCACAGACCTTCCCGCTGTCCAACCTTTGCAGAAACGGTGTTCCTTATTATTCTTTCTTTGCTTTCAAGGGGCTTATGACAAGGTAGGCAATGAGTGCGATGTACATGATTATTGCTAACGGTTCGGCATAACCGCTCTCCATCCATTGCTCGTTCAAGAGATTGATGCCGCCGAAGCGAAGTGCCGCACTTACGACACCCATCAATGCTCCGCCGGCAATAAATCCCGAGGCGAGCAGCGTACCCTTCTCCAAGCGGGCAGCGTTGAGAGCCTTGTCGCCACTACGGCTTCCGACATACCAGCTGACGGCTCCGCCAATCAGCAGCGGCGTGTTCAGCTCGATGGGGATAAACATACCCAGTGCAAAGGCGAGGGCAGGGACTTTGCAGAAATTGAGCGTGATGGCAAGCAGGGCACCGATGCCGTACAGTATCCACGGTGCGCCCGAGCCACTCATGAGCGGCTCGATAACGGCGGCCATGGCATTAGCCTGCGGGGCGGCCAGCTGTCCGGTGGTAAATCCGTAGGTCTGATTTAAGATAAGGATAACACCGCCCACGGTGGCTGCAGAAACCAGCGTGCCGAGGAACTTCCATGTCTGCTGCTTCGCCGGAGTGCTCCCCAGCCAATAACCTATCTTTAGGTCGGTGATAAATCCGCCTGCCATGGATAAGGCTGTGCAGACCACACCGCCGATAATCAGTGCCGAGGTCATTCCCGCAGTGCCTTTCAGCCCTGCGGCAACAAGGATAATCGACGAAAGGATAAGCGTCATAAGCGTCATGCCCGACACGGGGTTGGTCCCCACGATGGCAATCGCATTGGCTGCGACGGTGGTGAACAGAAACGCTATGATGCCGACAATGAGCAGACCTATGAGAGCGTAGAACCAGTTGTCCAACACTCCGAAGTGAAAGAACAGATAAGTCACGACGAGCGTTGCGAAGATGCCGATGGTGATAACCTTCATGGACAAGTCCTTTTGGGTACGCACGACAGCCGTCTCTACACCGGCGTTCTTACCTTTCAGCTCTTTGGCAGCAAGACCGACAGCTCCGCGGATAATCCCCCAGGATTTGATGATGCCAATCACACCGGCTGTGGCAATGCCCCCGATACCGATATGACGGGCGTAGGTCGTGAAGATCTGCTCGGCACTCATACTGCCGACGGTTGCTGTTATTGCATCGTTGCCGAATGTCAGCACCTCCGATCCGAAGAATACGGACATAAGCGGGATGATGACGAGCCAGACAAGGAACGACCCTGCGCAAATGATTATGGCATATTTCAGTCCGATGATATACCCGAGCCCGAGTACGGCAGCTCCGGTATTTACTTTAAGCACCACCTTGGCTTTGTCTGCCAGTATCTCGCCCATGCCGACAATCCGTGTGCTTACCGTCTCGCTCCACCATCCGAACGTGGCAATGATAAAATCGTAGATACCGCCAATCAGTCCTGCCAATATAAGTGGCTTTGCCTGACTGCCGCCCTTCTCGCCGGAGACAAGCACCTGTGTGGTAGCCGTCGCTTCGGGAAAAGGATATTTGCCGTGCATGTCGGAAACAAAATATTTTCGGAAAGGAATCAGAAGCAGTATGCCGAGGATACCGCCCACAAGCGAGCTCATGAACACTTCGAAGAAGTTGATGGTGATCTCGGGGTATTTGTCTTGCAGGATGTAGAGCGCAGGAAGAGTAAAGATGGCTCCTGCCACAATCACGCCGCTGCAAGCTCCGATGGACTGGATGATGACATTCTCGCCCAATGCGTTCTTACGCTTGAAACCGCTCGACAGCCCCACGGCAATGATGGCAATAGGTATGGCTGCTTCAAACACTTGTCCGACCTTCAGCCCCAAATAGGCAGCCGCTGCACTGAATATCACAGCCATCACAAGACCCCAGAACACCGACCACGGGGTCACTTCCCTGTACTGCTTCGTTGGCGACATGATGGGGTTATACACTTCTCCTTCTTTAAGCTCTCTGTAGGCGTTCTCCGCCAGTCCGCTCACCTTTTCTTCTTCCTTTTTCACTGTTGTAGTTGTTTTATTACGACTTCGTTAATTTATAATGAGCGCAAAACTACGTTATTTTTTTCACCGGACAATTTGTGTTTTGTCTACATTTGCGCCCGTATATCTGATAATTCAAAAGTCTGAACACATGAAAGGAATAGTACTTGCCGGAGGTTCCGGCACTCGCTTATACCCTATTACGAAAGGGGTGTCGAAGCAGTTGTTGCCCATCTACGACAAACCGATGATATATTATCCGATTTCCGTTTTGATACTTGCAGGAATACGGGAGATACTGATTATCTCCACCCCGCAGGATCTGCCAGGGTTTCGTAGGCTGCTGGGCGACGGGTCGGACTATGGCGTGCGTTTCGAATATGCCGAGCAGCCTTCGCCCGACGGTCTGGCGCAGGCTTTCATCATAGGGGAGGAATTTGTTGCGGGCGATGCCGCCTGCCTCGTGCTTGGCGACAATATCTTCTACGGGCAGAGCTTTACGGCAATGCTCGGAAGTGCCGTGGAGAATGCCGAGAAGAACGGGAAAGCTACGGTGTTCGGCTATTATGTCAACGATCCGGAACGTTATGGCGTTGCCGAGTTTGATGCCGATGGGAATGTGCTGAGCATAGAAGAGAAGCCGCAGTATCCGCGTTCGAACTATGCCGTTGTAGGTCTCTATTTCTATCCGAACAAGGTTGTAGAGGTGGCAAAGCATATCAAGCCGTCGGCTCGTGGGGAGCTGGAAATCACAACGGTGAACCAGGAATTTCTGAAAGATGGCGAGCTGAAGGTGCAGCTTTTGGGACGTGGCTTCGCATGGCTCGACACCGGCACGCACGACTCTCTGTCGGAAGCCTCCACGTTTGTGGAAGTGATAGAGAAACGGCAGGGGCTGAAGGTCGCATGTTTGGAAGAGATTGCTTACCGCAAAGGATGGATAACCGCTGCGAAGCTGAAGGAAATTGCCGAACCTATGAAGAAAAATCAGTACGGACAGTATCTGTTTGGTTTGGTAAAAGAGTGAGAGATAGGAATAATTTTAGTAGTAAAAATACGGCGGGTTTTGCTTAAAAAAGAAAAAGGTCTAATTTTGCCGCTGTATTTCGGCGTTGTTTTTAACGTTGCTGTGAGAAGGAAGATTGTTTAATTAAAAGTTTAATGATATGAAAACAAAAACATTACTTTTAGCATTGTTATCTGGTTTTGTATTTTCTGTGTCGGCTCAAGAATTTAAACCGCAGGTCGGTTTCAGCACGGAAAAAGGTTACAAAACAAATTTCAAGAAGAACAAAGCTGGTGACAATTGGTTTATCTCTGTTGCCGGTGGTGCAAGTATTTTATTGGGTGACCAGAACGACAAAGCGGATTTCGGCAACCGTCTGAATTTCGCTCCGCAGTTCTCGTTCGGTAAGTGGTTTAATCCGTATTTGGCTTTCCGTACTCAATTGAACGGTGGGGTTCTTCACGGATTTGAGGGCGACAACGCCGAGTTCATGCAACACAATAAATATTTTGCTGCTCACGTTGACCTGTTATGGGATGTCACGAACTTTTGGGGAAAATACAATGAAAAGAAAGTGTTCCGTTTGATTCCGTGGGTTGGTTTCGGTTATGCACAGCGTTTCGAGAATCAGGATCGTGCAAGAACAGAATCTCCTACGCTCAACGCCGGTATTCTTACTGCATTCCGTTTGAGCAAACGTGTTGACTTGAACGTAGAGTTGCAGGGGTCTTTGCTGAACGAACAGTTCAACCGCGTGAGCATGTATCACCTGACTGATGGTATCGCTCAGCTGACTGCCGGTCTGACATTCAAATTGGGCAAGACAGATTTCGAAGTGATGGAACCGATGGATTATGCGTTGCTTAACGATCTGAACAACCAGATCAACGCATTGCGTGCTGAGAACGACGAGTTGAGCAAACGCCCTGTTTCTTGTCCGGAATGCAAAGAGACTGTTACGGAGGTTGTCAACAACTATGTGGACAACGTGGTTTACTTCCGTTTAAACAGTGCCAAGATCGACAAGAACCAGCGCATCAATATCTACAATACTGCTGAGTTCGTGAAAGAAAACAACGCACCGATCAAGGTTATCGGCTACGCCGACAAGAAGACGGGTACAAGCGCATACAATATGCAGTTGTCTGAAAAGCGTGCCAAGGCTGTGGCTAAGGAGTTGATCGAAAAATATGGTGTTTCTTCTGACCAAATTACAATCGAATATCATGGTTCAGACGAACAGCCATACAGCGAAAACAACTGGAACCGTGTTGTTATCATGCGTGCAATCAAGTAAAAAAGACTTTTGAACATTATAGAAAGGCTGTGCATTGGGTTGCGCAGCCTTTTTTTTGGGCACGCTCGGAATATTCGTTACTTTTGCGAACTTTTAGAAGGTAATTATGGAATTCGACAACAAACACGGTTACCTAATCCAGTGGTTGATAGGTATGGGAGATTTGATTGTATTGAATCTTTCGTTTTTTGCCGTATATAAAGGGTTGAATGATTTGTATACAAGTGCGTTGTCGCATAGTCTGCGGGAAGTGCTGCTTTTGCTGAATTTCTGTTACTTCTTCTCTCTTTACTTTGTCCCCATGAAGTTGCATGGGTCGGTCATTTTCATCGATAAGATTGTTCAGAAGGCGTTTTCTCTTGTTTCCATACTTATGTTCCTGTTTGCCACTTGCCTTATATTCCTAAATATAGGGGATGCTGCGGCGATGTTCCTGATTGTCTACTATGTTGTGACAATCATTGTTTTTACCCTTTGGCGCGTGCTTGTTCGCATCACGCTGAAAATATACCGCAGGAAAGGATACAACTTCAAGAAGATCGTAATTGTCGGTGCAGGGAAAAACGGGATGGAGCTGTATAAGGTGATGAATGACGACCTTTCCTACGGTTTTCATGTCATGGGCTTCTTCGATGATAATCTGTCGCTGAAAAACGTGTTGCCCAATTATCTGGGTATGACATACGAGGTGGAAGACTATGTGTTGGCAAACGATGTGGACGAGATTTATTGCACTCTGCCGGGTACGCAAGACGAGAAGATTCTGCGGATGATTAATTTCGCGGAAAAGCACATGATTCATTTCTATATTGTTCCCGAGTTTTACAGGAACATAAAGAAGAGCCTTGTGATGGAGATGATGGAGTATGTCCCATTGTTGGCTATCCGTCGCGAGCCGTTGCAGGCGGCATACAACCGTGCGCTTAAACGTTCTTTCGACATTGTGTTTTCGTTGGCTGTGCTGCTGACAATCTATCCGATACTCTACGTCATTGTCGGGACACTGATAAAGATCACGTCGCCGGGACCAATCTTTTTCAAGCAGAAAAGGACGGGATTGTACGGGCAGGAGTTCGAGTGTTATAAGTTCCGCACGATGTGTGTGAATGAGGAAGCAGACACGTTGCAGGCAGCGGAAAACGATCCTCGCAAGACGCGTGTGGGCGACTTCTTGCGCCGAACGAATTTGGACGAGTTTCCGCAGTTTTGGAATGTTCTGAAGGGGGATATGTCGGTGGTCGGTCCGCGTCCGCACATGTTGAAGCATACGGAGCTGTATTCTGCTCTTATCGACAAATATATGGTGCGCCATTTGGTGAAGCCCGGAGTTACGGGATGGGCGCAGGTGACGGGTTACCGCGGGGAGACAAAGAATCTGGAGCAGATGGAGGGGCGTGTCAAGAGAGATGTGTGGTACATCGAGAACTGGACGTTTTTCCTTGATCTGAAGATTATCGTGGTGACGGCATTGAATATGATAAGAGGAGAGAAGAATGCTTATTGAGTTTACTGACATCATATTCCTTTGATTGATGGGACGGATATTAGCCATTGATTATGGTCGGAAGCGGACGGGTATAGCGGTTACAGACATTTTGCAGATGATTGCCGGAGGGTTGGCTACGGTGCCGAGCGCGGAGCTTGTGCCGTGGATTGCGGCTTATATGGAGGAAGAACCGGTCGAGCGCATAGTTGTCGGTCAGCCTAAGCAGATGAACAACGAGCCGTCGGAGAATATGAGATATGTGGAAGCGTTTGTCTCGCATCTGAAACGAACCATTCCTGATGTCCCGGTGGAGTTTTACGATGAGCGTTTCACTTCAGTTCTTGCGCACAAGGCTATGATCGACGGCGGCTTGAAGAAGAAGAAGCGGCAGGACAAGGGGTTGGTCGACGAGATCAGTGCCGTCATTATCCTGCAGTCGTATTTGGAGAACAAGAAATATAAGATATAGTATGATTTTACCCGTGTATTTATACGGTCAACCCGTATTGAGGAAAGAGGCTGAGGATGTTTCCGAGGGTTATCCGGACTTGAAGCAGTTGGTGTCGGATATGTTCGACACGATGTATAACGCTGATGGAGTAGGGCTGGCTGCCCCGCAGATAGGGCTTTCGATTCGTTTGCTGGTGATTGACGCAAGTGTGATGGCAGACGATTTCCCGGAGTGTAAGGGTTTCAAGCGGGCAATGATAAATCCCGAGATTGTGGAGCGGAGCGACGAGGAAGTGTCTATGGAAGAAGGCTGCCTGAGTTTGCCGGGCGTGCACGAGAAGGTTTCCCGGGCATACCGGATCCGCGTGAAGTATCTCGACGAGAACTTGCAGGCGCACGATGAGACGGTGGATAGCTTTGCCGCGCGTGTCGTGCAGCATGAGTGTGAGCATTTGGATGGTCACGTCTTTATCGACAACGTGTCTGCTATCCGTCGCCAGCTGAACAAGGGAAAGCTCAACAGCATCATCAAAGGCAAGGCGCGCTGCTCGTACCGTGCGAAGGCTGTCGGTAAGTGACGGAAATTAGACATTGGAATATTTGCAAGGTAAGTTCGGTTGCGATACCTTTGCCCGCTGAAATTCTGCAGAGGGTAGACAAGTGATACCGGATGAGCGTATCCACCCCCGGGGCATAACCTGTTAAATAGAAAAAGACAGATGTACGTAATCGTAGAAATTAACGGGCAGCAGTTTAAAGCTGAAGAAGGAAGGAGGCTGTTCGTTCATCACATTCAGAACGCGGAGAGCGGTGCTGTTGTGGAGTTTGACAAGGTGTTGTTGGTTGACAACAACGGAGAAGTGAAAGTAGGTGTTCCTACGGTAGAAGGCGCAAAGGTGGTATGTGAGGTGCTGTCTCCGCTGGTGAAAGGAGACAAGGTGTTGGTTTTCCACAAGAAGAGAAGAAAGGGTTACCGCAAGCTGAACGGTCATCGTCAGCAGTTCACCGAAGTGAGTATTAAAGAAATTGTTGCTTAACGTTTGAAAGGAGAAAAAAGAAATGGCACATAAAAAAGGTGTTGGTAGTTCTAAGAACGGTCGTGAGTCGCAGAGCAAAAGATTAGGTGTTAAACTTTTTGGTGGTGAGGTCGCTAAAGCAGGTAACATTTTGGTTCGCCAGAGAGGTACCGTTCATCATCCGGGTGAAAACGTTGGCATCGGTAAAGATCATACGTTGTATGCTTTGAAAGACGGTATCGTGACTTTCCGCAAGGGGAAGGAGAACCGTTCGTACGTTTCCATCAAGGAAATCGTGGCGGAAGCATAGGCGCGGGTTTACTTTTAAGGAGAAATGAGAAGAGCGGGATGTCCGAAAGGGCGTTCCGCTTTTCTTATGGGTACGCTCGGCATGAGTGCTGAGTTTCCGCGTCGTGTCGGCGGGTTCGAGCCGCCGTGACAATGTCTTCAAAAACCCGTCGGGAAGTGATTGTCGCCGTGACAATGACTTCAAAAACCCGTCGGGAGATGAATGCCGCCGTGACAATGTCTTCAAAAACTCGTCGGGAAGTGATTGTCGCCGTGACATTGTCTTCAAAAAGTCGTCGGGGAAACATCCGCACGTGTGCACAAACTCCAAATCGGCAATTTTGTCAGACTGC
>CAVJTV010000101.1:1098-9186 GCA_963652435.1 Desulfovibrionaceae bacterium | reverse complement strand
GGGTGGCTGGGTTCTCCCTTCCGACTCAGATGCCTAAGAACAGTTGCTACTCAGACCTCGATTAAAATTGAATAAAAAAGGATCTTCCTGTAAGATTGGTAGTAAGCGTCAAACCGTAGCACGTTGAATGCAGCACTGTCAATCGCCTATAATAACCATGAAACTAATCCTTGCCATGGCACTGGTTGGTATTTTGCCAGGTCATTCGCAGGCCGCAGCCCTGCAGGTATCTGCTACAGCTTCTGTCCATGGCATCAGCTGCTCCAGGTCATAATCTTCGTCCTGCGACAGCTTTTCGAAAATATATACAAGGTATTTGAATGGATCCAGGCTGTTTGCCTTTGCAGTCTCGATCAGGCTGAATACCGTTGCTGCAGCTTTTGCTCCGGACGGAGTGTTGCAGAACAGGAAATTCTTTCTTGAGATCACAAACGGCTTGATGCTTCGTTCGGCAGCATTGTTGCTGCACTGGAGCCTTCCGTCAAGCAGGAATGCGCGCAGAGCGTTCTCCTGGTTCTGGCTGTAAACGATGCCGTCACGGAACTTCCCTTTGATGATATGATCCGGATCGAAGCTTCTGACCCACTTGAAATATTCATCCAGGACAGGAAGCGTTTTCTCTTCTCGGATCTGCAGCCGCTCCTGTGGTGTCTTTTCGGCCATGTCACTATCTCGTTCGATGGCAAAGATCCTGTCGGCATATGCGATCGCTTTATCGATATTGGTATGAGAAACATCACTGCTTCCTTTTTTTATCGCTTTCAGTGCATCACAAAAGAAGCGCCGTGCATGTGCCCAGCACCCCACACTGATGGCAGGATCTTTCTCCCGCTTTGTGACGGAATTGTATCCGGTATATCCGTCCGTCTGCAGATATCCATTGAAGTCCCCGAGAAAATTCTTCGGATTCTCTTTTCTCCTGTTATCCTGATACTCATACAGGATGATCTGGCTCTGAGGATCCCATGCTCCGCTTCGGTAAAGCCACATGAAGCTGGCAGTTTCAGGTTCTTTACCGGGTTCTGACAGTACCTGCACCGTCGTTTCATCTGCCTGTATGACTTTCCGCTTTAAAAGCTCCTCTTTGAGGATATCGTATACTCCCTGCAGATACTTTTCGCTGCACCTTATCACCCAGTTTGACATAGTCTGTCTGGTGAGTCTGATCCCGTTTCTTTTCAAGTCTGCTTCCTGCCTGTAGATCGGCACCCCGTCAACGAATTTCTTCTTCATGATATCTGCAACAAAGCTCGCTGATGCAAGAGAATTTTCAAGCAGCGACTTCGGGGAACTTCCGGTGTGCATCGGATTTGAGATCCCGTTTTCCTGACAGTTTCTGCAGGCGTATACTGCATCGACGTATTCTCTTACCTTGATCTGCGCAGGGATAACGATCAGCTCTCTTCGAACGGTTTTTCTGACTTCTGTCATTTTCTCTCCGCATTCCGGGCAGACCCTTTCTTCCTCTGACAGTCTGAAATCGATCGTTTCTTTCGGAAGACCGCTTACCATGCGCTGCTTGCCGCCTTTTGTTTTCTTTTTCTTTGGCGGGGCCACCTTTGCCATATCAGGCTCCGGGAGCTGTTCCTCTGCTTTGTCTGCAGTCCATTCCGCTTCGTTGAAAAGCGACAGCTGCTCTCCATCTGTCATCCCCTTTTCACTGGAGGAGCCGAACCGTTTCTGCTGCAGCAGATCGAACTGCTCCTGCAGCCACTGGATCTTCTGTTTCTGTGATTCGACCTGCGTGGTAAGTTCTATGATATTCTGTTCTAATTCGTCTCTGCTCATGGACGAAAGGTCTTTGGTGATCTGCTTATTTTTCATGCATTTATTATACCATAAATGCCGCTGATTTTCAACCCAAAACGCAGTGATTGCAATGGTTTTATGCGATTTTAAAATGAAAGAGGAACCTTTTTTACATACAGATAAAAGGCCGCTTTTTCAAGACGCATTCCATATCAAGACCGCAAAGCAGCCGTCTCAGATCATGAGGCGCTATCGCGATCCTTTTGCCCTTTGCATCGGAAAGATCCGGGATCCGGAAAGCTCCCCGCTCAAGGCGTTTGTAGTATACAACGAAGCCGTTTTCATCCCATTTCAATGCTTTGATCTTGTCTTTCTTTTTATTCGTAAAGAGAAACAGCGCTTTTTCGAACGGATCCATATGGTATGTTCCCTCCACCAGTGCGATCAGGCCGTTCATCTGCTTTCTCATGTCTACGCTTTCTCCGAAGAGATAGATCTTAAGTCCCTCCGGTTCATACCCCAGATTCATATCCTCATCAGCTCCCGTGAGATCCTGATCAGTATGTCCGGATCTGTTCCTGCCGGGAACTCCAGTTTCAGATCACGGGTCTGCAGCCGTATCGAGCCGCCGGTTTTCATAGAGGGCTGAGCACTCATTTCCGATCCGCTGCGACAGCTGAGTTCATACCAGCTGCCAGACTCGGCGTCTTTTTCCTCCTGCAGATCATCGATGCGCATGGCGTCGAACTTTTTACACCAGTAGCGAAAGGATGATGTGGCAATACCATTTTCACGACACCAGTGTGTTCGCGGCTTTCCGCTGTTTGCATAATCTAAAAACCTTGCGTACCACAGCTGTTCTTTTTCATTCATCATATGTATGCCTCCTGACTTTGTATTGATGGAGACATTATTTCATGTTTCAGACCGGCTGGCTATGTGCTGTGGTTTGACGCTTACGTCAAGGCGGGTCAGCGCACAATTATATTTCTGCGCGATACCCGCCGCCGCGAACACGTCATTTTCCAGTTTCCGCTTCGTGTCCGCCATGTTTACCACAAGGAACGTGAGAAGAAACATACGCTCGTTTCTGCTCTGCAAATCCTGTAAGAGATTTTTGCTTCGCTGCCGAAAGTGGCAAGGTCGGACGGGATTATATCCATGTCGTAGCCGCTGCGTACCGCTTTTTTCTGTTCCTCAATCTTCATCTTGTCAAGGTCAGTGATTTTGCGCTTGATTGTCTTAATCGCTTCGGTCTGGTCGATACTGCGGATATGAAGATTGACGATTACGCCCGTTTCCAAGTCCAGAATGTCGGCAAGCATACGGTCGTTCAGTTCCGGCGCAAGGATTTCAAGGAAGCTAACCGCGCCGATTTTGCGCCCCATGCGGAACGTGCGCCCCTCCCCAAAACGGAACGACGACGGGGCGATAAAGTCCTTTGTACTAAGCCCGGACGGGGCAAGCCATGAAAAATCAAAGCGGAAAGGCTCGCCCTCCGGGTGGAATACGCCATGCAGCACTTTTAAGCGTTCATAGCCCGTCATAGGACGCGCCGCCGCGCCAAGCACTTTGAAGTTGTTGAGTACGTCGGTTTCGATACGGGCAAGGCGGGCTTTTGCCGCTGCCAGATTGTCGGCTTCGATACTGAATGTGATGTACTTGTGCTTCACAAGCCCGTTGTTGCCTTTACTAAGCTGATTTTTCAGCATATCCCCGTACTCGGTACGGATAGAGTTGAAAGTGTCGTCCTGTGCGGGGATATTGATAGCTTTTTCCGCTTCGCCGCGCTGCGTCCCCTGATTGATGAAAGAGAGCTGCACGCTAACGCTCGCGTCAAAGTAGTTGAGAAAATCGCACCAGTTTTCAAAGATAACGGTCTTGTCGTCCGGCTGTGCAAGCTGATAGTTAATATCTTCAAAGGCGACGGATTTAGAGTATTTCTTTTCCGACACGCGGCAAATCCCGTCCGGGTACATGGTAAGGTAGGGGATTGTCTGCTGTGCGGTGTGGGCTTTCCCGTCGCCCTTTGCCTGTCGGATAACCTCGGCTATCCGCTGTTTCTCGGCGCGGGTCAGTTTGTGGGGCTGTTTAGCCCCGGCGGGGCTTTTTCCCGCTGTGTTTGCTTTTGCCTTTTGCAATCGCTGATACCTCCTTTTCAAGTTTTCGCTGCCGCTCTAAGACAGCATAAAAATTTTCAGTTCTGTATGGTCGCTCTTTGGGGGCAATGAATTTCGTCTGAATGATGTTTTTAACCACCACTTCAAGGGGCTGCCCGTGTTTCTCATACATGGCAATGAGGAAACAGGGAAGCATGACCGCAATCATTACCATTGACGCAAGGCTTGTGCCTGCGCTGTCCTTGAGCAGAAAGAAAAGCGGAAGCCCTAAGATAAGAGCCGCCGCGAAACAAATGATTTGCCGCTTCGTAAGGTTCAAAGCGACTTTCGTTTTGACTTTGGATAAGTCTTTCGGTACGGGTACATACGCCAAGCGTAAACCTCCTTTCTGCGGGATATGCCCGCGTTTTAATGTGCGTTGAAAATGGATTTTGCCAGTGCGCCGGATTTGAACAGGGAAAAGCAGAGGATAACGGTGTAGGCTGCAAGGGAAAATATCGCGCTGTGCAGATTGTCCGCTATTATCATGCTGTTTACCAGAACCGCGTAAATGCCGACGCATATCATAATGAGGAAGCCTTGAAAGCCAAGGGCGAACAGGGATTTTAGGTAGTTGTTCCCTATCTGTCCCCATTCTCGGTTTGTCATAGTTGCAAACGGGATAGGCGATACCGAACAGTAAAGGTAAATTTCTATCATTCTTCCATAGAGGATTACGGTTATCAGTACGGACATGATTTTCATGCACAAGCTCACAAGGCTTGTTTCCATGACAAGCAAGAGTAGTTCGGGGATTTCCATACTGTCAAGCCCGTCCTGCATGGAGCCAAGGGCGGCGGCAACATCAATCTCTGTGCTGCCGCCGATTACCCCCGACGCGCCGGAAACGACGTGCTGCGCCATATCGAACACCGCCATTGTGATGTCAAAGGTATGCGTAACCAGATAAACAGCCACCCACGCCTTGAAAAACCACTTGAAAAACATGAACGTGTCAATATCGTGCATATTGTTCTTTTCCGTTACCATGCTGATAAGCTCCACGCATAGGACATAGGTAATGACAAGCCCCGCAATCGGCACAATCACATTTTCCGATAACGTCCGTATCATGGAAAATATGCTTGCGTTCCACCCTTGCGGGGTCTGCCCTACCTCTGCGGCAATAGTGCCGACTTTCTCGTTTACGTCCCCGAACATAGTTGACAGATTCCCGTTAATGGCTCCGATAAGGATTTCCTTTATCCATTCGTTAATCGCGTCAAGTATGCTCTGCATAGGCTACTCCCGCGCGGCTTAACCGAACAGCCCGGAAAGCAGCGGTACAAGGGTCATGCCGATAAGGGCAACGCCGCCGCCGCCATAAGCTGTTTCATGCCCTGGCTTTTCGCGCCCGGATTGTCGTTACCGTATCCCTCCAGAAGATTGATAACGCCCCAGATACCAAGCCCGGCTCCCAGTGCGATAACAAGGGTCTGCAATACGTCTACTGCGCTGTTGAAAAATGCCATAAGATTTCTCCTTTTCTGCCGCCAAGAAAGCGGCTGCCCCGAAAAAAGGGCATAAAAAACGGCGGTCAGCTTTGAAAACTGCCGCGGTCGTAAGCCCGCCGGATTCTGGCGGGTTCCCCGCGCCGCGTCCTTTCTGCGGCGCAGCGGTATTCAGTTGTAAGCAAGATTTCGGTCTGCGGCTTTTCATGCCGCCCCAAGAGTAGGGGCGCGTACCATGTAGCCGACGTTTACGTTTGTGATTGCTGCAATTCCTCCTTTCTCCCTCGCGGCTCATAGTGGCGCATGACTTCCGCGACAAACTGCTTTGTGCTTTCCTCTGCCCAACGCCGCCAGTAGTCCCGCCGCGCTTCCTCGACAAGTTCCAAGAGATTGACAATCGCCTGTTCAATCCGCGCCTGTTGCTGCTCCCATTGTTTCTGTTTCTTTTTTCTGATACGTCTGTTCATGGCGTGTCCTCCTTGTCACTGTCCTAAGAGAAAGCCCTTGCGCCGGATATACTCGTCAACGTAAAGGCGGTGTTCCCCGCCGCGCTCCTGTTGGTACTCCCGCATGGCGTTGTCTGCTTTCTCTATCAGCTTTGCAAAATATTGTTCATGCCGCATAATCTCGGCTTTTGTCCTCTGTCTGCTCATGGTGTGTCCTCCTGTAAAATCAGACTTCCCGCCGCGCCCGGTTCTTCTCATACAGGGCTTCGCAAGCCCGTATGAATTGCTGCAATTCAGCCCGCCGCGCGGCTTCCTCCCGGTCTTTCTTCCTGCGCCCGCCCTCAATCACGGTAAAGCGGGGCGTTTCCTTTTGCCGCTTATTCATGGTCTGCGTCCCCGTCAAGGCTTGCCGCGTCAATTTCGTAATAGTCAAAAACTTCGTCCGGCTTTACGATAGCGGGGCGGCGGCGTAAGTGCTTCTCCATGTCAAAGGTGTTTTTCTTGTCTGCGTCGGAGAGATACTTGTAGTTCGGGTGCTTCGTGATGTCGAATTTATCTGAAAAAAACGGGCGCACCCCTCTAAGCTGCAAGATACATTTCCCTCCGTCCATGACCGCGATTTCGTCCTGTGTCATAAGCTCCTTGCCTAACTTCTGGTAGTTCAGCCCATGAGAAAACTCCCGCCCGCGCGTTTCCGACGTGTTGAAGCTGTCTATGGTTTCTTTGCCTAAGATTTCCGATATTTCTTTGAGCGTCGTTTTTTCCTTGCCGCCCAAGAAAAGCGTCGTGTCGCAGTTGCCGACTATGGTATCGGCGTTGTCCTTATAAATCGCCTTTAGCTGTGACTGGCTCTGCAAGATGATAGACGCGGAGATTTCCCGGCTTCGTATCGTCGCTATGAGCTTTTCAAATTTCGGGATTTGACCGATATTCGCAAATTCATCTAACAGGCAGCGCACATGGACGGGCAGCCGCCCTCCGTATTCGTCGTCGGCTTTATCGCACAAGAGGTTGAAAAGCTGTGTGTAGAGGATTGACACAACAAAGTTAAAGGTGTCGTCGGTGTCGCTGATGATAACAAACAGGGCGGTCTTGCGGTCGCCTATGGTGTCAAGCTCCATTTCGTCGGTTTCCATGAGGTCGCGCAGCTCCTTAATGTCAAAGGGGGCTAACCTCGCTCCGCAGCTAATTAAAATAGATTTTGCGGTCTTGCCCGCCGCCAGTTTGTATTTTTTATACTGCTTGACAGCGAAATGCTCCGGGTCTTTTTCTTCCAGACGTTCAAACATAAGGTCAACGGGGTTTTGAAAATCCTCGTCGTCCTCGCGGGCTTCCGACGCATTTATCATTTCAAGCAGCGTCGTAAAGTTCTTTTCCTCGTCGGGTGCTTCGTACCAGATATAGCCGATAAGCGCGGTGTAGTAGAGCTTTTCGGCTTTCGTCCAAAAATCCTCGGACGACTTTTCGCCCTCGCCTTTGGTGTTGGCGATAATGGTATTGACTAATTTCAAAATATCCTTTTCGCTCCGCAGATAGGCAAAGGGATTGTATTTCATGGATTTTTTGAAGTTAATCGTATTCAGCACTTTTATCTTGTAGCCGCCTTTTTGCTGTAAGAGCTTGCCACATTCCAGTAATACGGTGCCTTTGGGGTCAGTCACGACGTAGGAGCTGTGCATTTGCATTAAGTTCGGCTTCACGAAAAACCTTGTTTTGCCGCTGCCGGAACCGCCGATTACAAGAATGTTTTTGTTTCTCGCATATTTCGGCTGCTTCGGGCGGCTGTTCATGGTAAGGCGTTCCGTCTGCGTCAGCAGCACGTTATTTTCAAATACAGGGTCAGCGTAAGGCTTTATATCTTCCGCACCGCCCCAACGCGCACTACCATATTCAGCCCCTCGGCGGTATTTCTTCGCGTTCTTGCCCTTGAAGTACACCGCAAGCCGGACAATGACCGCGCCCGCTATGCCGATTAGTAAATCGGCGGGGTGGAAGCTCGGCGCGATACTGGAAAAGGCGGCGGCAAAGCCCTCCCCAAGATGTAAGAGCTTTTGGCTCGCGTCCACGCCGGGGGATAAGCGGATCGCCGCGCCCACCTTGTCAAAGAGGTACACAAAGAGCAGATAGGGCGCGTTTAGGATAAGCAGCTTCTTGATTTCCGGCTTCATAGCGATACCTCCCTGTCCTTGTTCTTGACTTTGGCGCGTTCCGCGTTTTTGCCCTGTGCGGCTTCTTTGAGGGTAGATAAGAGCTTTCGGATAGAGGGCTTTTTCTCCTGTGTCA
>CAVJTV010000101.1:0-1088 GCA_963652435.1 Desulfovibrionaceae bacterium | reverse complement strand
GGAAAACTCCTTAAAGGCTGCGGTCAGCACGTCAGCGTCGCGCCCCTTAAAGAAAACCAGATAGCGGGGCGGGCTTTCCGTCGCGTCCTTTTTCAGCGCAAAGTCGATACCGTACTTTTTCGCGGTACTCTCAAACGCCTTGATATTGCCCTCGGTTATCTCAATGTTGGAAATGCCCGTGTTTTGCTTCATAAGCTGCTTTAGGGTCTGCTTGCCCTGTGGGGCTTTCCCTTTCTGCTTCTTCATCTGCTCCAACAGCTTTTTCATAGCCTTTTGGAGCGTCTGGGCGGTCAGCTTCCCGGTCTTGATGTAAAGGGCTATGGTCTTTTCGTTGATTTCATCTTGCATTTACCGTCCTCCTTTCGCGGTAGTGGTCTGTTAAGGGGGAACGCCGCTTGTGGGGCTTCCCATGCGTTCAGATACGGACGCGCAGCCCGTTTAAGTCGTTGGCTCTCACGCCCACAAGATACCATTCCTGTGTGGCGTTCATTTCCATGCGGGTGGGCTTCCACTTGCCCCGCACGAATACGTCAAAGCAATCGCCGCAATGCAAGCCCCCGTAATACTCGGAAACGTCAAACCGAATGTCGTAACGGTCGGTGCGCTCGTCAAAAATCAATGCTCCTGTTCTCTGTGCCATAAAAAAATCCTCCTTTGGTGGTGTTACAGGCTTTCGCCCGGTTTGAATGAATAATAGTCGGGGTCGCCATATTTCGGCTTCCTCGGTGCCAGTACGCCGCTTGCCATGTCGTGAGCCACAAGCGACGTGTAATAACTGCCGATAGTGGACGGGGCATTGAAAAGGGCTGCTTTCATGTACTGCTTGATGTTGCGGATTCTGGTGGTGTTCTCGCTCATACAGTCAAGGACAAAGCGGATATGTTCGCTGTCCAGTTTCATAAACTTTGCCTTTACAAGCTCCGCCGGGTAGTCGTCGCCCGCGACGCGGATAGTCTTTCTTCTGGTGCAGACGGTTTCAAGCATGAGGTCTACAAGCTCGTCAAGGCGTTCCCGGTCAAGCTGCCTGTCCTGTACCAGAATGTCATAGCTGATATTGTCCTTGATGATTTCCTCGTATATCTCAAACG
>CAVJTV010000100.1:0-9336 GCA_963652435.1 Desulfovibrionaceae bacterium | reverse complement strand
GCCACCATCCCGACAACCCTCCGCAGAGGCGAGATTGCCATCGTCCGCATCGGAGACACATCCGTGAAGGTTATGATGCAGTAATCCCCTGCGGGAATACCATAAGAAACAAAGCCTCCCCACAACAGGGTGGCTTTGTTTTTAAGCATAATAGGCTGGTCCGCCATGACAGCGACGAGCGCGACCTTAGCTTCCGCACGTTCGACAAGAAACAGAAGCGCGAGGCTTACGAACGACAGAAAGGCATCTGCGCTGGGTGCAGCAAACACTTTGAGTTGGAGGAAATGGAAGGCGACTACATTACGCCGTGGCGTGAGGGTGACTTCTCCCAATGGAGTCTGGACTTGCTTCTGCATTTTTCCATTACGACGATTGCCCAACTGATGTTCTTCATCTGTAAGATGAGCATCCATCTCTCCTTCCAATGCTGCATTCAAGATACTTTCCAATAAGGGCGCAATATGGCTATTATTCGTTCGGCAGATAGAAGTCGAAATCCGACTCGTGGTCGCACGTCAATGTCCCGTCCTTGAATTGCAGCGGTGCAACCTGTATGGACGAGCGGCGGAGCTCGTAGGGCGTCACTCCGTTCTTGTCGATGAGTGAATGTAGCTGGCTTGTCCTGCCCGGATGCGTGAAGTAGAAAATGTACGCCCTGTCTCCGACAACATTCACGCAGGCATGCGCTCCGTTCGGAGTGTCTTCGCACCTATGGCTTGCTTCTGCCAATATCAATCCTTGTTTCTCCCACACGTTCATATCTTTCGAACGGTACACGCGTAGCCCTTGCCATTCGTCGGTAATCATCCAGAAGTAACCTTTATAACTGAACACATACGGTCCTTCCTGCGCCTTTCCGCTCAAGACCTCTTTCGGCGCAGACCAGTCTTTCAGGTTCTTGCTGTCGACGGCAAATATGTGCGAGCCGGCATTCTCGTCTTTATACCACATGCGCCACTCTCCGCCGGGCAACCGGCAGACAGCTGCGTCGATGACTGCGTCGGACTTCAGATCGACCCGTCCTTTGTGTTTCCAGTTCCAAAGGTCACGGCTCACGTAATGCTCAATGTATTTGTTGCCGCCCCAATGGTTTCGCACGCCTCGGATATACGACACGAACATATGATACTTCCCGCCGTCGAAGATCACCTCCGGTGCCCAGAAGGTGTTGTGCCCCACTTCGAAGTCCAGCTTCAGCGTTCCTCTGTATATCCACGTCTGTCCGTTGTCTGTCGTCTCTGCTACGCCGATCTGCGTGCCGTAGCAGTATGCCACATCGGCTGCATCGGTGTTTGCTCGCCGTTGCGTGTAGAGCATCCACCACGACCGGCTGTCATTGTTCCACACAACGACGGGGTCGGCAGCTCCGTCTGTCACAGGGTCGCGATACATCGGGGCAGGAGCTTTGCGTAAGGTCTGCCCCGCGACGGGCATAACGCTCCCGCATATAAGTGTCAACAACATCATCACGGCAAACCGCACCACAATCCGTGCGCTCCGTTTACCTTCTTTCGTAAATGCTTTCATGATATGAATCGTCAACTTTCTTTTTACTCCCACTCGATGGTTGCGGGGGGCTTTGAACTGATGTCGTACACTACGCGGTTCACGCCCTTTACCTTATTTATTATCTCGTTCGACACTTTCGCCAGGAACTCGTAGGGCAGCTGTGCCCAGTCTGCCGTCATGGCATCGGTGGATGTCACGGCACGCAGTGCAACAGTGCTCTCGTAGGTGCGCTCGTCGCCCATCACGCCTACCGAACGTATCGGCAGCAGTATCACGCCGGCTTGCCACACCTTGTCGTACAATCCCCATTCGTGCATGAGCGACATATAGATGTCGTCGGCATCCTGAAGTATGCGCACCTTCTCGGGGGTGATGTCGCCAAGGATACGTATGCCGAGCCCCGGACCGGGGAACGGGTGGCGTTTGATGAGATGCGGCTGCATCCCCAGCTCCATGCCGACGCGGCGAACCTCGTCTTTGAAGAGCAGACGCAGCGGCTCCACCAGCTTCAGCTTCATCGTGTCGGGCAGCCCGCCCACATTATGATGGCTCTTGATGACCGTTCCGGTGATGGAGAGCGACTCGATGACGTCGGGATAGATTGTCCCCTGTCCGAGCCATTTGATGTCTTTCAGTTTGCGGGCTTCCTCGTCGAACACGTCGATAAAGCCTTTGCCGATGATTTTGCGCTTGCGCTCGGGGTCGGTCACGCCGGCAAGCTCGCTGTAGAACTTGTCCTTGGCATTCACGCCGATGACGTTCAGCCCAAGGTGTTCGTAGTCTTTCAGCACATTCTCGAACTCGTTCTTGCGCAGCAGCCCGTGGTCCACGAAGATGCAGGTGAGGTTACGCCCGATGGCTTTGTTGAGCAGCACGGCAGTGACGGACGAGTCCACGCCTCCCGACAAGGCAAGTATCACCTTGTCGTCGCCCAACTTGTTCCGCAGCTCTGTAACTGTCGACTCGATGAAAGAAGCCGGCGTCCAGTCTTTGGCGCATCCGCATATCGTGAGGAAGTTGTCGAGCAGCTTCACGCCGTCCGTCGTGTGGAACACCTCGGGGTGAAACTGCACGCCCCATGTATTCTCGCCCTCCACGTGATAGGCGGCAGCCTTCACGTCGTCGGTGCTGGCGATAATCTTGAAGCTGTCGGGCAGCGCGGTGATGGTGTCGCCGTGCGACATCCATATCTGCGAGCCCCCACTGATGCCACGCAGCAGCGGGTCGCTGCCCTCGACAAACGAAAGGTTCGCACGCCCGTATTCGCGCGAGGCGGCGGGCTCGACGTTGCCGCCCGAGGTGTAGGCAAGAAACTGCGCCCCGTAGCAGATACCCAGCACGGGATATTTGCCGCGAATCTCGCTCAGGTCTGCCTTGAACGCGTCCTTGTCGTAAACGGAATAGGGACTGCCGGAAAGGATTACGCCTTTCACGTCTGTCGCGTCGTGGGGAAATTTGTTGTAAGGAACAATCTCGCAATACATGTTCAGTTCTCTGACCCTTCGGCCGATCAGCTGCGTCGTTTGCGAGCCGAAATCAAGAATAATAAGTCTCTCGTGCATGCCGTGTTGTTTTTTTTTGAGTGCGGCAAAGGTAATGATTTTCCTGTCTCTTGAAAGAAAATGCCCCACGCCTGTCTTTCCCTGAAAAAGGTTGACACTGTACGAGTCTGTTAAACTGATCTTCTTTACAGCATCTCTGAACAGGTTTACAATAGTTCAGTTCTTCGACTCAACTGATTCGCTTTACACGTTCTCTAATGCTCTTTACACATTCACTGATTTCCCTTACATGTTCGCTTGTTCAGTTTACGGTGTCCTGTCATAATATACTGCGCCGTTCAGCGGGGTAGAATAACCGGCAAACGAGGAGGGCAGGGAGGTGCGCGGGTAATGATAAAGTAAGTACTTTTGCCGTCACATCACAGAAATACGAAGAAATGAAGCAGAAATTATTACTGATTGTTTTGGCTTGCTGCTTTTTCGGTGCAGCAGTGGCACAGAAGAAGCAATCTCCCAAATGGATGGAAAAAAGCAGGAAGGCAGTTGTTATGGTGACCACCTACGGCAAAGACGGAGCACGGATAACGTCGGGGACGGGTGTTTTCGTGTCCGAGACGGGTGATGTCATCACCGGCTATGCTCTTTTTGAAGGGGCAAAGACGGCAACGGTGACCGATGTGGATGGTGCGACATACCCTGTGACGCATATTATAGGTGCCGACGAACTGTACGACGTGATAAAGGTGCGGACGGCAGTGACCTCGAAGGTGCGCAGCCTTGAGATAGCCGCCGACCCTCAAGCGCAAGGTTCACCATGCTATCTTCTCCCTTATACAACAGACAAGAAAGCCGCCTTCGAGCAGGGGACAGTCACCGAAGTGAGTCGCTTGAAAGACCCTTACAGCTATTATAAGCTCAGCATGACGCTTGATGATGCGAAGGTAAACTCGCCGGTGGTCAATGCTTCGGGGGAGGTGTTCGGACTGGCGCAGGCAGATGCTTCGGGAAAGAAGGATGCGTCGTTTGCCGTCTCGGCAGCCTATGCGGCAAGTCTGGCAATGAGCTCCACAGACTTCTTGAATACTACATACAGCACAATAGGAATACGCAAGGCATGGCCCGCGGATGTCGACGAGGCTCTTGTCGCCTTATTCCTTAAAAACAGTGCGGAAGATGCCAGGACGTATCTCGAGACGCTTGACGACTTCATCGCTACCTTCCCCACGGCGGCAGACGGATACATAAGCCGTGCAAACCATTATGCAGGGCAACGCGTAGCCCTTGCCTCTTCGCCCGAGGGACAGGCAGAGTTGCTCCAAAAGGCAATGAAAGACATTGAGACGGCTTCGCGCCTTAGCGACAGGAAGGGCGAGGCTTTCTACAACCGAGCAAAGCTGATCTATGGTGTGGCTGCCATCGACACGACGCTGACAGACCCTGCGTGGACGCTCGACGCAGCTTTTGAGGCTGTGCGCAGTGCCATTAGTGAAGACAATCTGCCCGTATACCATCAGCTGGCAGGCGATATCTGTTTTGCACGGAAAGATTACATTGCGGCTTACGAGGAATATATGACAGTGAACAACTCCCCGCAGGCAACAGCATCGTCGTTCTACTGGGCAGCCAAAGCAAAAGAGAATATCCAGGGCTTCAACATCGGCGAGGTGATTGCACTTCTCGACGGAGCTATTGAGAAGAGCGGATTGCCACTTACGGAGGAAGCTGCGCCGTATATCCTCGAACGGATAGACTGGAAGTTGCGCCTCTCGCTATATGCCGAGGCGGTGGAAGACTATGATATGTACTACAAGGCAATGAAGGGGAGCGTGGGGAGTGATTTCTATTTCTATCGCGAGCAGGCAAAGTTCCGCGCAGGAGATATGGACGGTGCGTTGGCTGACATAGGTGAGGCAGTGCGCCTCTCGCCCGACGTCCCCGACTATCGCGCCGAGGAAGCCTCTATATATGTACGCCAGAAGAAATACACGGAAGCCTTGGCAGCCATCGACGAGGCACTGAAGGTGGCTCCCGACTTTGCAGCTTGCTACCGCCTTCGCGGTGTCTGCTACGTGCGTATGGAGAAGAAGGCGGAAGCCTGCGAAGCCCTACGCAAGGCAAAAGAGCTGGGCGACCCGCTGGCTGAACGACTTATCGCCGAGCACTGCAAATAAAAAGACCGAAGTACAAACAATTAAAAACAGGAGACGACAATATGTTTTCAGGAATAATAGAAGAAACGGCACGCGTCGTGAAGATTGAGCACGACCGCGACAATATCCATATCACAATGACCTGCTCGTTTGTCGGCGAGCTGAAGATAGACCAGAGCGTTGCCCACAACGGCGTATGCCTTACGGTGGTGAGCAAGACGGACGACACGTTCACTACGACAGCCATGCGCGAAACCTTGGAGCGTTCGAACCTCGGGCTTCTTCGCCCGGGCTCGCTTGTGAACCTTGAAAGGAGCATGATGATGAACGGTAGGCTCGACGGACATATCGTGCAGGGGCATGTGGACTGTACTGCCGTATGCACAGCCGTAGAAGAGGCGGAAGGGAGCTGGTACTACACCTTTAAGTATACGTTCGACAAGGCTATGGCAAAGCAAGGGTATGTCACCGTCGAGAAAGGCTCCGTCACGGTCAACGGCGTAAGCCTCACCGTCTGCAACTCACAGCCCGACAGCTTCCGTGTGGCAATCATTCCCTACACACACGAGCACACGAACTTCTCGCAGATCGTGGAAGGCACAGTTGTCAATCTTGAGTTTGATATTGTGGGCAAGTATATCAGCCGACTGATGCAGTTCAGCTGAGACAGTTTATTTCACGACGCATTTCCTTTTCCAAAGACCCGTCCTGTAGTATATGTAGGTAACGAGCAGCCCTATGGCGATGCTGATGCCTATTGCCCACCATATACCCTGCCTTCCGTACCATGCACTCAGCCGGTAGGCGAGGGGGATACGGATTATCCACAGGCATACGAGGCTTACCGTCATGGTGAACAACGTGTCGCCCGCACCACGTAGTGCGCCGTTGAACACGTTCAGACCCCCGTGCACAACAAAGAACCCTCCTATGATTAGGAGGTATTCCCTACCTATGGCAATCACCGACGGATCTGAGGTGAACGCACGCATCATATCTTCGCCGAAGAAGTAGACTGCCGCAAAGGTGACCGCACTGAAGAGGATGTTGACCCCAAAGGTGAAACGCAGCCCCTCGCGGACGCGGTCGAGGCGGCGGGCGCCGATGTTCTGTCCGGTGAAGGCGGCAAGTGCTCCCGAAAGGGTGAGGATGGCTTGCGTGATGATGGCATCTATTTTTCCTGCCGCGCCGTAGGCTGTCAGCGTATCGGTGCCGAAGCTGTTGACTATCCCGAGAAGTGCTATAAGCCCGAGGGCTATGGCACACTGTTGCACGCTGGTCGGAAGACCTATCCGCAACCCTTCGCGGAAGAGCCGTCTGTCGAACACAAGGTCTTTCTTCTTTACCGACAGCAATGGGTGCGTGTTGTTCACGTAACCCAAGGCAACACACATTCCGATGCCCTGCGCTATGACTGTTGCGCGCGCCGCACCTTCTATTCCCCATCCGAAGACGGCAATGAAGAGCAAGTCCAATGCAACGTTGAGCACCGTCGTGATGAATATGAATATCATCGGGCGGAAAGATTCTCCCACGCCACGGAGTATGGAGATGATACTGCTGAACGTCACGAATAGGAACGTTCCGCCGATGTAAATCCTGAAATAGGCAACCGCACCAGGGATAACCTCTTCCGGTGTGTTCGTAAGGCGGAAGATAGGTTCTGCGAATATTATTCCGGCGATGGAGAGGGCAACGCCAGCCACCAGCATGAAGATGAAGAACGAGGAGAACGCCCGTTGCACCTTGTCGTATTCTCCTGCTCCGAAAAACTGCGAGATGACAACCGATGTGCCGCTACCTATGCCTATGACGAACGATACTATGAAATAATATATGAAGAACGAGGCGGAGACGGCTGCCAAGGCTTCTTTCCCGAGGAGCTGCCCGACGATGACGCTGTCTGTGACGTTGTAGAGCTGTTGCAGTATGTTCCCTATGAGCAGCGGCAGGGCGAAACGCACAATCACCTTCCACGTTGTCCCCTTCGTGAGATCCGTATGTCCTTCTTTATATCCCATCGTTCATTCCCGTTGTCTGTTCCCTTTAGAGATCCTTGAGCAGGATATTGTCGTTTGCCTTTATCATGTCTTCCCGCGTCTTGAGCAGAGCCTGCCACTCGTCGCGGAAAAGCCCCGAGGTGTCTATCTTGAAGTTCTCCGAGCCATATTCGTCCATTTTCGTAAACAGATAGCTCACCGTTATGCGGTTGATGTCGACGGCAGGCTGATAATACACGATGCGCTCGTCGTCGCCATAGTTCACCTCGTTGATAATCCCGAGCTCGGTAAGCAGATAGAGTATGTCTGTCGTGAGACGTATGGGAATGCGATAGGCGTCCGACAGCTCGTCTGCCGTGTAGGGCTTCTCGCCGCCGACGAACCTTTTGACGATGAGCGAGGCGATGAGCAGCGTCAGGAAATCCTTGTAGCGGCGGCTGATGTTCTTGCTGTCGCGCTCGAAACTAAACTTCTTCACGTTCTGCGAAGCATACGACAGCTCCGCACCGAAAAGACATATCAGCCACGACAGTTGCAGCCACAACAGCAACAGCGGCAGCGCGGCAAAGCTACCGTAGATGGCGTTGTACTTGCTCACCCATATCTGTCCGCTTATGTAGATGAGCTGGAAGAACTGGAAAGCACAACCGGCAATCACGCCTGCCACCAGTCCGTTGACGAACCGCACCTTCGTGTTTGGAAGAGACAGGTAAAGCCCCGTGAACGCCATTATCGTGAAGAGATACGGCACCACATTCAGCGCAAACTCCACGATGGGCGTGAGAAACACATACTCGCTGAGGAACGAGTTCTGCAGTGTGGAGGCAAAGATGGAGAGTCCGCTCGAGGCTGTCATCAATACCGGCAGTATGAGAAACAATGCCAGGTAGTCGGATATCTTCCTATACCACGGGCGCGACTTCTTTATCTGCCAAATGTCGTTGAACGTGTCTTCAATGGAGGAAATCAGGTTTATGACCGTATAAAACAACAACGCCAAACCGATGCCGATGAAAATGCCGCCCTGCGCCTGCGCCAGATAGTTTTCCACGTATTCGAAGGCTTTGCCAAGCTCCATCTCGTGCCCGGGGAAATAATAAAGCAGCGTTTCCCGCACCGTTGCCTGAAAGCCGAAGCCTTTGGCAACCCCGACCAGCACCGCCAGCAGCGGGACGATGGCAAGAAACGTGCTATACGTGAGGGCGGATGCTTTTGTCTGTAGGTTTTCGCTGTTGAACCCGCGCACCGCCAGTATGATGGTCTTGATTGTGTCGATATAAAGCTCCTTCAAGCCGCTTACTTCGTTCTCCGTAATACGCCAAATGTCGTATGTCACGAAACGGATGCTTCGCGTCAGGAATGCGTTGATCCGTTCCATCAAAGGCTTTTTCTCGGTCTCTTTCTCCATTGTTGTAAACTGTACGGGCAAAAAGGTGTTTGCCTGATGAATAAAAAATGCAGCCCGCCTGTAAGCCGGGTTTTGTACTTCCGGAACGTCTCCACCCCGAAAGCGTCTGCCATTTATCTCGTCTTACCGTCGCCGGCAAGCTTTAGCGGTCTACCCCCCGACATCGGACGAGCAATCCTACACGCGTCGGTATACATGACCTTACAACCCATAAGACGTACTGTCGCGCCGTATTGCTACGGACACCGGTGGGCTCTTACCCCGCCTTTTCACCCTTACCGGCAGATGCCGGCGGTTGTTTTCTGTTACGCTACTCTACCCTTGCGGACAGCTTCCCGTTAGGAAGTATGGTGCTCTGTGTTGCCCGGACTTTCCTCCCATCCCTAAACGATGAGCGACAGACCGGCAGGCTGCAGCGCGGCAAATGTACGCAAAAACCACAGATGCCGCGGAGGGCTTAGGCGAAAAAGGAATGTAGACATAATGGACATAAAGTGCAGCGCGGGATAACAAAAACTCCCGTCATGTTTTCTTGTTTTGAGATAGGGGTGTGTGGCGCAGCCTCTTTTTTTGCTCCAACGCAATTCTCGGTTTGCACGAAGCAAGATTGCAGACAAAATTGCCCCATGCAATTTGCAGGAACTCCGGAAACGCTGTTTCTAAGCCCATGCAAATTGCAGGAGTGCCGGAAACGCTGTTTCTAAGTCCATGTAAATTGCATGAGGGTTTTGATCGGTGTTTTTTCCTTCATGTAAATTGCATGAGGG
>CAVJTV010000099.1:7599-9358 GCA_963652435.1 Desulfovibrionaceae bacterium | reverse complement strand
CCACTTGCCGCCAATATCCTTCGTGTGCAGCTTCACGTCAGCGTCAATCACACGCACGTTGCCCGCAGCATCGTGCACAATGTTCGACTTCTGAAGGTCGGAAACGACAATGTTTCCATTGCTAAATACAGTCTTTTCTTCGTTTCTTGGCTTAAATCCGAATTTGCGCATATGCTCCACCCGTTCTTCTGTCGTCAAAGGGGTAGACGTGCTGAAATCCACTAAGTTCTGTTCGAGAAACTTTACAAACTTGCCGTTTATTCTTCCATAACCCAATATGCGGTAGGAGCTATCGGGAAATAAAGAATTAAACAATGCCACCTGGTCAATGTCCGAAGGGAATTTCTTGTTTTCAAACTTGCCCTTTGAGGCTTTGATTACGGTCTTGCCGTCGTTGGAAAGATAAACATCGGAATCTGTGCCGCTCTTGATGGGAGTGGTGTTATCCGTAAAGTCGGCTATTGATTCATGCCAGTTACCGGCGGCTTTTGCCCATTTTTCAAGGAGCTCTTCCTTTTTCTCCTCGATTCTTCTTCTGCCTTCTGCACTAACGCGTCCATTCTTTCCGACTGTGCTCTCGCAAATTCTACTGAATAGTGCATCGACGCTACCCGTTCGTTCTCCTTTTGACAACGATAGTAATGCTCCCGTTGGTAGTCGTTTAGAAAGCGGTCTATAGAATCCATTGTTTGGTGTAGCGTTATCAATGTAGTCGTTTATACGCCGCAAAGTTACGTCATCAAAATCTCCGGCAAGCACTCTTTCATACAATTCTTTTGCTTCGCTTCTTGCGTTCGCTACCATTTGCTCTATTTCCTTGCGGATTTCCTTCTTATCGCGACCCGAAATGAAGTGTGCAGCGTTTACATAATCGTTTATCCATTGTTTCCTTTTAGATATATGTTTCGCATTCAGCCGCACATCCTCACCGTTCGCCATATCCAGCACCCTTTGCCCTTCCTCTACGTCGGATACAACCTCAATGCCGCTGCCGCGCAACAGTTCGTCTACCGCATCGCGCAGAACCTCCTCGTTGTGGGACACAGGAGCTGCACCCTCCGCTTTATGTTCGCGGGGGTTGTTACGTTTGTAGCTGCGCTCAATCGCGTCATCCCTTCCGTCAAGCAGGTCGGCTATCTCGTTACCTGTCTTGCTACCGATGACACTCCGCGCTTCTCTTATTTGAACACCTTTTAGTCGGGCATAGTATGATAGGGCTTCGCTATATAAACCCGTAGGAGGTAGCTTATTGCCCGCTTTTCGCAACCGTTCAATGAATGTTTTGCTCTGACGCAACTGTTCATCGCTGCTTACGTCTGTGGCTGCCGCCTTGGCTCCTTCATCGTTTTCAGAAGATTTCCCTCCTTTTTCTTGCTTGGCTGATTGATTGTTTAGAACTTTGTCCTCGGAAGATGTAGGAACATTCATGCGGGAGGGCGTCTGAGTGTCGCGTTGTTCAGCGTTCTGCGAAGTTTCAGCAGTTTCGACAGACTGTTTAGCCGTAGCATGGCGGTTATACACCTTATCAGATGATTGTTCAGACGAATTGATACCGAGCAAGGCAGGCTGATTGTCAGTTGTAGTAGGCTTGTTCGAATCGTTAAGAGGAACTGACTCCTCGACTTGCGCCTTCGGATGCAAGCTGAATGCAGAATCTATCCAGGCTACTTTGCCTTGTTGCAGTAGCTTGGATATTCTGTTTACAGACTTTTCTTGCGAAGATACGACAACCACTCTACCTTCTTTGCTTACAGTGACA
>CAVJTV010000099.1:0-7589 GCA_963652435.1 Desulfovibrionaceae bacterium | reverse complement strand
AATGATAATAGCGTGAACCATCTTTCTTTACGAATGTCTTGGCAAATATGTAAGAGGTATCCCTGTCGGAAGAACCATCTTTGGAAGCTCGTCTGTCTTCAATTATTATTGAGGGATGTTCGAGTGTCGGCTTTACCATGCCGAGTTTGCCGTTTCGCCCTTGTTGCGCAAGTTTCAGATATTGGTTTTCGCCATGTTTCACCTCACCAATAGGGGTAGCGACAAGACCTTCTTCGCCAAATTCTTTCGCCCAATTCTGTGGAGTAAGTTCCAGTTCAGGAGCAACTTGGGCGGTTTGCTCCATAAAGGAGATGAAACGCTTGGTCTCATCAGTGGTAAGAGAACGACCTATTATTTCTTCGGGCGTTCCCAGTGTTCCTTGGCTTTGGTCTCCTATGTTTCCTTTCTCAATTCCGCTTCTTCCGCCATCTTCCTCAGTTCGTCCTGCACTGTCGGCTATACCCTCTGATGTAGGTCGCGATTCAGTATTGCTTTCATCGCTAATGCCACCTTCTCCTTGGGTGTCTTCGCTTCTCTCACTTCTTCCGAAGTCATCAGTCCGTTCTCCAGGTTGTACTTGATCGCTTCTATCATGTCCCTGCTCTTCTCCTGCGGTGTCATTTCTTTCTGTTCCATTATTCTTTTGTTTAAGTTCTTCTTCTTCGCGTTGTCTCATCCGGTCTTCTATCTCGTCAGCATAGCGGCTGTAGAAGTCCTGCTCGTCAAAGTTACTGTATTTTCTCAACAACTCGGGCAGTTCTTGAGCGGAGTATGCAAGGTATTCTTCGTAACTCATTCCATATTTGTCATAGTATGCGTTATCACGCTCAGCCTCGTAGTCTCTGACAAACTTGTCTTCCGCCTCGTCTTGCAGCTTCTTCAACCCTTTGCGACCTCCATCATAAGACATCAAGTATTCTAAGATGGCATCTCTTGCCGCCAAAGAGTCACCGCCAAAGAACCGTCCGTTGTAATTCTCTTCATCAAAGAGTGCTAAATCTTCGCCGAGGTGTTCTATTGACTTTCCATCCTTGGAAATCATGCCAACCATTGCGCGTTGTTCCTTAATGCCAAATCCGGTCTCCTTACGGAACGATTCCGGAGTAATCTTTGAGCCTCTACGCTGCAAAAATTCTGCGGTAACCTCTGTCGCGTCACTTGCCTCACCAGGCTGTGCCACATTGCTGCGGTATTGCTCCCTTGCATTCTTTCCGCTCAGTTCGTCCTGCCATCCCTTGGCATCGTCAGGGGTGGTAATCCGTTCTATTTCTGCCTTTACACCATTCCAGTACTGCACCTTACGCTCGGCTTCAGCCACCGCTGCGCTCCATTTTTCCTTGGCTGCAAGATATTGATCCTTGTCTGTGCCCATCTTTGGCTTCTTAGCTATAGCCTTGGATACTTCCTTTTCGGCAGCAGCAATGTTGGCGTTCACAAACTCGTCTATCTCTACATCTTCAAGCGCACCGTCATAAAGATCCAACACCGTGGCTTCAATGGGAGATTGGTCGTACACTTTCTTGCCGTTCTCGTCACGAACAATGTTGTCTTTTGTTTTTTTCTCCCTCTTGCTATCCTCGCCTTTCTCGTTCTTTGGTATCCGCTCTAAGGCAGAAACAGACTGCGCGTCTAAAGATTTTTCACCATTTTCTTGTGTGGCTGATTGATTGTTCGGAAATTTGTCGACAGAAGGTATTGGTTGGGAAGAGTTCCCGCCTCTGTCAACAGTTTCACCCTTTGCGGCTTCGGTCGGACTGTCAGCAACTTCAGCAGTGTCGGTGATTGCATTGCTCCCCACTGTGGGTTCGGGCCAAACAATATCGTTTTCGTCAGCATATCCGTTTCTGAATATACCTCCGCTGTTCACATTCCAGTAGGTGCCGTCGTGCGACAACTCCACAAATAACGTGCGTTTGTGTTTTTCGTCATGCAGTTCAAGCAACATATATGTTTGGTTGCTTTTTCTCTTCCGACCGATACGGATTTCCTTATAGTTCCTGCATACATCTTCAACAAATTCCGGAATAGAAGAATATCCTGCTTTCAAAATCTGTTTGCCATGACCCGCCTGTATATGAAGCAACCCATAGCCTATATTGTTGCCTCTTTCATCAATCTTGTTAAATCCCTCGCTTAGTTTTATAGGGGCTGCTGTCAAACCGCTGTTTTCGAAAATTTCTCCGAATGTAGATGTTCCATCAGAGGATTTGACGAAAAAATGTCCATTCTCATCTATCTCATCTGAAAGTTTCACCTCTTCTGTTGCCGGTGCTTCCGAAACATCGCTACTGCTGACAATCATGTCTTCAAAGTCCTTTGCGGGGATAACCTGTACACGCTTGCCGTTTAGCAGCTCGTCTGTGCGTATCTCCACACCGTCCTCTGTGATAGCTTGTATCTCGCCATGTATCGTGTTGCCGTCGGCATCTTGCAGGGCGAAGGTGTCGCCTACGTTGTGCGAAGGCTGCGCTTGCTGCTCTTCGGCGTTCTCTGCCGCCCGCTGCGCTTCAAACTCTGCCACTCGTGCTAAGTTTGCCTGTTCAACCTGCTGCCGGATGGTCTCCTTTGCTATGGGGAAGATGTTTGTCCCGTCGGTCACGTTCACCGTCCCGTCGCCGTTGTCGATGATACCGTTCCCGTCTGCGGTGACCTGTACCTGTACCGTCTGCCCATTGTCGCCTGTGATGGTATATGTGTCGCCCTGGTTGAACGTGGCTGCGCCGTCTATCCTGCCCGCTGCTTCCTCTGCCATCTGTCTGCGGATAGCGTCGGCGGCAGCTGCTTTCTCTGCCTTCGGGTCTAACGGTTCGTCAACGCTCAGTATCGCTTCGGGCGATACCTGTTCGAGCTTGCCCGTCGCGGCATCGCGCACAATGACGCTGTCGTCCGAGGCGTTGTTGTCAACTGCGCTGCCGTCGTCGTACATCTTGACGTTTCCTCTGACGATATACACGCGGCGGTCGTCCTGCTTCATCGTTGCGCCCTGTACGCTGCCTGTCGTCTTGTTCGTGCGAGAATCCACCATGGCATCGCTCTGTGTAATGCGGCTGTCGATGTCGTCGCGCACGCGCTGCAGCATACCGTCGTACACCTGCTTTGCATTGAGGTAGTCTATAACAGCATCGCGCGTCTCCTTATCCCAACCTTGGGTGCGCATCGTCTCCAATGCCCTGTCGGGGGAGCTGTCAATAAGACCAACGAAGTCACCATCGACAAGCTTCTCCACCCTGCTGCGCTGATAGTCGCGCATATTCTTGGCATCTGCCATCTCCTGCGGAGTGCTGATGTTATAGCCGTCGATGTAGCTTTGGTTTGCGGTTTGCAGAACCTCCGTATCTTCGTCTTGTGATGCTCCGCGGCTCTGTGCAAGCGTGCCGAGGTTGAAACCTCTCATTATAATAGAACGCCTCATGTAGGAGAGAACAGCAGCTTTTTCGTCTTCTGTAAGCTCCTTGTCGGTAACAATACCATAGGCTACGCTGCCTATATCGTCGTTGGTTGTGAGGTCTATCCTTGTCTTCAGCGGCTCCCATACATCTTTGCCGAGCAGTTCCCCTGCACGGGTATCCGCTTTGTTTATGCTGTGTTTTATCGAAGCGTAACGTGCACCGGAATACGAGAGCCTACCTGCACCAAGCAAACCCATAGAAAGAGCCATGCCACCCCAAATATCCCCATGGAACTGTCCCGAAGCAAACAGGTTTGTGCGTGTCCCGTCGGGGTTCTGCTGATAGGCATCGTCAAGATCAAGCATTGTGCGCAATGCTTGCCCTGCATATTCTTCGCCAACCTCGCAGGGCGTAGTCGCTTATGCCCATTTCCTTGAAGAGCCGACGCGTCTGTTTCATGATGCCGCTTATCGCTCCCGCATCGGCTTTTGCAAGCACGTTACCCAGACGCTTTGCGCCTATCACATTTGCGAGCTTGCTCATGTTGCCCAAAGTTTCCCCAACCGCACAGTGTTCGTCACGAGCGGAGCACGCACAAGCAAATCGTCGGCGGTCGTCCCTAACGCTTTGATTGTCCAATTACCGGCATATTGCCCGAGACCCTTCATGCCGTTCTCCTTGACGTAGGTCTTGATGCCCTGTTTTGCCATTTTCTCGGCAGCCTCTTTGCCTACTGCTCTTATCGCTGCTTTCGCTGCGCCTTTCGTGAAGAGACTGACATTGCTGTATCCGCCACACGTAACAAGAAGGTCGACCATGAAGGCAGGCATCTCGCCTGTCATTACGCCCGCTCTGTACCAAAAGTCTCCGCCATACATCTGCTCTGCCTCTTCCTTGTCATGGATTGCTCCCGTCATCTCGTTATAGGCATCGCGTTCGTTTTCTGTGGCGTTGTCGGCGGTGAGCTTGTCGGCGTTCAACTTTGTCATGGCTTCCTTCATATCGCCCATTCCAAAGTCCCATGTGCGTATGTCTCCCGTGATGCGTCCGAACCCACGCCAAAAGCCCACATCGACACCGCTCTCGCGGTCTTGCTGCTCCTTGAGGTCTTTAATCAGCTCCTCTGTCTGACGGATGGCAACATCCAAGGCGTTGTTTGTCTTGTCGCCTTGCTGCATGGCTGCATACATATTGCCGCCAATGAGTGCGCGACCAAGCCCCGTGAGCTTCGTGTTGTTGAACTCCGTCGTCTCATCAAGCACGCGCTTTGCGCTCTGCTCCCGCTTTTCTTTAAGCTCTTCCAGCTTGCGGGTGGCGCGGCGCAGTTGACCGGCAACAGTCATGTCTGCCGCCTGTCGGTATCTCCTGCTCTCCGTGTCGGCGGTGCTCTTGTCGGTGTATTTGTTCCCGGTAGGGGTGATATACGTCTGCTCTATCTTCCCGCTTTCGGGGTTGTATCGGTCTTTGCCTTTCTTCGTTTTTCCGAAGCCGAGACCGAGACCGTATTCCTGCATATTGTCTATGCGCTCGCCAGCATTGTCTGCAATCTGACCTATGCGGCTGCTCATTCGGGCAATGTCGGCAAGGTCTCTTTGCTTTGTTATCTGCGCTCTGTCCTGCTCCGTAAGCGGCGTGCCTTCGGGCTCTGCCGTCTGCACGGGTGCTTTCTCCGTCTGCTCTGCGGCTGCGGGCTGCTCTTGCTGCTGCGGCTTTTCCTGCTCTTTCCCTTCCGACATGAATGCGCCATAGTCGGCAGACTTTACGCGATACTTCTTCCCGTCGCGCTCCATGACGGTAGAAGCATCCGGATATTCTTTGGTGAAACTGTCAATGTATTCGTCTGATACATTATACTTCTTCCCTTTGTGTTCGAATATAGGCATGGTGTTTATTTCTTATTGGGTACGTAATCTATTACTTCGTCGTCGTCGCCGCCACCGGGCACGTAGTCTATTACCCCATCGTTGTCTTCTCCTGTCATGAGTGCAGGGTCGAGCTGCGAGAGTGCCCGCATCTGGGCTTTTGCCGTCTCGGACTTCCACCAGTTCTGTTTGACAAAGTCCTCTTTCTTCTGCGGTGTGTCGAAATTAAATTTGATAGAGTTATCGGACTTGTCCGGCATCAGCTCGCTGCGGAGCGTATCGAATATGCTTTGCATCGAGCCTTTCCATACGTTCTCGTATATACCCACGTTGTTGTCGCCACCGTCGGAGAAGCCAATCCTCTTTCCACGCACGCCACGCGCCGCTGTTGCTTTCGATGCCTGTCGGCGTGTTTCCGTGTTGTCGTTATGCGCCTGAACTTTGAAGTTGTAGTCGCGGTTTTTGAGGACGATGTCTTCCTCCCTTTCCTTTCGGCGTGTCTCCTCAGCCTCCTTTTTGTCCTTCTGCTCTTGGTTGTAGCGTTCGTCCGCTATGGCTTCGCGTTCGGCGCGATGCTTGTCGTCGGCTTTTTTCTGGTCTCTCTTCTCTTGGTCGAGACCGAGCTTCCGCTGCCATTCGCGGTCTTTCTGTTTCTCTTTTGCCACCTCGGCATCTGCCGCGCGGGCTTTCATCAGTCCGTTGAAATACGCTGCACTCTTGTCTTCGTATTCTTTCTTCAGTCTGTCGTAGCGTATCCGTGTCTTCTCCGACATGGTGTTTTTCCCGTCATACATATTCGGAGCTCCCTTTGTCGTGAAGTAGAGGTTGGAGAGGGCTGCGATGCCGTCGCCGATAGCGGCAAACATCTTCTCTCTCTTTTCCTTCTTCGCTTCCTTAGACAGCTCCTCTTCGGTCTTCGGCGTAAACGTGTTGCTTTTCTTATACTGCTCTACGTAGCTTTCCGATCCGTCGCCGTCCTGTGCGGGCTGCGCGGTTGCAGTCTGTGCGGACTTCTGTTCCTCTGCTGTCGTTGCCGCTGCGGATGGGTTGCCTTTCGGCGGGTTCTCCGTAGTCTTGTTTCCCAATATATCGTCTATCGTTGCCATAGTTTTGCGAGTTTAGAAGGGCAATAAACCTGCTGCGTCGGACACGCCTTTCACGGCATCTCCGATAGCCTTAGCCTTATTCTTTTCAATCTCGTTGAGCTTGTCTACATAGGCGTTGTCGTTCTCCATGTAGGTTGCCTCGATGTTGTCCTTGCGGGCATCGGCGTTTGCTGCAATCTGCGAGGTCGCGTCTGCGAGTGCCTGGTTGTTGGCTGCCTTTGCTGCTGCCGCGCTCTCGTCTGTGCCGCCCATCACTGCTGCCGCTCCTGCCGCCTGTCTGTTCCTTTGCTTGATGCTTTCTTCCGTCTGTGTGAGCAGCCGCTGTGCGTCTGCCCGCTGCGTTGCGTCTTCGTTATACCTGCGGTCATACCAGTCTTGGTTTTTCTCCCGCTGCGCTTCGATGTTCTTCTTCGCCCTCTTCGCGGCTTTCGATGCACTGATGCCCCCGAAGATTGAGCCTACTGCGCCTATTGCAGTTCCTATAAGTCCCATGTGTCGTTTATGAATTAAAAGTTATACTTATGTTGCAAAGCTAAGTGCCCACCTTTGGAGCGTTACTTTATCTTTTTACACACGCGAGCATGAAAGGAAAGAAAACAGGAGGGCGGCAATTAGGAACGCCAAACAAGACAACGGGCGTTGTCCGGAGCGCGATAGCGAAGATGTTGGATGATTACTTCAATTCCGATACCTTTGCAAAAGACATTGCGGAGTTAGAGCCAAAGGATAGGGTTGCCGCAATGGAAAAGTTTGCAGCGTACGTGTCGCCGAAGCTACAGGCAACAACGCTCGACATGGTGGCGGAAAACAAGAAGACCATCGAAGACAGGTTAGCAGAGCTTTCAGATGAAGAAGATTAAATATTCTCTATTTCTTTCTATTATAGACTTTGTACTAGTTTGAATTGGAAACAGTTTTGTTTGTAGGGTAGCGGTGTTCGTGACGAATGCCGCTACTTTTTTGTTCCCGTCGTGGTCGGTATCTCTGAAAAAAATCTCACCTTTGCGGCAGCGACCCGCTCGTGTTCGCGTACACATGATGACTGTCGCCCAGCTTAGGGTTTTTCTCTTGGTTGGGCGATGTTTTTTTGGCAATTTTGTTGCCTGTTTGTTGCTCGGATATTTCCGTAGCCACTTTAAGAAACTGATTACTAACAAGAAGACGTATAGAATATAAATTTGACCGCTGTTATTAAAGCAATCAAATAAATATATGAAGGTCTCACAAATATC
>CAVJTV010000098.1:0-9430 GCA_963652435.1 Desulfovibrionaceae bacterium | reverse complement strand
AGTTCAAAGGGACCGTTATTTGCCGATGCTGTTATATTGGTCCCGAAATGATTTCCTCTATGTCCTTGAAGAGAGTTTTGAAATGAAACGATTTCAAATCATCCTATTTCAAACAAGATGGTTACATTTGCTGCGCAGAAAAGCAAGGGAATAAAAAGGAGTATTGTGTAACAGTAAATATAATCAGTATGGAGATACCTTTTGTGTTTGGGAAAATAGCTAACGACAAGGATTTTACCGATAGAACCATAGATACGGAAAAACTGAGAAGCAACTTTCGCGGTTTGGTGAATACCGTCATCATATCGCCGCGAAGATGGGGGAAAACGTCACTTGTCAATCATGCTTTGGAGCAGATGCGTGACGACAAAAGCTATCTCGTATGTAAAGTTGATATCTTCAGTTGCCGTACCGAGGCTCAGTTTTATCAGGCTTACGTCAATGCCATATTAAAAGCTTCTTATTCCAAAACGAATGAGTTTTTGGAGGCGGCGAAAAAATATGTTGGTTCTTTCGGACCGAAATTGACATTGAGCGATAGCAGTCAGCAATATGAACTTGCCATTGGCATAGACTTCAAAGACAGGCAATATTCGTGCGACGAAATTCTTGATCTGCCACAGAAGATAGCTGTGGAAAAAGGAAAGAGATTTATAGTTTGCATTGATGAGTTTCAGAATGTGAACACATACGATGACACTTTGGGATTTCAGCGTAAGCTTCGTTCGCATTGGCAGACTCACGATAAGGTGGGGTATTGTATGTTTGGGAGCAAACGCCATATGTTGCTCGATATCTTCAGTAATTACGAGATGCCGTTCTATAAGTTTGGCGACATCATGTTTTTGGATAAGATCAGCGAGGAAGATTGGGTGAAGTTCCTTGTGGCTCGATTTGAGAATACAGGTAAGAGTATTTCGGAAGATGCTGCTCGGGATATTGCACGAAAGGTGGAATGTCATCCGTATTATGTACAGCAGTTAGCACAGTTGGCTTGGCTCAGAACTCAAAAATCATGTGATTGCAAGATTGTTGACGAGGCTTTTGAGGCGTTGGTTGGACAGCTCAGTCTGCTTTTTGCCAATATCGTCGATACGTTGACGGCTAAGCAGATTAGTTTTTTGCTGGCAGTATCGAATGGCGAGAAGAATTTCTCGTCACATGATGTGCTGACAAAATACAATTTGGGCACATCTGCCAATATCAAGAACCTTCGTAAAGCCATGCAGGATAAGGATCTCATTGATGTTATGCCTAATGCTGTGATGTTACAAGACCCTGTGTTTGCTTATTGGCTGCGGAAAGAGTTTGTGAGAAATAAATGATCATAGGAAATTATATCATGAAAAAGACTATTGTTTTGTTGGCAGCGTTGTTGCAGTCGGTCGTCGTTTGTGCAGAAACGGCTGTTTCATTGAAAAGCCCTTCGGAAAAGTTAAGTGCGAATATTGAAGCTACGGGGCGAGTTGTGCGCATTGATCTGTATGAGGCACAAAGTAAGGTTGTTGAAATAAAAACTCTCCAACTGGATTTGACGCAGGACATGATGCGAGGGGATTGGGTTGTTGTCGGAGAAGCCCGTGAGACGGTTGATCAGACGTGGAGACCCGTCTACGGTGAACGTGCGCTGGTTACGGATAGATACAATGAGTTGAAACTTAAGTTGAACCTGACAGAAAACAAGAAGGAAATGACCTTGTCTGTCCGCCTGTACGACGAAGGGTTGGCTTTCCGTTATGCTTTCGACGAGACGGACTTTTGGAATTGTACGCTGAACGATGAGAAGACGCAGTTTCTATTTGACCGTGATTGTGACACGTGGGTTACCGGTACGGCGCAAGGCGTATATACGAAAACGAAGCTGACGGCATTGGAAGGCGAGGGCGACCGTCCACAGGTGATACAGATGGACAAGAACCGGTTTGTAGCAATTGGCGAGGCGGCATTGGTGGATTATTCCCGCATGAAACTGAAGAAAAGCAACGAAGGGATAGGAGTGCAGTCTGCCTTGTCGGGGCAAGTAAATCTTGACTTGGCAGGCTACCATTCACCGTGGCGTTACGTGATGGTTGCCGACCATCCCGGACAATTGGCACAGAACAACGATATGGTGTTGAACCTGAACGAACCCAACATGATTCAGAATACGAGCTGGATTAAACCGGGGGAGGTGCTCCGTGAGGTTACTTTGACCACTACCGGTGCCATTGCCGCCGTTGATCTGGCTGCCGAGAACGGTATTGCTTATGTCGAGTTCGATTCCGGCTGGTATGGCGCAGAGGAAGATACGCTTTCGGATGCCACAACCGTCAAGGTCGACATTGCGCGAAGCAAAGGTCCGCTCGATTTGCCTCGGGTGATTGAATATGCCGATGCCAAAGGCGTGGGGATTATTCTCTATGTAGGCAGGAAAGCGTTGCACAAGCAGTTGGACGAAATCTTTCCGTTATACAAGAAATGGGGCGTGAAAGGTGTCAAGTTCGGCTTTGTGAATGTCGGCGACCAGTATTCCACCGCTTGGGTACATCAGGCAGTTCGTAAGGCGGCAAAGTATGAGCTTATGGTGGATGTCCACGACGAATATCGCCCGACGGGTTATTCCCGTACTTACCCGAATCTGATAACGCAGGAGGGTATTCGTGGAGATGAAGAAAGCCCGAACCTCAATCAGACGATATATACGCTCTACAACCGTATGATATGCGGTGCGGGTGATTATACGAACTGTTTCTTTGCAGAGCGTGTGACAGAGAAGATGGGCGGACGTGCTGCCCAGTTGGCAAAGCGTGTGGCTATCTATAGCCCTTGGCAGTTTGTTTTTTGGTACGACCGCCCTGCCAAGTCGCCTTCGCGCGCCGGTGGTGCAGGTTCGACGGAATCGGTGATAAAGACGGATGCCATAACTGATTTCTATTGTTCGATACCGACAGTGTGGGACGACACCCGTTTCTATGAAGGTGATATGGATTCGTATGCGGTCGTAGCCCGTCGCGCAGCGTCCGACTGGTATGTCAGTGTGTTGAATGCCGGTGACAGGCGGCAGGTCGTATTGCCGCTCGATATGCTGAAAGACAAGTCTCGGTATAAGGCTACGCTCTACTATCAGGCACAGGGGAAGAAGAAAGATGTGGTCAGCGTAAAAGAGATTAAGTTGCAGGATAAAGGCGATAGCCTGACGCTGGACGTGGAAGGCGACAGCGGTTGCTTGCTGTTTCTTTCACGAATAAATTGATTTAAGGAACAAGAATAAAAACATTATATCATGATTACACGACGTGATTTTATAAAGGTGACGGTTGCCGGTGGTGCACTGGCTTCCGTGGGGAGTGTGACGGAGGCAAAAGCTGCGATGCAGAAGGTTGTCCCCGACGAAGGTTTCTGCCATGAGAGTGCCCGCAAGATACCGGTGATGGCGGAGGTTGACCTTGTCGTTGCGGGCGGAAGCTCGCGTGCCATAGCTGCTGCGGTGGCTGCGGCAAAGACTGGCAGCAGGGTTTTTCTGATAGGTTATATGCCTTATCCGGGTGAGGATATATGCGGCTCGCATCTCTATGAGCGTGAGGCGGGGGAGAAACCGCAGACCGCGCTTGCTCGTAAGATATTCTCAGGAAAAGAGCTGCCTACGCCGCTACATGTGAAGAAGACATTGGAAGACGAGATGATAGATAGCGGAGTGAGGTTTCTTTATAGCAGTTACGTGACAAATGTGCTGACTGATGCGAAGGGAAATCTTGCGGGAGTTGTGATTGTGAGCCGTTCGGGTAGGCAGGCTATCCGCTGCAAGGCAATTATCGACGCGACGCATAATGCCTCCGTGGCTGCGTTGGCAGGAGCAACGCGTAAACCGTTCGTCGCAGGAGTGCAGGAGTTTCAATACACCGTTGTAGGAAACACAAAGAAAGAAGCACCGGAGATTGTCCGCGCCGAAGAGCTGCCGCAGCCTGTCAAGGTGGGCGACAAGAGCTATCCGGCGACGCGCTATACGTTCCGTCTGCCGATGAAAGACGATTCGTATGCGTCGATAGCCGCAGCCGAACAGATTATCCGTAGCCGCACATGGGACATAGAGCAGGTGGACAGTTCGGATCTTCTTTGGTATATCCCCGAGCAGACAATAGATAGCAAGAAGGCTTGCGATGGGGAGCCTACGTCTTTACGCAAGCTGTCGCTACAGGCGTTCAAATCGAAGAATGTTGCCAATCTGTGGGTGCTCGGTCCGTGTGCCGAGGTGCCGAGAGAGCTGGCGGCGAAGATTATGCGTCCCGTTCCGGCATTGTTTGTCGGTGAGATGATGGGCGAGACGGTTGCCGGTGCAATAAAAGATATGCCTATGCCTTCGGATGCCATCGTTCGTCAGACGAGGGCTAATGCTGCGAACTACGGAGAGGTGGACGAGCTGCTTTCCCCGCTTCGTCCGTCATTGAAGAAAGGATTTGTCGACTCGCCTGCGGGTGCACTTCCTGTCTTGGGCAGCTACGATGTGGTTGTGATGGGCGGCGGGACAGCCGGAGCTTCTGCCGGAATATCCGCAGCCGCGCATGGGGCAAATACGTTGGTGCTCGAATACCTGCACGGGCTTGGCGGACTGAGTACACTGGGAATGATTGGTGTCTACTGGGACGGTTTCCGTGGCGGATATACTGCTCATGTGGATAAGAGTGTCCTTGCTATGGCTCCTAAAGACCATCCGCGTCAGCCCAAGGGCGAGGGGCGTTTCCCTGCCGACTGGAAGATGGAATGGCATCGCAAGGAGCTGTTGAACGCCGGCGGGCAGCTGTGGTTTGGCGTGATGGGATGCGGAGCTTTGACGGAAGGCGGACGTGTGAAGGGTGTCGTTGTTGCCACGCCTTTCGGGCGCGGTGTTGTCCTTTCGAAGATTGTGATAGACAGCACGGGCAGTGCCGACATTGCCGTTGCTGCCGGAGCGTCGTTCGATTATACCGGCAAGAAGACCATCGCCGTGCAGGGCGCGGGGACTGGCAAGTGGGCACCGGGCGACTATTACAACAACAACGACTGGCTGTTTGTTGACGATACGGATATACTCGATGTGTCGCGTGCTTTCGTTCAGGCAAAGACAAAGCTGAGCGGGCAATACGACATGGTGAAGATTCCCCAGACCCGCGAACGCCGTCGTGTTATTGGCGACTACACTGTCACAGTCTACGACGTGATTAACCACCGCCGTTACCCCGACACCATATCATATCATAAAAGCTCGTTCGATACGCACGGTATGATTATCGATCCGCTCTTCATCTTGAACCCGCCGGAGAAACGGCATGTGATCTACGACGCAGATGTTCCGCTGCGCAGTCTGCTGCCGAAAGGGCTCGACGGCATACTGACAACCGGATTGGGAGCCAGTGCGCACCGCGATGCCATGCCGGTGATACGTATGCAGCCCTGCCTGCAAAACCAAGGGTATGCTGTGGGCTATCTTTCCGCCCTATGCGTGAAGGAAAACAAACCGCTTCGTAAGATAGACATCAAGAAGGTGCAGCGTCATCTGGTAGAGATCGGAAACCTCCCGAAGCGGGTGCTGACGGACAAAGAATTCAAGGGGTTCAGCAGCTCGGAGATGAAGAAGGCTCTCGAGGGCGTGACGGACAACTATAAAGGTCTTGAGGTGTTGCTGACCGACACAGAGCGTTGCGTCCGTCTTGTCGGCGGGCGTATTGCCGGCGCAACTTCGCAGGAAGACAAAGTTATCCTTGCCAGCATTCTCTGTATCCTTGGCGAGGGCAGGTATGCGTCGGTGTTGGCTGATGCCGTCCGAGGGTATAAGGCATGGGACGAAGGCTGGCACTACACCGGCATGGGGCAGTTCGGTATGTGTCTCAGTCGCCTCGATGCTTTGGTTACGGCTCTTGGAAATGCCCGCGACGTGTCTGCTCTTCCTGCCGTGTTGGAGAAGGCGAATATGCTGGAGCCGGAAGACTACCTGTCGCATTTCCGTGCCATTGCCATGGCAACGGAAGCCATAGGCAGTCGCGACGCCGTGCCGACACTCGTTGCAATGCTGACGGCTCCGGGTGTGCGAGGTCATTCGATCTGTTCGTATGCCGAGGCACGCAGTTGCACAGTCCCAGGGCTTGAAGACACGTCGACCCGCAATCTTGCCTTGAAAGAGCTGCTTTTGGCAAGGGCACTTTATATGTGTGGCGACAGCAACGGTATCGGGGAAGAGGTGCTCCGCAGGTATGCCGACGGCATGCAGGGCCATTATGCACGCTTCGCGCAGGAGATACTGAGCCATTAAAACGCGTGACAACGCCATGCAGCTCTGATTGGCACTGTCACCTCAGGTTTTCGGCTTCAATCCGCCAAGAATGGTGTAGGAAACAAAAAAGGAAGGCATCAATAGCGAAGCCTTCCTTTTTTGTGACCTGGGAGGGGCTCGAACCCTCGACCCAATGATTAAGAGTCATTTGCTCTACCAACTGAGCTACCAAGTCAAACACTGCCAGTTTATCGTTTTCTGAAGAACCTCTGTCCCCGTTTTCCGATTGCGGCTGCAAATATATGCCTTTGATTTTTCCCGACAAACATTTTGCTTCTTTTTCTGTCCGATTTTACTCAAATACGAACATGTCGGAAGGGGTTGTACGCTTGAGTGCGGTGAGCGAAACGTCTTTGCCGACGCGTATGCCTTCCTCGAACAGCCGTATGTCGATGGTCTTGTATGCCAACTCTGGATGGTTGTTGTCGCGGCTGAGGTGGCAGAGCCAGATGTCTTTCAGTTTCGGGGTATAGTTCTTTGCGAGTAGTTCGGCTGCTTCGTGGTTGCCAAGATGGCCCATCGGACCGGCAACGCGCTCCTTGAGGAACGCAGGGTAAGAGCCTTGCCGCAGCATTTCCTCGTCGTAGTTGGCTTCTATTACGAGCTGTGTAGCCTCGCGCACGTAGCGGCGGACGGTGTCGGTGACATGCCCCACGTCGGTGACAAAGGCAAACTTATGCTTGCCACACGCGATGAGATAGCCCACGTTGTCGGAGCTGTCGTGTGGCACCTCGAAGGCGGTGATTGTGAAGTCGCATATCGTGAAGGGCACTTCCTTTTCTATGACATGGCGCGAGGCGGTGATGGTCTCATCCACGTAGCGGCTTTTCTCGATGCCTTGATGCACGGCGGCGGTGGTGTATACCGGAATGTTCAGCTTCTCTCCAAGGTAGCCGACAGTCTTTATATGGTCGGCATGGTCGTGTGTGACCAACACTGCCATAATATCGGAGAGGTCGATGCCGTTATCCTTCAATACCTTCTTTATGGTACGTATGCCGATACCCGCGTCGACCAATATCCCGTATTCGGGGGTACCCAAATAGTAGCAGTTTCCGCTACTACCGCTTGCTAAGCTGAGAAATGATAGTTTCATGTGTTTACCGAAGTTATTTTTACGAACGTATCGTGTCGGGGATTGTCACCTCTCCGATCAGCGAACAGTTCATGTGTGCCTTCACCTCTTCCGGCGAAAGTCCGTGTCCGAAAAGGAACATAAGTTTGGCGACGGCACTTTCCGTCGTGCTGTCGAACCCGCTTATGACACCAGCCTCAAGCAGTTTGTGCCCCGTCTCGTAGCGGTGCATCTCCACGCTCCCGACGCTGCACTGCGTTATGTTGACAATCACTATGCCGCGCCCGACGGCTTCGCGGAGCATACTGAGAAACCACTCGTCGCTCGGCGCGTTGCCGCTGCCGAAGGTCTCCATCACCACGCCCTTGAGGTCGGGGATGTTGAGGATGCTCTCCACCACCTGTGGCGAGATACCTGGAAACAGTTTCAAGACGGCAATGTTGCGGTCGAGCAGGTAGTGTGGCTTCAGCGGACGGCGCGAGACGGCGTGATAGATCTGAGCCGTGTCGTATTTGATATAGATGCCGGCGTGAGCCAAGGCAGGATAGTTGTACGAGCGGAAGGCGTTGAAGTTGTCGGCATTGATCTTGCTTGTGCGGTTGCCGCGCAGCAGGTCGTTCTCGAAGAAGATACATACCTCGGGCACGACAGGCACGCCGTTCTCTTTTGCGGCAGCTATCTCTATCGCCGTGATGAGGTTTTCCTTTCCGTCGGTGCGCAGCATGCCGATGGGCAGCTGCGAGCCTGTGAAGATAACCGGCTTGCTGAGGTTCTCGAGCATGAAGCTAAGTGCAGAGGCTGTGTACGACATTGTGTCGGTGCCGTGGAGCACCACGAAGCCGTCGTATTTTGCGTAGTTGTCTGCAATGATTCTCACGATTTTCATCCACGAGTCCGGTCCCATTTCCGACGAGTCGAGCGCAGGCTCGAACTGATACGTCGCGACGGCGTAGCCCAGCTTCTTCAGCTCGGGCATATTGTCGCGAAGATGCTGGAAGTTGAACGACTCCAACACTCCTGTCTCAGGGTTCTCAATCATCCCGATTGTTCCGCCGGTGTAGATAAGTAGGATTGATGCTTTGTCTTGTTGATTGTCTGTAAGTGTTGTCATGGTGGCAAAGTTAGTCATTATTACTCTTCCCCTTTAAGTACGGGTACGCTTATGTGGTACTTGACGGCTATGATACGTGTGATGAATATGCTGAGAGCCGAGACCAACTGCGTGACGGCAGAGCCGACCCCCGCCAGCGTACATACGTAATATATCCCTCCGCCCAACACACACGCCAGGGCGTAGATGTCTTTGCGGAAGATTAGCGGCTCTTCGTTGATGAGTATGTCGCGCATCATCCCGCCGAACGAGCCTGTGATAGTCCCCATCACCACTGCCACCCACATCGGGAAGCCGAACTCGAGCGTTTTGGCAATGCCGACCACGGCAAACAGCCCCAGCCCGATGGCGTCGAAGATAAAGAACGTGTTGTTGAGCCTTATCACATACCTGCGGAAGATGATGACAAACAAGAGGGCGAGGGCTGAGACGGTGAGGTAGGAGGTCTGCTCCATCCAAAAGGGCGTTGCGTTGAGCAGTATGTCGCGTATCGTGCCGCCTCCCACGGCAGTGACAAGCCCGACAACGTAGGCACCGAACCAATCAAATTGTTTGGCAGAAGCCAGCCTTATCCCGCTGATCGCGAAGGCAAACGTGCCGGCATAGTCGCAAAAGGTGATAAAATCTATCATTTTGATATTTCCGTTTTGCGTGCAAAAGTAGTCATTTCCCCCTAACGCACGCCGCCGCCCCTTCGCTGCCGTGGCGCAAAAGGCAAAATCTTCCGCGCGAGGGCTTCATGCAGTCTTGTATTGGCAAGATTGCGGCAATCCGCGCCCATGCTGGATTGCACGAAGGAAGATTGCAGCAATCCGCGCCCATGCAAATTGCAAGAAGGAAGATTGCAGCAATCCGCGCCCATGCAAATTGCACGAAGGAAGATTGCAGCAATCCGCAGCCATGCAAATTGCAAGAAGGAAGATTGCAGCAATCCGCGCCCATGCAAACTGCAAGAAGGAAG
>CAVJTV010000097.1:0-9434 GCA_963652435.1 Desulfovibrionaceae bacterium | reverse complement strand
TTTCGTGTTTCTGCAATAACGCACTTTAACAAACGCAGTTGTTTTCATGTCTCTGCAACGCTGCACAAAGTCTAAAACCACTAACTGTCATTCCGCGCCATGACAGCGGAGGGTTAGAACTGAAAGTAGATGAACGGCTGCACGCCGGCACTCTTAAGCTGCACCACGACGAATATCATCGCTGCCAGTACTGCCGCCTCGACCACCAGCGGCGCGCGAGTGAGAAGCCTCTGCAAGGCATTCCCTGCGGACTTCGGCGTGAAGTGGAGCACATAGCCGACGACCATAAGAGTGAACACGCCCTTGTAGCCGCAGACGAACTGCGTGAACACCTCAGCGTGGAAGGCGGTGAATATCTGCGAAAGTATCTCCCCTACCTTCTGAAGGGAATCGGCACGGAAGAATATCCAGCCGAAGCATACAAGGTGGAACGTAAGGAACACGCCCAAAGCCCTACGCCAAGGCTTCATCTCAGAGCCTACCTTCCGGAAACTGTGGAACCGCCCCATCACGAACTTGTGGACAGCCAGAGCCGCCCCGTGCAGTGCCCCCCAAAGGATGAAGCTCATGGACGCACCATGCCACAAGCCGCCGAGCAGCATCGTAATCATAAGGTTCACGTATGTGCGTATCTTCCCCTTGCGGTTTCCGCCAAGGGAGATATAGAGATAGTCTTTCAGCCACGAAGAGAGGGATATGTGCCAACGCCGCCAAAACTCCGTGATGGTTGCCGACTGGTAGGGCGAGTCGAAGTTGACGTTGAAACGGAAGCCGAGCAACAGCGCGATGCCGATAGCCATGTCCGAATAGCCCGAGAAGTCGCAATATATCTGCAGGGCATAGCCATACACGCCCATGAGGTTCTCCACTCCGGTGTAGAGCAGCGGCGCGTCGAACACGCGGTCGACGAAGTTCATGCTGATATAGTCCGATATGACCGACTTCTTGAACAGTCCGCATATCACGAGGAACAGCCCCTCGCCGAACTCCGCACGCGACACCACCGGCTCACGGTATATCTGAGGAATGAAATCGCGGGCACGGACGATAGGTCCCGCAACGAGCTGCGGGAAGAAAGACACGTAGAACACGTAGTCGATCCAGCGGGTGAGAGGCGTTATCTTCCCGCGGTAGATGTCGATGATGTAGCTTATCGTCTGAAACGTGAAGAACGAGATGCCCACGGGAAGGAATATGTCCACGGGGTGATATATGGTGCTCTGCATCGCTGTGTTGCCCATCATGTATCCAACCTCGCGCACAAGAGAGGAGACGGTGTCCATAAGGAAATTGAAATACTTGAAATACCCCAGGATGCCGAGGTTTATGCACAGGCTCAACGTCACCAACGCCTTCCGCTGCCACACCTTCCACGTGCGGGATATCCTCTGTGCAATGAAGAAGTCGGATGTCGCGGTGAAGAGCAGGAGGAAAAACCACAGTCCGCTGCTCTTGTAGTAGAAATAGAGGGAGAAAAGCGTCACGTAGACAATGCGCGTGAGCAAATGCTTCCTCAGCGACATATATATTATAAGGAAGCCGATGAAGAGAAAAAAGAACAGCCCGCTGCTGAAAAGCATCGGCGCGTTGCTGTGGTAAGTGAGTACATCGGCGAGTTTTGACCAGTCAATATTATCGAACATCCTTGTCTGCGGTATAACGGTTGTAGGTCTGCATCAGTGCACGGTACAACAGTGTACCCTGCTCCCGATAGCCTTCCTTGGTGAAATGAACGCGGTCGCGCCCCATCAGTCCTGCCTTGCGCCATTTGGTGCACGAGGATTTGCCTCCTGTCGCGGCGAACATATCCCAGCAGGCTATGCCTTCGCGACGTGCAACATCAGTGATGGTTCTTGCCGCGCGTTCGGTATTCTCGTTGCGCACATACGTGCGTTTCTTGTTTACATATACACGTCGGTAACATTCCGGCGGCGTGGTGAGGAGGATTGCCGCATGGGGCATATGCCGTTTCACCAAGGCGAGGAACGCTTCTATCTGCCCTGTAAACTCCGCACGTGAAAAACGCCGCCCGAACGTCTCGTTCGTCCCCAAGGAGACGATGAGCAGCGATGGGCTGAGTAGCGCGAGGCGGCGAACATACTCTTCATCCGTGAAGCTCGCATACGTGGCACCGTTCACCCCGACGGAATGATACAGCACTCCCCCCCTGCCGTTGGTAAGGCTGAAGCCGTAATACAGGTTCTTGAACGAAGAAGCGGGCAGAAGAGTGTCGGTCCCCTGCCTGCGGCGTGTGCTGTGCAGCTGCAGCGTGTCGACAAGGCAGGAGATGCGGAACGTGTCGGCAACGACCCCGGGCGCACAAGCCTCCGTGCCCAGCACCGTCTCCACCGAGTCTTTCATCTTTCCTGCGGGGAGCATTGGCATGGACTTCTCGCCTCGATAGATGACCGCCCTGTTGAACGAATAGCCGGCACCGTTGTTCGGGGCAATGCTGATGTCGAAGTTGATGGATGGGGAAGAACTCTGCAAGCCTATCCCACCTGGTCCGATGGGGCATTTCTTTGTCTGTTGTATGCAGCGTCCTACGGTCCACTCGCGGATGACGGACGTGATGAAGTAGTCGTCCGGCTCATTCGTGCGGCTTAATTTGAAGGGGGCAATCCATCCCCGTCCGGCACAGCCGAACTGCTGCTGCATAAGCCGCATGACGCACCCGCTGTAATGACCTGCCTGGATATGCGAATCGCCAAGGTGCACAATGGTGAGGGTGGTATCTTTCCCCTCGCGGAGGGAGTCGAGGGCTGCGAAGAAACACTGAAGCGGCGCGTAGTCGCCCCCGAGGCTGTCCCCCTCCGCAAGCATCACGGAGTCGACAGCCGCACCTATCCCGTAGGATGCCGGAGGGAGAAAGGCAGTATCCCTCACGGCAGGTTCCTCCGCCTTGGCAAAGCTCCCGACCATCATAGCGAAAGCCGCGAGGCTAATAAACCGTCTTATCCGCTTCATCGTAAAATTCTTTCTCTAACATCAATGCGTCGAACAACGCCGTGGCTATCTCCCGTCCGCCTCGGAAACTCATGTGCGTATAGTCCTTGCCCGCCCAGTTGTTTTCCACGAAGCGGACCATACTGTTCTCACCGCCCATCGCGCCGAACGTGTTCCAAAACGGTATGCCCACCCTGCGGGCAATCTGCCGCTGTGCATGGAGCAGTGCCAATACTGCGGGCATCGTCTCGAACGTGCCTTCAGACTGCCGGCTGCGGTCCGAGACGCCGAGAAGTAGCACGTCTGCCCCGGGGAAACATCTCTGCACATGGCAGACAGCTTCTTCCATACGTTTGGCATACCAACCATATTGCAGGACACTGTCGCAGACAACGTTCAGTCCGTATTGAAGAACTATCAGATCGTAGGGTCGTATCCCGCTTAGCTCACGGCAACGCACACTGTCGAGACGGTTCAGCACGAGCCCCGAGTTGCCACGTAGCGAATAGTTGTCCACAACAATCCCGAAGTTGTCTTCCAACGCAACGCCCAAAGCCAGCAGACTATCCGCGTCGGAGAACGAGAACGTAGCCTCCGAGAACGTGCCCTTCAGCTCGTATTGCGTGATGGTGTCGGTAGGAGGCAGAAGGCGGCGAATTGTATCCGTCGAGCCGCCACAGCATAGCTCCATCCTTGCCGCCGTGTTCTTTTCGTATATAAATTTCAGCGACGACGCCTCTTCAAGCTCCGGATAACGGTCTGTTGTCTTGAGAGAGACTGCCGCCTCACTGCTGTCTTGAGGCTCGAACACCATTCCGGAGAGTGTGTAGCCGTGCTCGTGGTCTGTCAGCACAGACCATGTGTGCCAACCCTCCGAGTGCTGCTCTATCGTCGGGCGAAACTGGGCAGCGACAGACGTAATGGGGACAAACCCCACACCCCGTCCACCGAACATCCTTTGCAACATGGAGCGCAGGTCTGCCACAACAATATCCCCCTCGATAAACGAATCGCCAAGGAAAGCAACACGCACCGGACGGTTCATCTCGTCTATGTTCTTCAGTGCCGCGAAGAATCGTTTCAGCCCGACGTGCCCGACGGAATAGTCTTCTATGTGTTTCCCAGTCGAATCGGCTCCCACAACGCTATACATTGCGCGGTACAGCGAGTCGCGAACAGCCAACGCCGCAGAGTCGATCCCCGTCGAACGGACAACGAAGCCGCGCAATGCCACAGTGTCCACTGCTATCGTGTCGGGCTGCACAAGCTGGCGGCGCAGCGAGTCCATCGACAACGCCGCAGTCTTCACCCGCAAATCGGAAAGCAGGTCGACACGTTTTATCTCCCTGCCGAATATCGTGTCCGGCAGATAATACATCCCGAGGCTGATACCGAGCGTAATCAGCAAAAGAGCCAACAGTCTGCCGAGGTTATCTTCTTTCATCCATCCACCCCTTTTTTCGAGGGCGCAAATCTACATAAAAACAACTGATGCCGACAGGTGCACAGTTCCCAAAAGTGCTTTCTGGCGTTTTTGTAAAATTTGAACGTTGCGCTGTTCGCCAATCTATGGATTAGCCATACATTTGCGCCGTCGCAAAAGGACATACTCATATAAAACAATATGAAATACAACAGACGTGATTTTATCAAAACAGGAGGTATGGCAATGCTTGGTTCGCTGACGATTCCGTCTTTCTTGGAAGGTTGTGCCGGAGGTGCAGCGGATAAAGCCACCGGTATCTCGTTTGCGCTAAACCATTTCGGGTTGGGCGAAAGTGACATGAAGAAGGTGCTGAACGCAGCACTGGAAAAGGGGGGAGACTACGCCGATCTCTTCTTCGAACACTCTTATCATAACCGTGTTGGGTTACAGGACGGGACAGTAAACCGCGCTTCGTCGAGCATCGATTTCGGAATGGGCGTGCGTGTGCTGTCCGGAGACCAGACCGGTTATGCCTACGTCGAGAATATCACACTCGACGAGATGCTGAAGGCAGCACGCACGGCTGCACGTATTGCCGACGGCGCGGCAGGGAAAGGTCCGGCACGGCTGACAGAAGAACCCATCGTGCATAACTACTATGGTGTGCAGACGCCGTGGGACGAGGTTGCCGTCAAAGAGAAGACTCCTTATCTGCAGAAGCTGAACGATCGGGTGTTTGCGCTCGACAGTCGTGTGCACAAAGTATCTGCCTGGCTCGGCGACATAACATCGCATATCCTGTTTTGCAACACGGAGGGTCAGATGTATTACGACTATCGCCCGATGGTGACACTCGGTGCTACCTGTATAATGGAAGACGGCGGAAAGGTCGAGAACTCGTATGCCTCGCGTGCTTTCCGTATGGGGGCTGAGTTTCTAACCGACGATATTATCGAAGAATTGGCAAAAGAAGCAGTCGAGAAGACTTCTATCCTCTTCGGTGCGGTCAAGCCCAAGGGAGGCGAGATGCCTGTCGTGATGGGTGCCGGAGGTTCGGGTATCCTGCTGCACGAAGCAATAGGTCATGCTTTTGAAGCCGACTTCAACCGCAAGAACATTTCCATCTTCTCCGACCAGCTGAACAAGAAGGTGTGCGATGCGAACATCAACGTGGTAGACGACGGCACTATCCCGTTCAACCGCGGCTCTGTGAACATCGACGACGAAGGTGTGGAAGGACAGAAGACATATATCGTCAAGGACGGCATACTGACAAGCTACCTGCACGACCGCATCAGCGCAAAGCACTACGGCGTGGCGTCGACAGGCAACGGTCGCCGCGAGTCGTTCCGCATGATGCCTATCCCCCGTATGCGGGCAACATATATGGAAGCGGGCAACGTGACGGAAGAAGAGATTATCTCGACAGTGAAGAAAGGTATCTATGCCTCCAGCTTCACCAACGGACAGGTGCAGATCGGTGCCGGAGACTTCACCTTCTTCGTGAAAGACGGCTTCCTGATCGAGAACGGCAAGCTGACGCAGCCTATCAAGGACATCAACATCATCGGTAACGGTCCGAAGGCCCTTGCCGACATCACGATGGTGGGCAACAACTATAAAATGGATAACGGCACATGGACGTGCGGTAAGGACGGGCAGTCGTGCCCCGTCACCTGCGGCATGCCGTCTGCATTGGTTAGCAAACTTACTGTAGGAGGAGAGAATTGATATGATAACAAACGAGAATAAGAAACTGGCGCAATGGGCAATGGAGTTCGCATTGAAGAACGGTTGCCAGGCATCGCGCGTGAGTTTGTATAGCGGTTCGAGCAGCTCGTTCGAGATCCGCGACATGAAGATAGACCGCCTTCAGCAGGCTTCGGAGAACAGTCTGGTCATACATCTGTTTGTCGACGGTCGCTACGGTTCGTTTTCCACCAACCGCCTGGACAAAGAAGAACTGAAGAAGTTTATCCAAAATGGGATCGACTCAACCCGCTACCTGGCGGAAGACAAGGCACGTGCCTTGCCCGACGCATCGCTGTATTACAAAGGCGGCGGCGCAGACCTGCAACTGTTCGACAAGAAGGTAGACACCATACAACCCGACGAGAGGCTCTCGCTTGCCATGAGCACCTGCGAGGAGATCATGGGTAAAGACGACCATATCATTTCCATCAACTCCTTCTACGGCGACGACACGAACTTCAAGTATATGGTTGCCAGCAACGGCTTCGAGGGCGAGACGGCAGCCTCTTCCTTCAGCTTGGGGGCAAGCGTCAGCATACGCGGCGAAGGGGACGCGCGTCCGCAAGGCTCGTGGTACGACGCGTCGTTGTTTTTCGATACGATGAAGAAAGAAGGACTGGGCAAGACAGCTCTCGAACGCGCCCTGCGCAAGCTCGGACAGAAGAAGGTGGCTTCGGGGAAATACACCATGGTGGTGGAGAACATATCCTCAGCCCGTCTGCTCTCTCCCGTGATAGATGCCATCTACGGTTCGTCCATACAGCAGAAAGACTCTTTCTTGATTGACAAGCTGGGGCAGAAGGTGCTTGGCGACAAGCTGACACTTATCGACGAGCCGCACCTTGCGAAGGCTTTCGGCGCACGCTATTTCGACAGCGAAGGCGTGGCAACACTACGGATGCCGGTATTCGAAAACGGCGTGCTCAGCACATACTACATCGATACCTACTATGCCAACAAGATGGGCGTCAAGCCTACCGTGTCCTCTCCATCCATCCTCACGATGCAGATGGGCAGCAAAGACACCGGCGGGCTTGTTGCTTCGGTGGACAAGGGTATCCTCGTCACGGGTTTCAACGGCGGTAACTGCAACAGCACCACCGGCGACTTCTCCTACGGCGTGGAAGGCTTCCTCATCGAAAAGGGCAAGCTGACGCAGCCTATCTCGGAGATGAACGTGACAGGTAATATGATTACGCTGTGGAACAACCTCGTGGAAGTCGGTAACGACCCGCGCCTCAGCTCCAGCTGGCGTATCCCTGCATTGATGTTCGACGGAGTCGACTTCAGCGGTCTATAAGATATCAATACATAGCTTTGGCTTAGGGTGCCTCTGTGTCATTCCTTGACCTTTGGCACCCTTCCTTTTTATCCTGAAACATATAATCCATCCCTATACGCACACAATGAAAACATTCACTCCCGACGCATGGCTGCCCACAACAAAGAAAGAGCTCGACGCCCGCGGATGGGACTATGTGGATGTGATACTTTTCAGCGGGGATGCATACGTCGACCATCCGTCGTTTGGAGCAAGCGTCATCGGGCGCACGCTCGAAGCCATGGGGCTGAGGGTGGCAATCGTGCCGCAGCCCGACTGGCGCGGCGACTATCGCGACTTCCGTAAGCTGGGAGTGCCGAGGCTGTTCTTCGGCGTCTCGCCCGGGGCGATGGACTCGATGATAAACCACTACACTGCCAACAAACGTCTGCGCAGCGACGATGCCTACACTCCCGACCGCCGCGCAGGTATGCGCCCCGACTATCCCAGCATTGTGTACGCCAAGATACTTAAGGAGCTGTTTCCCGACGTGCCGGTTGTGCTCGGCGGGATTGAGGCTTCGCTGCGCCGGCTGACGCACTACGACTATTGGCAAGACCGTCTGCGCCCGGGCATCCTGGCAGACAGCCCTGCCGACCTTCTCGTCTATGGCATGGGCGAGCTTCCTATCCGCGAGTTGGTGCGCAGGTTGCAGGGTGGCGAGCCTTTCCGTTCCATTCGCGACATAAGGCAGACGGCTTACCTCGCAGACGATGTAGTGAGGCGCGAGGGCGACATCGAGCTTTTCTCTCACGAGGAATGCCTCGGCGACAAACTGAAGCAGGCAAAGAACTTCCGCCACATAGAAGAGGAATCGAACAAATACGACGCGTCGCGCATTCTTCAGAGAGTAGGAAAGAAGACCATCGTCGTGAACCCGCCTTTCCCACCCATGACGGAGGCGGAGGTGGATGCCTCGTTCGACCTCCCCTACACGCGCCTGCCCCACCCCAAGTACAAGGGCAAGGTCATTCCGGCGTTCGAGATGATAAAGTTTTCCGTCAACCTCCACCGAGGGTGCTTCGGCGGCTGTGCCTTCTGCACCATCTCGGCGCACCAGGGGAAGTTCATCGCCTCGCGCAGCAAGGCTTCCGTCATGAAGGAGATAAAGGCGGTGGGCGAGATGCCCGACTTCAAGGGATACATAAGCGACCTTGGCGGTCCGTCCGCCAATATGTACGGGATGAAGGGGAAAGACCTCCGCATCTGTGCCAAGTGCAAGAAGCCCTCGTGCATCTCGCCCGCCATCTGCGGGAATCTCAACGCCGACCATGCGCCGCTGATAGACATCTACAGGTCTGTCGACAGCACTGCGGGGATAAAGAAATCGTTCATCGGGAGCGGCGTACGCTACGACCTGCTGCTCCACCGCTACGACGACGAGGCTCTCAACCGCGCTGCGGAATGTTACACCGAGGAGCTGATTGCCCGCCACGTATCCGGACGGCTGAAAGTCGCACCCGAGCATACCGAAGACCGCGTCCTCCGTCTGATGCGCAAACCCTCCTTCTCCCTCTTCGGAGAGTTCAAGAAGATATTCGACCGCATCAACCGCAAGCACGGACTTAACCAGCAGCTCATCCCCTACTTCATCTCCAGCCACCCCGGGTGCAGGGAGGAAGACATGGCAAGGCTTGCCATCGAGACCAAGAATCTGCATTTCCAGCTCGAGCAGGTGCAGGACTTCACCCCCACGCCCATGACCCTCGCCTCGGAGATATACTACACCGGCTATCACCCCTACACCTTAGAGAAGGTCTACACGGCACGCACCAAAGAGCAGAAGCTGGCGCAACGGCAGTTCTTCTTTTGGTACAAACCCGAGTTTCGCCGCCAAATCACGAACGCGCTCATGAGACTTGGCAGAAAAGACCTGCTCGCAAAGCTCTTCGGACGGTAAACGCCCCCGACACGCCATTCTCAGTTGCATGAGCGTTTTGCATGAGGTGGGGGCGTTGCGCTTACGATTGGGGGATTCCGCCGTCGTGT
>CAVJTV010000096.1:0-9489 GCA_963652435.1 Desulfovibrionaceae bacterium | reverse complement strand
TGGCATCAAGTTATCAATAACCTTCATTCTGTTTCAACAGACCACCGGCCTTTGTGATTTCAGCAGAAGGATACGGATACACAATCTTATAAGACTGATAAGCGGTCTTGTTTGGATAGTCTGCGTAAGAGCCTTCCGTCCACGAAGAAGTAGGATCTGAACGATCCTCGTAGTTACGAACACGCGGATGAGCAGCCAACTCGGCATCTGCCAAAGCCTTTATCTCGGCATTGCTCGAGCGGTTCCAACGCTTCAGGTCATAGAGGTGATCCGAGAACTCGAACGCCAACTCGCAACGACGCTCGTGATAGAGGTCTTTTCCTGTTGCTTCGCCAGAGAGCGGAGTAAGGTTCGAACGTGTACGAACGCGATTGATATCGGCAGTTGCAGCAGCAGCATTACCTGTCAAAATATATGCCTCGGCACGGAGCAGCAAGCAGTCTGCAAAACGAAGTATCGGCAAATTCATACGGGCAGTCGGGTTGTTACTGTCATGGCTGACATACTCGCTTGTACCGTCGTCGATACCCGGGTGCTTAAACGGATCCAGATATTTGTTGATCATGAAACCTGTCTCAACGTCGGAAGCTGAATAGAAACGTCTCATCTCGCCGTTGAACTGGAACTCCTGATTGTATTCCAAGATGGAGCGAACCAAACGGTCGTTGCCTGCACCGTCTTTTGCCATTTCTTCGTAGATATCAAGAGTCGGCTTGAACTGACCCCATCCGTTGTAGATACCCCAACCATTGTTTTCGATAATGATACCGGGGAACTCAGAACCACCACGGTGAGAACCGCCGTCGCTCGGAACTGTCCACAAATACTCTCTTGTCCAGAAGTCTTCGTACTCGCAAGAGAACACCTGAGCAAACGTATCAGCCAAACCGCGACCGTAAGTCGTCTCAAGGTCGTTTACGCAAGAGATAACGTTCTGCCACTTCGACTCGTCCCAAGCAGCCCAATATGCATATACCTTAGCTTCGTAACCTACGCAAGCAGCTTTGTGTGCACGACCACGATCGTCTGCACCGTATTCCTCAAACTTAGGAAGATAAGACTTTGCCTTCTCGAAGTCTTCGATAATCATCTGATAGTTGACCATAACGGTTGCCTGCTGAGGAGGAATGGAGTTGTCGTATCCTCCTTCATAGTCTTCCCAACGGCAGAAAGGCACACCCTGTTCGTTTGTACCGTAACGGTAAGCAGAATAGAAATGGCTGAAAGCACGCATAAAGTATGCTTCACCGAGCGAACGCTTTTCTATATCAGTAAGAGCCGTTCCTTTTTCCTTTTCAAGAAGTTTGTAAACGACCCAGTTGGCACGTGCAATAACTTTGTTTACAGTACCCCATACGCTACGCAACGGACTGATGTCGCCGTAGTAATCCAAAGTACCAAGAGCTGTTCTATCGGCATTGGCAGTTCTACCCAACGCGATATCGCATGCACCTGCTTGCTCCCAAAAGAAGTCGCGAGCGAACCAATCGTCGTCACGACAGCCAAGCTCGAAATAAAGAGCGTCAATGGCATCTATCGCTTGCTGGTCATTTGTAAAATAAGTCTCTGTAGAGGGATTGCCTTCGGGCTCCGTATCAAGGAAGTCGCTACACGACATCGACACAAGAGCCATCGACGAAACGGCAAGACCTAATATATATCTTTTCATAACACTTTCCTTTTTATTGTTTATGATTAAAATCCTTTGATTATGAACTTATCAATAGTTCAACTTAACGCCGAACGAGTAAACCCTTGAAACCGGATATTTAAGACCATCATAACCACCACACTCAGGATCCATACCGGAGTAGTTGGTGATGGTAAAGAGGTTCTCGCCAGAGAAGTAAACAGAAAGGCTGCTGCCGCGTGTGCCGAAGTGAGCCGCCTTACGCATAATGCGGGTCAAGTCGTAAGTAACCGTCAGGTTCTTCAGACGCAGATAGTCGCCATCTTCCAAATACCAAGTACTAGCTGTCGAGAAGTTGTTGTTCAAGTCGTTCTTCGACAGACGAGGAATCTTGCTATCTGTATTCGTCGGACTCCAAGCATCGAGAATGTCGACAGAACGGTTGAAGCTACCGTCTGCATCACTAAGGATTCTTGTTTTACCTGCATAGAAAATCTGCGAACCACCAACACCCTGGAACATTGCGCTTACGCTCAAATCTTTGAACGAGAAGCCGGCAGTGAGTGCATATGTCCATTTCGGGGTAGCGTTACCCATATACTGACGGTCGCTGTTGTCGATCTTACCGTCGCCGTTGTAGTCTTCAAACTTCAGGTCACCTGCCTTAGCATTCGGCTGGATACGCTGACCGTCTTTCTGATAAGCAGCAGCCTCTTCATCGCTCTGGAAAATGCCAAGGCAGCGGATCAGATAGAAAGAGTTCAAAGGTTGACCTTCCGTAGTCTGATAAACATAAGGAATATCAGCGTAACTACCGTCACCTGTCCATACACCGGCATTGCCTTCAGAGTCTTTTATACCGATATCCGTAACCTCATTGTGGTTGTAGGATACGTTACCTGTTACGAAGTACGACCAATCTTTGTTGACCTTGTCGCTCCATGTAGCCATTGCCTCGAAACCTTTGTTTCTAACCTCACCCATATTTACAAGCTGAGCGTTCATACCGATGTAGTTCGGCCAGTTCATAGACTGAGTCTGAATCAGGTTGAAAGTACGCTTGTTGTAATAGTCGAGAGATACGCTCAAACGGCTCTTGAGGAATTCAGCGTCAATACCGAGGTCGTACTGCTCGGAAGTTTCCCAAGTCAAATTCGGATTAACCACATTTTCAAGCCACCAAGAAGTTCCCCACATAGTACCGTTTTCAATACCATACTGCGAAGCCTTGGATCTCCAGTCGCCACGTCCCTGTCCTGTAAGAGTAGCAGCCTTGTAGTTATAACCGATAGAACCGAGGTTACCTACGCGCCCCCAAGATCCACGAAGTTTCAATAGGTTTACAGCATCATTCTTCGGGAAGAACTTCTCGTTGGAAATCTTCCATGCAGCGGTCACAGCAGGGAAGTCGCCATAGTTGTTGTCCTTCGGCAGACGGCTTGCATAGTCGCGACGCCAAGAAGCAGTGAGGAAGTAGCGGTCGTCGAACGAATAAGAAAGACGTGCGATAATAGCCACGTTAGCATCCGGACCGGTCAAATAGTCGTTAATAGAATGTGTAGACATAAACGAAACATACTGGAGATATGTCGATTCGTCGGCAAGATTCTGACCATTGATTGACAAACCACGTTGATACATACGATCTGCAGTAGTAGAAAGCAAAGCCCCTACGGTATGAGCACCGAATGTATTGTCGTAGGTAAGAGTGTTTTCAGTCAACCACTTGCTGTAACGTGAAGCCGATTCACTCATAGAGTTTTCCAAATTAGGCTTACCAACTTCCGGACGACGCGGAGTAAATCCCTTGTAGTAAGTGTTGTTCAAGTTGTAAGTATAACGGCTTACGAACTTCAGACCCGGCACGATATTGCCGACGGTCAGTGTAGTAGTCGACCATACGCTGGAGTTTCTGTCGTATATGTTACTTGCCTTAAGCAGACGAACAGGGTTTATACCACCATCGTAGATATCAGCAAAGTTGCTACCGTATTTAGCGATATATTCCGGATCTTCCGTAGTGACACCTGCATAGGAACCATCAGCGTTATATACCTGAGCTGACGACGGCATCTTCATTGCACTAAGGATAACACCCTCATGAGCAGAAGTTGTATTAACCGAACGAGAGTGCGTATTACGCCAAGTAAGATCCTGATTGATGGTCACCCACTTATTAATCTTGAACGCACCGTCGTAGTGCATCGTCGTGCTCTTGTTGTATGTGTTGATAAGAGTACCGTCGTTGCTGTCGAAAGCTGCCGAGAAACGGTTTTGCGCTTTATCCGTGCCACTGTTCACAGAGATATTGTGACGATGATACAATGCTACGCGAGTGATTTCATCCATCCAGTGTGTACGGGTTACACCTGCCCACGGGTTCTTTGTAAGATCCCAACCGGTCGGAAGATCAAGCCCTGCGTTAGCATACGATGTAATACGCATCTGGCGTTGCTGCTCTGCATCCAGCGGAGTCAACAAGTTGCTTGCCTGACGAGCACCAACGATACCGTCGTAAGAAACAGACAGACTGCCCTCTTTTGCTTTCTTGGTAGTTACAAGCACGCAACCGCCGGCACCGGAAACGGCACCATAGATAGCAGCAGAAGCCGCGTCCTTCAAAACTACGATGTTTTCGATATCCGTAAGCGCAGGGATAGGTGCACCAGGCACACCGTCTACCACCCAAAGCACATTGTCGCCGTTCTGAGAACCCTGACCACGGATAACAATGTTCGGAGTAGTCGTAGGAGCACCACCGTCGGACGAAACCGTTACACCGGGCAACTGACCCTGCAACATACCCTCTGTAGAAGTAACAGGACGCATCGACAATTTCTCAGCATCTGCAACCACACCTACCGCAGCGGAAAGGTCTTGCTTCTTCTGGGCAACACCGTAACCGAGGACAACAACCTCGTCCAACGTCTGCGTATCCTCAATCAGTGTGACGTTCAACGCGCCGCCGTCCCACTGAACATTCTGAGTAACGTATCCGATGTAAGAAATCTGGATAACGTCACCACGCTTAGCTCCATCTAAGGAGAACCTACCATCCATATCGGTAATGGTACCGATAGTCGTGCCTTTCACAGATACGTTTGCGCCGGGAACCGGACCTAACGCATCTTTCACTGTTCCTGTCACCTTCCCACTCTGTTGGGAAATGTTCGCTCCAACTGCTGTCTCCGCACTAACGTACGAATACCCCCCCCCCCAATTAAGGAAGCCTACCAACAGCAACAAACTTACAGACTTGAAGTTTTTTGACATAATTGATGTTTTTTGTTTCACATAAAACAGGCACTTCCGATAACAAAAGCACCATATTCGTTAAAATCTCGGCAACAAAAGTACAAACCGGATATTACATCCACATTACATTTTTACCAAAAACTTGCTGCAAATTTTCACTTTTAACATTTCCCTTAACAGGACGGGGAGGGGTAAATGTCTCAAAAAAACATATATGCTTCGACGGCAAAAGGTATATGTTTTAAATTCAAAACATATATGCTTTCCCGCCGAAGCACGGCAGCTGTCATCATGAATACTTACAGGTAACGTAACACGAAGTTGGTTTCTACCATATAACGTCTGTGGTTGATTTTTCTTACACGTTTTGTTTGCCGTTCGAATTTTTACTCGAAGCTGTTTACGGTGAAGGTAAACTGGAGCGTTGAGCAGAGAGGGATGTAGGGGTTGGAATAGTTGCGGTCGCCGTAGCCCAACTGATACGGGATGATTGTCTCCACACGTTCGCCCTTATGGATTTCGAGCAGCAGGGCAGACAAACCCTTAATCAGATACTGGCTGTCGAGATCCAAGGTGTTGTCCACCGGCGTACCATCGCTGCCGCCCACAATGACGGTCTTCGACACGGGGAGCGTCCCCACGATAGATACCTTTACGTTAGATGTTATGCTCGGAAGCGAATCTATCCCGCTTGTCGAAAGCACGCGATAGAGCAGTGTATCCTCTTCGACAACCAGCCGACGATAGAGATAGCTGCCGTCGTCTTCTTTTTCCGCTTTCCGCGCCTCGAAATAAGCCTTGTTCTCTTCAATCCAGATTCTTTCCTCTTCGGTGTAGGCAGGGACAACCTTCCCGTTGTCGTCGCTGCAAGCAGCAGACACCATCATCATCACAATCCCACAAAGGGCTACATACATTGTTTTCATCTTGTCTTTACTTTATGAATTTACAAACTAATACTTCTTCTCGTTTGCCAGGTTCCACGCGTTGAGGAAAGAGGCTTTTGTTATGTCGACAATCTTCGCCCAGTTGATCTTCTCAACATGATCGCTCGGCTGGTGGTAGTCGGGGTGTCCGTTGGTGTGATACCATATAATAGGTATGTCGCGTTCTGCAAAAGAGCTGTTGTCGCTTCCTCCTACGGGTTTGTCCCAAGGATGATACGCGGGCTTAAGGTTTAGATGGTATTTCTCTATGTCACTTTTCAGCCATTCGCCGAAAGCAGTGTTTGCCTCCGTGTAGAAATAGTCAAACTGCTCTGGAATTTCCTCATTGGAGTTGCGGCCAATCATATCGTAGTTCAGATAACCTTTTATCGACTTTTGGAACGGGCAGCTCAACACGAAATACTCCGAGCCGAGGCAACCTTTCTCTTCTCCGTCCCAAAAAGCAAAGACGATGGTTCGTTCGGGCTGTTTGCCGGAAGCGACGAAAGCCTTGGCAAGCTGAAGGACGGCAGACACACCGGAGGCATTGTCGTCTGCACCGTTGTAGATACGGTCGCCATCAAGCAGAGGGTCGATGCCCAAATGATCGTAGTGAGCCCCGACAACGACATACTCACCCGGGGTTTTCCCTTCTATTTTTCCAAGCACGTTGCGGAGGGACAGCTTCTGATGAACGCCCTCTTTCAGATTTGCAATGGAATCTGGGTGCACCTGGAAACGCCCCTTCTTCCCTCGTTCTTTATTATATGCCTCGAAAGGCTGGTAATACGACTCGCCAAGCGGGGCAATGCCAATCGTCTTCAGAACGGAGACGATGTATTCGGCAGCTATCCGTCCGCACGGCGTCCCTGCCTCGCGCCCTTCAAGCTCATCGCTTGCAAGGAAACCTATATACGCCTCGGCATCCGTACGACAGATTGCGCCGAGACCTCTTTCCACGGGCGACTGCGCCCAAAGCGAAACAGACAACATCAATGACGCTGCCATCAAGACTGTTCTTTTTATCATTCTGATTGTTTTTTATCCGCCGGCAAAGATAAGGCAAATCGGGAGGAATAAAAAAGCCTGGAAATTTGCCATAACTTTGCGCTTGATTGGACACGCGCGTATCAATTTGTCGAACAACGACAGAAAAAATCGGAAGAATGGATAAGGTACAAAACATCATGAGTCGCTGGCAAGCCCTGCAGCCGTTATCGGAACGAGACCGAGAGTTGCTGAACCGAAGGTTTACCATCGACTTCAACTATAACAGCAACCATATCGAAGGCAACACGCTGACGTATGGGCAGACGGAAATTCTGCTTCTCTTCGGCAAAATTGTCGGCGAAGCGGATGTGAAGGACGTGCAGGAGATGACGGCAAGTAATGTCGGGCTGAAGATGATGACGGAAGAGGCTATGCTGAAAGATATCCCGCTTACGCAAAACTTCATCCGACAGTTGCACCACACCCTATTGAGAGAGGATTACACCGTGTACCGCAATTTGCCGGGAGGCGAAACGACAAGTTATATAATCCATGCAGGACAATACAAAACCCGACCCAACAGCGTGGTTACACGTTACGGCGACCGCTTCGAGTATGCCTCGCCCGAGGAAACGCCGGCTCTTATGACGGACCTTGTAAACTGGTACAATCAAGCAGAGCAAGCAGGGAAGTTTTCTCCCGTCGAATTGGCAGCAATCTTTCATTACCGCTACATCCGCATCCATCCGTTTGAGGATGGGAACGGACGTATTGCAAGAATGATGGCGAACTACATCCTATGCCGTCATGGATATCCGATGATTGTGGTGAGAAGCCGGAAGAAGAACAAGTATTTGGAAGCCCTCCACAAGACTGACCTCACCGTTGGGGCAACACCTTCGCTCGGTGCGCACGCATCGAAACGTGACATCCAACAGTTTCTCACATACTTCACCAATATCTTCGTTGAAGAGGTGGACTATAACATCCGTTTCCTGACGGAGCGAGGCGACAAGGTGTGGTGGTTCGACGGCGAACGCGTCATGTTTCGTGCGGAGTCTACGAGCAAGATTCTTGGTCTGATGTACTCCATTCCCGATATCACAATATCCAAACTTTCTGAAGAAGCGGGTATAAACACAGCTGCCGTCAACAAGCAGATCAAGCAACTTATGACAAAAGGGTATGTACAACGCTCGGAAAAAGACGGGACTTGGCGATTAGTTATAACACCTTCCATTTAGAAATCATGCAAGAAAACGCTCTAAAAGGTATAGGACGTATACCATTATGTGCGATTTCCCTGCAAAAATGTCCGCCACTGCTTAATCTTAGCAGGGCTTACGGACAAACTAAAATCATTTCTTACAACAGGGAAAAGCCTCAATACAGGGCTTGAATAGACATCTCGGGAAAGCGGTACGGGGGAAAAATGCGGTGCAAGCACCGTGAGGGGTTTTGGAAAATTCAAAAAGCGGGGTCAGTTCTTGACGCCTGCGCCCATCGCCGCCAACAGGCGGCGGATCTCGGCATTCAGTCGCTGACTCATTGCGCCTTTACCCATCAACTGATAACGCTCAGCCTGATAGCGCAACATCGCTAACATACGAAGACTTGCTTCGTTTCTACTCATTGTGTTCATAATTTCAAGTTTTTACGCCTCCCACCCTTGGAAGGCAAGTGAATAAAATAACCTAATACTTCTCTCTTCTTTTACGCCGCAAAGGTATGTGCGTTTTGAAGAAAACATGCTATAAAGCATGAAAACAACCCTGTATTTACGATTATTTAATCCGCGAAAAGGGAATTTCGTCCCGCAGTGAAGGTTTGTCAGATGACGCAGTAATGTTTCAGGGCGTTGTATATCCCGTCGTCGTCGACGGAGTCGGTCACATAGTCTGCAATCTGCCTCACGTCTTCCGTGGCGTTTCCCATAGCCACGCCAATGCCTACATGGCGGAGCATGGCGACGTCATTACCTCCGTCGCCGAACGCCATAGTTTCGCTCAAGGGGATATGGAAGTAGTCGAGCATCTTGTCGATACCGACGCTCTTGCTGCTACCTGCGGGAACAACGTCGGCAAACAGCGGATTCCAGCGCGTAGCCTCGCAATGGGGCAGGATGTCCATAAACTCACGCTCGCGACCGGCGGTAAAGAAGGCTATCAGCTGGTAGACCCTCTTCCCACGTATCTCGCCGAGCGGCGCAATCGGCGGCGCGGGGAATTTCAGCAGCGAAAACATCTCCTCCACCTTGCTGTCCGTATAGTTCATATAAATCTGCTTTTCCTGAACGAAGGCGCAGGGGAACGTCTCCACGGTTTCCATATAATGAATCAAAGCCTCTATATCGGCATCGGGGATATTGTGCCGATAGATCACCTTGTCTTCTCCGGCAAAGCAATAGCCGCCATTGAGGGTGACGTAGCCGTCGAACTTCAAATCGCCGAGGTTATCGATGGAAACGCGGTGGCGACCCGTCGCAATAAACACCTTTACCCCTTTCCCGCGCAGCGTTTCGAGTGCCTCAACGGTGGAGCGGGGCACCTCGTGCGTCTTAAAACTGACCAATGTCCCGTCTATATCAAAGAAAACAGCCTTAACCATATTGCAATCCTTATAATAGCTCAAATTTTACGGAGGGCAAAGGTACGTAAAAACGCGCGCCCCGAAAGTCGGGGGCTTTCC
>CAVJTV010000095.1:0-9625 GCA_963652435.1 Desulfovibrionaceae bacterium | reverse complement strand
AAACGGACATTTTGTCAGATTGTCGCCGTGACAAAGACTTCCCCGAGCGTTTTTGGACATTGTGCACGCGTGCACAGACCTCCTGACGGGATTTTGGACTTTGTGCGCCGGCGAACGGACCCCGAAAACGCGTTTTTGAACTTTGTACGCGGGCGAACAGACTTCCTCCGGCGGCTAAATATGTTTTTCTTGCAGTGCAGCGTCCATCGCTGCGGCGGCTTTGCGCCCGTCGCCCATCGCAAGGATCACCGTTGCACCTCCGCGCACAATGTCCCCTCCGGCATACACATCCCGAAGTGAGGAGCGCATCGAAGCCTGGTCGACAACGATTGTCCCGCGCGGACTTACATCCAATCCGCCGAAGGCATGCGGGATAAGTGGGTTGGGGGAGACGCCGACGCTGACAATCACCTCGTCGACATCAACAGTGTCGATGGCACCCTCCACCGCAACCGGACGGCGACGGCCCGAAGCATCTGCCTCGCCCAGCTCCATCTTCTGAAGGCGCATCTGACGGACGCGCCCCTTCTCGTCGCCTATATATTCAATCGGGTTGTGAAGGGTCATAAACTCCACGCCCTCTTCCTTGGCATGCTTCACCTCTTCCGCACGGGCAGGCATCTCCTCCTCGCTGCGGCGGTAGACAATCATTGCCCGCTCTGCCCCGAGGCGGCGAGCCGTGCGCACAGAGTCCATTGCCGTGTTGCCGCCCCCGATGACTGCCACCCGCCTGCCTTGAAGCACGGGCGTGTCGCTCTCCGGATTGGCTGCGTCCATAAGGTTGACGCGCGTGAGATATTCGTTCGACGACATTATGCCGATGAGGTTCTCGCCCGGTATGTTCATGAAGTTGGGCAGTCCGGCTCCGCTGGCAGCAAAGATGCCCTTGAAACCCTCCGCGTGCAGGTCGTCGTAGCTGAGGGTCTTGCCGATGATGCAGTTTGTGACAAACCTCACGCCCATCTTGCGGAGCCCTTCTATCTCGACATCCACAATCTTGTTCGGAAGGCGAAACTCGGGGATGCCATACTTCAGCACACCGCCAATCTCGTGCAGAGCCTCGAACACCGTCACCTCATACCCGCGCTTTGCCATGTCGCCGGCAAACGACAGCCCCGCAGGACCTGAGCCTATCACTGCCACCTTGATGCCGTTCCTATGCTCCACCGCCGGCACGGAGACATTGCCGCTCTCCCTCTCGTAGTCGGCAGCGAAACGCTCCAGGTAGCCGATGGCAACGGCGGGCTTGTTCATCTTCAGGTGTGTGCACCGGCTCTCGCACTGCTTCTCCTGCGGACATACCCTGCCGCACACTGCCGGCAGCGCACTCGTCTCTTTCAGCACCTTGGCAGCTTCGAGAAACTCTCCCCGCTCGATGTTCTTGATAAAGGTCGGGATATTGATACCTACCGGGCAACCTTCCATACATGTGGGGTTCGCGCAGTCGAGGCAACGCTGCGCCTCCGTCATTGCCTGCTCTTTGGTCAGACCGAGGTTCACTTCCTCTGTGCGCGTGTGGCTTCGGTATTCGGCATCGAGTTCGTTCATCTTCACACGGGGAATTTCCGTGCGTTCTTTATTCTTCTTGCTCTTGCGCAGCTCCTCCCTCCAAGGCTCGGAGCGGCGGGCGGCTATCAGTTCTGCTGTTGTCATTTGTCTCTTCTTTGTGGTTACTTCTTTTCTACATCCTTATAAGCATTGAGACGCATCAGCATCTCGTCGAAATCGACCTGGTGGGCATCAAACTCCGGTCCGTCCACGCAGACAAACCGCGTCTTGCCCCCTACCGTAATGCGGCAGGCTCCGCACATGCCCGTGCCGTCCACCATGATGGTGTTGAGTGATGCCACGGTGGGTATCGAGTGTTTCTTTGTAAGCGCAGCGACAAACTTCATCATGATTGCCGGACCGATGGTGACGCAGAGGTCCACCTTCTCTCTCTCGATCACGCTCTCTACACCGTTGGTCACCAATCCCTTCGTGCCGTAAGAGCCGTCGTCGGTCATCACAATCACCTCGTCGGCGTTCTCCCTCATCTGCTCCTCTAATATTATCAGGTCTTTCGTGCGGGCTGCCAGCACAACAACCACGCGGTTGCCTGCCTTATGGAATGCCTCGACAATGGGCAGCAGCGGAGCTACGCCCACGCCTCCTCCGGCACATACCACCGTCCCCACCTTTTCGATGTGTGTAGCCTGCCCCAGCGGACCGACAAGGTCGGTGATGCAGTCGCCCACGTTCAGGCCGCAAATCTTCCGCGACGAATCGCCGACGGCTTGCACCACCAGCGTGATGGTTCCTTTCTCGGTGTCCGCCCCAGCAATGGTCAGAGGGATACGCTCGCCCTTCTCTCCAACTCTCACGATGACAAAATGCCCTGCCTTGCGTGAACGGGCAATAAGCGGAGCTTCCACCTCCAGCTTCACGACACCGGCAGAGAAATGTTCTTTACTTACAATCTTGTTCATTATAGTCGTAGCTATTAAGTTTATTCGGTAGCAAAATTCGTCTTTTTGATATGATACCACAAAAAGCCCCAAGCCGTCACGGCGGCGATGAAGTCGGAGAACGGAGAGGCATACCACACACCATCAAGCCCCCAGATGCTCGGAAACACCAGGAGAGCCGGTATGAGAAACAGACACTGGCGGCTCAAGCTGAGGAACATCGCCTTCCATGCAATGCCGATGCTTTGGAAAAACTGGCTTATACATACCTGCGAGCCGACCACCACGAACACCGGCAGACTGAGGCGAAGACCGTTTGCCGTCACATCTATCAACGCCGGATCGCCGGTGAAGGCACGGACAATTATCTCGGGATACACAATGCTGCATGCACATCCTGCCCCCATGATGACGGTCGACGTGATGATAACGATCCGCAAAGTCTCCTGCACACGCTTATGATGCCCCGCCCCGTAGTTGAAGCCGATGATAGGCTGCATCCCCTGCGCAATGCCGATAACGAGCATGACCAGCAACATCCCGACACTGGAGATGATACCGTTTGCTCCGAGTGCCAGGTCGCCGCCGTATATCTTCAGTGCGTAATTCTGGATAACGACCACCAAGCTGCCTGCCATCTGCATGGCAAACGGCGATATGCCGATGGTCAGGATATTCCACACGACATGTCTCTCAAGACGGAACGTCCCCCTGCGGAAACGAACAACACTGTCCTTCTGAACGAAGTGGTTCATCACAAAGGCTGTGCTAAGCATCAAGGAGATGAGTGTGGCAACAGCTGCCCCTTCAATGCCCATATCAAACCAGAAGATGAATATCGGGTCAAGAACGACATTGGCTACTGCCCCGATAATCATGGTATACATCGCCTTCTTGGGATAGCCGGAGGCACGCATGACGGCATTGAAGCCGAAGCTCAACGAGGTGAGGATAGTCCCGGGGACAACAATATACAGGTAGTCTTTGGCGTAGGGAATGGTCTGCTCGCTGCCGCCAAACGCCAGCAGCAGCTCGTCCATCCATATCATGCAGGGAAGCACCGTCGCGAGCGTGATGATAAACGTCAGCGTGAAAGCATTCCCGAGCACTTTCTCCGCCATGTCGTTTGCTCTTCGCCCCAAATGGATGGAGACGCGCGTCGCAGCACCAAGCCCCACCAGCATACCAAACGCCTGCAGGAAAAGCAGAATAGGGAACGTCAGCGTAAGTCCGGCTATTGCCAGTGCACCGACACCCTGACCGATAAAGACACGGTCTACTATATTATACAGCGAGTTCACCATTGTGCCGATCACTGCCGGAATAGCATATTCCAATAGCAGACGACCGACCTTCTCGTTCTCCAACCGCCAAGTTATTTCATTTGCCATAGTTCACTTGATAGTTTTACTTTTCGTACACCCCTCTTCTTCTCTCACAGCTTCTACAAGGGATGCCACATTATTCAGTTCCCTTACTCTCCCGTCGGGCAAAATGAGCTGCAGCGTGTTTGAAGAGAGGCAACGCACCTTCGCTTCGCCCTCCTTCGGCGACACGGGAAGAAATCCGTTGCGGACAAGTGCATTCCCCACCCAGTAGGAAACAAGCCTATCTCCCTCCACACCTATCGGACTCGTCGGGGCTTTTGCATTCAGCTTCCCCGAGGAGGCATCGAAAGTGATACCATCCTTTCCGAAAAAAGAAGCAAAGACACCGCTCAATATGAGGTCTTCGGGTGTGCCGCATGCCATCGGACGTCCTTTCTCCTGCAGCCACAGGCAATCGCCCATCTGGATTGCCAAGTCGAGGTCGTGGGTCGACAGCAGGATGGCTTTCCGTTGTTCCACCGCCAGACGATGAAGCAACACCATAGTCTCTATGCGGCTGGTGACATCGAGAAAGGCTGTCGGCTCGTCGAGCAGGATAATAGGGCACTCTTGGGCAAGAGCTTTTGCAATCATGGCTTTCTGCCGTTCGCCGTCGCTCAGCTCGGAGACGTAGCTCTGCGCCTTATGAGCAATGCCGACAGCCTCCAGCGACCAACGGACAATCTCCCTATCGCGCTCCTTCAGTCCTCCGAAGAACCCCGTGTATGGATGACGACCCAGCGCAACAAGCTCTGCCGCAGTTATCCCGCCGGCATTTGTCTTCTCTGTCAACACAACACCCACCGTCAAGGAAAAGTCGCTCTGCGAAAACGACCGTAGCGGCTTTCCCATCAGTCGTATCTCGCCCGACAGCGGAGGCTGGAAGCCACAGAGTGTACGCAGCAGTGTCGACTTACCTGCCCCGTTAAGACCAAGCAGACAGGTGACTTCGCCGGAGTGAAGACAGAGGTCCAACCCCTCGTGGACAACCCTTCGTTTGCCGCCTTTCAGCAGATAGCCTATACTGAGACGGTTTGTTTCTATCACAGGCTGCCGCGCTTTCATCAGTCGAAGTATTGGATGTTTTTACGGTTTACAATCACATATATGATGACAGGAGCACCCAGCATCGGGGTCACGGCATTAAGCGGCAGGATATTGCCTGCCCCGGGCACAGTCATAAGCATATTGCAGAGCAAGGCTATACACGTCCCCGTAAGCATTGTCACCGGCACAAGCATATTATGGTTCGACGATCCGAGCATCAGGCGGGCAATATGCGGAACAGCCAAACCGATAAACGAGATGGGACCGCAAAAGGCTGTTGTCGTAGCGGTCAGCAGACCTGCACAAAAGAGTATCGCGATACGCGTTCTCTTTATCTTCACCCCCAAGTTGGCAGCATACATCTCTCCGAGCAACAAAGCATTCAGAGGCTTTACCAGCAGGGTTGCCATAATGAGACCGACAAACGAGAAAAAGAGATAGTAGGGCAGTTGCATAAGCGAGACACCCGAGAAATTGCCCAACCCCCACATGACAAAGGCATGCACCTTGTCGGTCGACGCGTAATAGTTGAGCACGGAAATCAAGGAAGATGCCATATAGCCTATCATAATCCCGATGATAAGGAGCATAACGTTGTTTCTCACCTTTGCCGAAAACCAAATGATCAAGCCCAAGATGCTACCCGCACCGGCAAAGGCTGCGATGATAACTGCGAGATAACCACCGATAGGCAGTCCCGTGACGGTGCCAAGCGACCCGCCAAAGTAGAGCATGATGGCAGCCACACCGAGATTTGCCCCATCGCTTATACCTAAGATTGACGGACCTGCCAACGGATTGCGGAAGAGTGTCTGAAGCAACAGCCCGCTTGTGGCAAGCGAAGCTCCGGCAAGCAATGCCGTCACTGTCTGCGGGAAACGCGATTGCAGGACAATGTTTTGCCATGCCACACGACCGCAGTCTTTCCCCAAGAGGATGTCTACAACACTCTTTAGCGGGATGTCGACAGAGCCATATATCAAACCACCCATAAACAACAAGACGATTAGGGCAATCAGCACCAATAAAGACACAACGACTCTCCCCTGCATAAAGCGAAACAACGTCTTGTTTATTTCCCGCTTTGAGCCATGTCGTAGCCGGCTTTCAATGCTTTAAGGTTCATTTCCACCACTTCTTCGCCCTTACGCGAGAAGATGCGGCGGATGCCATCCGCTATCTTATCATAACCGATACCGATAAAGTGAGTAGCCGCCCCCAACATAACGATATTTGCTGCACGGACGGAGCCAATCTCTTTGGCAATAGCTTCCACATCCAACACGACCTTATGCGGCAACTTACTCAAAGCCTCGTTCACCTTGTCCATCTCCGGATAGTTGGGAATATTGACAATGGGTTGTGAGTTGGTCACTATCCATCCGTCTTCCTTCAGATATGGGAGATAGCGAAGAGCCTCCATCGGCTCGAGCGACACAATAAGGTCTGCCTGCCCTTTGGGGATAAGGTCGGAAGCAATGGGACAATCCGACAAACGCAGGTTCGACTGCACATCCCCCCCACGCTGACTCATCCCGTGCACTTCTGCCTGTTTCATATACAGACCTTCCTTCAAAGCCGCTTCTCCGATAACGGCAGCGATAGAGAGGATTCCTTGCCCTCCTACGCCCGAGAGTATCATATCTGTTTTCATTTCTTGCTTGCTTTTTTCTTTCTTGTTAATGTCTGAACACATTCACGGCGCGGTATCAAGACAGACACACCCTTATACCCAATCTCTTCGCGGATGATAGCCTTCATCTCTTCGTAGTTCTTCTTCAGCGGAACCATCACGCGGATATGAGCAGGGTCAACACCTATGCCTGCGCAAATCGACTCCAAACGCCCTGTTCCTGCAGAGTCTTGTCCGCCGGTCATTGCCGTTGTCTCGTTGTCGGAAATCACAATGGTTATGTTCGTCTGTTCGTTGACACAGTCCAGTAGTCCCGTCATGCCCGAGTGAGTAAAGGTGGAGTCGCCAATCACCGACACGGCAGGGTACACACCGGCATCGGAAGCACCCTTTGCCATCGTGATGGAACTGCCCATATCAATACACGTGTCTATTGCACGGAACGGCGGCAATGCTCCGAGCGTATAGCAACCGATGTCGCCAAACACCTTCGGACTGTCATATTCCGCGAGCACCTCGTTCAGTGCTTCATACATATCGCGGTGACCACATCCTTGGCATAGTGCAGGCGGACGTTGCTCCACAACCTCCGGCACAGCATAATAACTGCGTATTTCCTTGCCCAACGCCTTGCCAACGGCATCCGGCGTAAGCTCGCCGTCGCGTTGTAATGTGCCGTCCAAGCGACCGTGCACCGTAATGCCTTTGCTAAGGAAGCCTTTCAGCTGTTCCTCCACTACAGGATAACCTTCTTCCAGCACCAATATCTCACGACATTCACCTACAATCTGCTCAACCTGCCGACGAGGTAGTGGATATTGGCTTATCTTAAGGACGGGATGCTCGAACCCTTCCGGATAATTCTCCGACAAATAATTGAAAGCAATGCCTGTGGCAATGATACCAAGCTCCTTGTCCGGTGCATCGAAATATTTGTTGTACGCCGAGCTTTCAGACGACTTGGTGAACACATCCTGTACTTCTATTAATGCCTTGAAACGCCTGCGTGCCAAAGCAGGAAGCAGAATAAAACGCTGGCGACCATCCGGCAGACAGTTTACCGTATTCTCCTCTTTCGCCCGCCGCGTCACCACGCCGGCACGGGAGTGAGCCATACGTGTAGTGATACGCATGAGGATAGGATAGCCCAGTTTTTCTGAAAGTTCAAATCCTTCGTATGTCATATCGTAGGCTTCCTGCTGGTTAGAAGGCTCGAGCATAGGGACCATAGCGAAACGTCCGTACATGCGGTTGTCCTGCTCGTTTTGCGAAGAGTGCATGGAAGGGTCGTCGGCAGTGACAATAATCATCCCGCCGTTGATACCGCTCAGGGCAGCATTCATAAAACAGTCTGCTGCCACATTCAGCCCCACATGCTTCATGCAGCAGAGCGAACGCTTCCCTGCATAGCTCATTCCAAGCGCAGCCTCCATTGCCGTCTTCTCGTTCGTACTCCAACGGCTATGCACACCCCGCTCTTTTGCCACGGCAGAACCTTGAATATATTCCGTAATCTCAGTCGAAGGGGTACCGGGGTAGGCATATACGCCGGAAATGCCGGCATCAATAGCAGCCTGTGCTATTGCCTCGTCCCCTAAAAACAGTTGTTTCTCCATGTGTATTTGTTCTCTTTATTGGATTTTTCCAGTCATACTGGCAGCCAAAGGTACAGTTTTTGCCCCAACTGTAGTCAAAAACCTTATCTAATCTTTCTTCTGTTAAGCTCCGCCTGATAACGGCTTGCATTACGGTTATGCTCCGCAAGTGTTATGGCAAAGTTGTGTCTTCCCGAGAAATCTTCTTTGGCGCACATGTATAGGTAGCGATGCTCCATGGGGCTTAAGACGCCATCAATGCCTCTGACACTCGGGATGCGCAAAGCTCCCGGCGGCAAGCCGGTGTGCTTATAGGTGTTGTAAGGCGAGTCGACCTCCAGATGTTCAAACAAAACACGCTGAAGGGTAATATCCCCCACGGCAAACTTCACCGTCGGGTCTGCCTGCAGCGGTATGCCGCGATGCAGGCGGTTGAGATACAAACCGGCAATAATAGGGTATTCGTCTGCCACCGCCGTCTCTTCTTCCACGATGGAGGCAAGCACCGACACCTCAATAGGCGTCAAGCCCAGCTTTGCTGCCTTCTCCCGCCGTGCAATGCTCCAGAAAGAGTCGTACTCCTTCTTCATACGCCGCATCAGCTTTTCCGCAGATATATTCCAATACACTTCATAGGTATTTGGGATAAACATCGTCGTGATTGTCTCGGGAGTGAAGCCCAACGAGGCACAGAATGCAGTGTCGTTGAGCAGACAAAGGACATCTTCCCCTCGCAGCATCAACTGAGCATCCAACCTCTCGGCAAGGTCTTCCTTCGAACGAATGTTGTTGAACGTAAGACGTGTGGCTACTTGATGTCCCCGACGAAGATTATCCAACAGGCGTATATTGCTCATCCCCGGCAACACCGCATACCGTCCGGTCTTCATATTATCGGGATAGTGCATCAGTCCTGCCAACCGTTTGAAACTGCTTATCCGTGTGCAGAGAGACGAGTCGGTAAGCTGACGGCAAAGAGCTTCAAAATCCTTTTCTCCGTCTACATATATATATGTTGTCTCTTTCACCTCGAAGTTCGGAACCCAAGCCATGCGGTACGCACAGAAACACACGCCCCCAACCAGAATGACTAAAAGAGCAATAACCCCGATAATTATCCTACACTTTCCCTGCAAACACCTCTTCATCCCCTGTTTAATAAGATATTGAATATCAGAACGGGCAGCGAAGGTAATGTCTTTTTGTGGAAAAATAGGCTCTAAATGCTTTGTTTATTTAAAACATAGGCATACCTTTGCGTCGCTCTTCTCATAAAAGAGGAGGTTAAAAAGAGTCTCGGAAGTGTGGGTGAGTGGCTGAAACCACCAGTTTGCTAAACTGACGTACTCGTTAGGGTACCGGGGGTTCGAATCCCCCCGCTTCCGCAGCTTGAAAGCTACCCGATCTTTCGACGGGTAGCTTTTTTTGTGTGCCCTCGCGAAAAGCCCGAAAATCTCGAAAGTCCCTAAAGCATAAGATATAAATCGAGTAGGAGGTAAATACTAATAATAGGTGTTTACCCCCTACTTTCGTATT
>CAVJTV010000094.1:0-9715 GCA_963652435.1 Desulfovibrionaceae bacterium | reverse complement strand
CGATAATGCTGAAGATGATGGGGCTGTACGTGAAGACGGAGTACCACACCTCGAATGGCAGGATAGATATTGTCTTCGATACCGACAAATACGTATATATTATCGAGCTGAAACGTGACCTCGACCCCGCGACTGCGTTGAAGCAGATCGAGGAGAAGGGCTACGACAAGCCGTTCCTTACCTCCGGCAAGCAAATCATCAAGCTCGGCATCAATTTCTCGTCCGACACTCGCACCGTCGACGGCTGGCAGATGGCGTAACCCGCGCTCCTACGTTGTTTGCAGAACGAAGAAGTCGGTTATTGCGGGATAAGCACTACATTTGCCATCGATTTGCATAAGACAACAGTACGGTGGCAAGGTCTTTTTTTCTGAATGTAAGTATAGTTGTAGGACTGTTTTTGCTTTTGCCTGTGCTTCAGGCAAGGGAGAAGACGTTTGTTGTTGTGATTGATGCCGGTCATGGCGGAAAAGACCCCGGAGCCAGAGGATCGGTTATTGATGAGAAGGTAATAAATCTCTCGGTCGCGTTGAAATTGGGAGAAAAGATTTCTGCCATACACGATGATGTAAAGGTTGTATATACCCGTAAGACCGACCGTTTTGTAGAGTTAGATGAACGTGCAAATATCGCAAACCGAAACAGAGCGGATCTTTTTATTTCCATTCATACAAATGCGGTGAAGAGGGGAAGTTCGGTTCGTGGGACGGAAACATACACGTTGGGTTTGGCGCGTTCGGAGGAGAATCTCGCTGTGGCTAAGCGTGAGAACTCTGCTATATTGTTGGAGGATAACTATAAGCAAACGTATGAGGGCTTTAATCCGAATGTCTCGGAATCGTATATTATTTTCGAGTTTATGCAGAATAAGCATATGGAGCAGAGCGTTGGTTTTGCCTCGGAGATACAGAAACACTTCGCATCTGCCGGGCGGGTAGACCGAGGTGTGCGACAAGCCGGCTTTTTGGTCTTGAGGAAGACCGGTATGCCGAGTGTTTTGGTGGAGTTGGGATATATCTCGAACAGAGACGAGGAGCGTTTTATGAAGTCGTCTGAGGGGCAAAAGAAATTGGTGAATGCCCTGTCTGAAGCCTTTACAAGATACAAGACACAATATGACCGGAAGCAAGGCGAAGCGTTGGGAAAGACGGCGTCAGCGGATGTTGCGGCGAAGCCTGCGCCGCAGGATGAGAGACAGACTTCGGCTGCGGTCAAAACGAAAGCGGGTACGTCGGGCAAGATTGTGTATAAGGTGCAGATTCTTACCTCCGACAGAAAACTTCGTCAGGGAACGAAGGCGTTCAAAGGATATAAAAACGTGGATTATTTCGTGGAAAACGGTATCTATAAATACACATACGGAGAGACAACTGATTTTGATGTCGCGAGAAAGTTGCGCCGTGAGGTTGCCAAAGATTTCAAGGATGCGTTTATCGTAACCTTTAGGGATGGCAAAAAGGTGAAAATTGAATGAAACATATAATCGGAGAGGAATGAAAAGTATACTGACCAAAGAAGCAAAGATTGGGATTGTGAGTATTATCAGCTTGGTGTTGCTTTATTTCGGGATAAACTATCTGAAGGGGATAAATCTGTTCAAACCGGTAAATCATTATTTCGTTGTGTTCCATAATGTGAAGGATGTGACTGTGTCGAGTCCCGTTTATATTGAAGGTTTTAAGGTTGGGTTGGTCAGAAGTATTGCTTATGACTATGAGAATACAGGAAAGATAACTGTCGAAATTAGCCTCGACGACGAAATGAGACTGACCACGGGAAGCTATATAACTATTGTGAAGACGTTTTTGAGTGGAGGCGAATTGCACATCCATCTGAATAAATACGTGAAGGAATACTTGAAACCTGGGGCTATTATCGAGGGACGGACGGGGGAAGACATGATGCAGGCTGTGCAGGAGAAAATCTTGCCTGGGGTGGAAGTGCTTCTTCCCAAGCTGGATTCCATATTGGGAGGGCTGCAGACTCTGATCAATCATCCTGCAATAACCCAGTCTTTGGATCATATCGAGAAAACTACCGGTAATTTGGAAGCTTCAACCAACAGACTGAATAGTATGCTCAGCCACGATGTTCCTGAAATCGTTTCCGACTTGAAGGTTATAACCGGTAATTTCAATGAGGTGAGTGCGAATCTGAAGGATTTGGACCTCGCTACAACAGTCAATTCAATTAATGCAACGGTGGCAAACCTGCAGCTTACAACCGACAAGTTGAACCGAAAGGATAATACCATAGGTCTGCTGTTGAATGATAAAAGTTTATACCTGAATATAGATAGTACGATGCTTAATGCATCCCGTTTGTTGTTGGATTTGAAGCAGAATCCCAAGAGGTATGTCCACTTCTCTGTCTTTTAATAAGGGGTTGTCGGGTGAGCCTTTATTATTTGGAATACGTCCAATTTATAAGAAGTTTGTGCAGATGTTTCTTCGTGCCGATATAACGTCTTTAATTATTGAGAGATAACTTCTGGCGGATACCGTTTTTACATAAAGTGCGGCTGGATTGAGTGGATTATGGGAAGAGCCTTGAAACAAATGTTTCGCGAGAGGGTGTGTACTTAAATATCTATGAATCAGATTGGGTTTTTATAACTGTTTGAAAGTAAAATGGATATTTGGCATTTGAAAGGACAAAATATTGGGGTACTTTTTTTTTCTGATTTAATGCTCAAACTTTGCGGTCGAGAAGGATAAAAGGAGTATAGTTGAAAGATTGAGAAAAAAATCATGCAGACCGAATATCAGACATTGTGGAATAGATGCCTTGCTGTCATAAAGGACATTGTGCCGGAGGCGGCGTTCAATACTTGGTTTGTGCCAATCGTTCCGTTGTCTTATGAAGATAACAGGTTTACGATTCAGGTGCCGAGCCAGTTCTTTTATGAATATCTTGAAGAAAAGTATGTCAGTGTTCTGAAGGTTACGTTATATCGCGTGATAGGTCAGGGTACGGTGCTTAATTATCGTGTTATGGTGGATAAGACGACAGGTGGCACGGTGGATTATCCGACGGAAGATGGTTCTGTGATGGCTGGAAAGGTTGCTTCCAAAGAAGTGAGCAAAGCTTCGAATCCGTTTGTACAGGCTGCGCCGCAGGATTTAGACCCTCAACTTAATTCCAAGTACAACTTCGACAACTATTTTGAAGGTGTAAGCAACAAGCTGGTGCGTACGGCGGGTAAGGCTGTTGCTGAAAATCCAGGGAAAACGACCTTTAATCCGTTGTTTATTTTCGGACCATCCGGTGTTGGTAAAACGCACCTGTGTCATGCCATCGGAATTCGTATTCGCGAGTTATATCCGGAGAAAAGAGTGTTGTATGTCTCTTCTCATCTGTTCCGCGTGCAGTTCACTGATGCAGTTCGCAAGAATACGACGAATGACTTCTTGAATTTTTATCAAAGTATCGACGTCTTGTTGTTAGATGACATACAAGAACTGATTGGAATGGACAAGACGCAAAATACATTCTTCCATATCTTCAACCATCTTCATCAGTTAGGCAAGCAGTTGGTCCTTACTTCGGATAAGGCTCCGGTTGATTTGCAGGGCATGGAGGAACGATTGATTACCCGTTTGAAATGGGGTCTTACTGCAGAGTTGTGTCGTCCTGATTTGGATCTTAGAAAAAAGATCTTGAAGAATAAGATAAATCACGATGGAGTCGATATCTCGGACGAGGTGTTCGATTTTGTTGCGAATAATGTGACGGAGAATGTTCGTGACTTGGAAGGTGTTCTTGTCTCATTGATGGCGAATGCGCTCATCAATAATAAGGAGATTGATTTGCCTTTGGCTAAACGTGTCGTTGGTCAGGCGGTGCATTTGGAAAAGAAAAAACTTTCTGTCCAGACTATTCAGGAGATTGTTTGCGATTACTTCAAATTGGATCAGGAGGCTATTCAGACGAATTCCCGAAAACGGGAGATAGTGCAGGCAAGACAGATAACAATGTATCTTGCCAAAAAATACACAGATTGTTCTTTTTCCCACATAGGTAAGATTGTAGGTAAGAGAGATCATGCGACGGTGTTGCATGCTTGCAAGACAATTAAAGATCAGATAGAGACGAGCAGGACGTTCCGTTCTTCTGTGGAGGAGATAGAAGTGAAGCTTAGAAGTTAGGTTTGTTATAATACTATATTGTCGTGGATCATAAAACTTACTCATTTGATGAGGCTTATAAGGCTTCACTGGAATACTTTGCAGGAGATGAACTCGCAGCTAAGGTGTGGGTGAACAAGTATGCGTTGAAGGATGCTTTCGGGAATATTTATGAGAAAACTCCTGCGGATATGCATCACCGGTTGGCAAGCGAAATTGCCCGCGTTGAGAAGAAGTATCCGAACCCGCTGTCTGAAGAGGAGCTTTACGGCTTGTTTGACCACTTCCGCTACATCATTCCTCAGGGAAGCCCGATGACGGGGATTGGGAATGATTACCAGATTGCTTCGCTTTCCAATTGCTTTGTCATAGGGTTGGACGGGATGGCAGATTCGTATGGAGCAATTATCCGTATCGATGAGGAGCAGGTTCAACTGATGAAACGCCGCGGAGGCGTCGGACACGACTTGTCACATATTCGTCCGAAGGGTTCTCCTGTGAAAAATTCGGCGTTGACTTCGACGGGATTAGTTCCGTTTATGGAACGTTATTCCAATTCAACGCGCGAGGTGGCACAAGATGGACGTCGGGGTGCGCTGATGCTTAGTGTGTCGATTAAACATCCGGATTCGGAGTCTTTTATTGACGCAAAGATGACAGAAGGCAAAGTGACCGGAGCCAATGTCTCGGTGAAGATTGATGATGAGTTCATGAATGCTGTGATCAATGGCACTCAATATACGCAACAATACCCGATCGACTCGAACGAACCGACAACGGTGAAAGAAATAGATGCTCAGGCATTGTGGAAAAAGATTATTCATAACGCGTGGAAGTCTGCTGAGCCGGGAGTGTTGTTTTGGGATACTATCCTTCGTGAATCGGTTCCTGATTCCTATGCCGATCTTGGTTTTCGCACAGTTTCCACGAATCCTTGCGGGGAAATACCGCTTTGTCCGTATGATAGTTGTCGTTTGTTAGCAATCAATCTGTATTCTTACGTTGTAAATCCATTCACAGAAGATGCTTATTTCGACTATGATTTGTTCAAGAAACATGTCGCATTGGCGCAACGTATCATGGACGACATCATAGATTTGGAGTCTGAGAAGATCGAAAAGATATTGGAGAAGATTGATTCTGACCCGGAATCAATGGAGGTGAAATCGGCGGAACGTCATTTGTGGGAAAAGATACAGAAGAAAACATTGCAGGGACGTCGTACGGGCGTTGGTATCACGGCTGAAGGTGATATGATTGCGGCATTGGGGTTGCGTTATGGAACGGAAGAGGCTACGGAATGTGCAGAGAATGTTCAGAAAACGTTGGCGTTGGCAGCGTATCGTTCATCGGTTGTGATGGCAAAAGAACGTGGTGCGTTTGAGATATATGATGCTAAACGTGAAGAAAAAAATCCGTTTATCAATCGTTTACGTGATGCCGATCCGGAGCTTTATGCTGATATGAAGGAATATGGTCGCCGTAATATCGCGTGTCTGACCATTGCTCCGACTGGAACAACCAGCTTGATGACACAGACATCTTCGGGTATTGAGCCGGTGTTCCTTCCTGTATACAAGCGTCGTAGGAAAGTGAATCCGAACGATGCTGCAGCGCGTGTGGATTTTGTGGATGAGACGGGAGATGCATTTGAGGAATACGTGGTGTTCCATCATAAGTTTGTCGATTGGATGCAAGCCAACGGCTATTCTGCAACCAAGAAGTATACTCAGGAAGAGATTGATGAACTGGTTGCTAAATCTCCATATTATAAGGCGACATCGAATGATGTGGATTGGTTGCAGAAAGTTCGTATGCAGGGACGTATCCAGAAATGGGTGGATCATTCCATCAGTGTGACTATCAACCTGCCTGCCAATGTTTCGGAAGAGTTAGTGAATGAGTTGTATGTCGAGGCATGGAAGTGTGGCTGTAAGGGTTGTACTGTCTATCGTGATGGTTCGCGATCCGGCGTATTGTTGTCGACCGACAAGAAAAAGAAAGGCGATTGTAATTGTATGGAACCGCCGATAATCGTTTCCAAACGTCCGCGTGAGTTGGATGCCGATGTGGTTAAATTCCAAAACAACAGAGAGAAGTGGATTGCTTTTGTCGGTTTGCTTAATGGTCGTCCGTATGAAATCTTTACGGGTCTTGCCGATGATGAAGAAGGAATCATGTTGCCAAAGAACGTATCCAAAGGTTCGATTATCAAGAGCTATGATGACGACGGAAAGAAGCATTACGATTTCCAGTTTAAGAACAAACGTGGTTATAAGATGACCATTGAAGGTTTGGACGGGAAGTTCAATCCGGAATTTTGGAACTATGCCAAGCTGATTTCCGGTGTGTTGCGTTATGGTATGCCTATCGATCAAGTCCTCAAGTTGGTTCAGGGAATGGACTTGAAAGATGAGTCGATCAATACCTGGAAAAACGGTGTTGAACGTGCTTTGAAAAAATACTTGCCGAACGGTTCGACAGTGAAGGGGCAGACATGTCCGAACTGTGGTTTGGAAACCCTTGTTTATCAAGAAGGGTGTTTGATCTGTACCAACTGCGGAGCATCAAGGTGCGGATGAGCCGGCGAGCGGAGGTAGACGAGGGTACAGATGAAAATCACCTTTAACATAAACTTCCATACTGTTTGGGGTCAGAGGTTGTGTGTGGTTGGCTCTATCCCTGAGCTTGGCTTATGGAATCCTGCTTTGGCAAAAGAGATGAGCTATAAGGAGGATGGGAATTGGCAGCTTGAGGTAGAACCGGCATTGCCTATAGAGACAATAGAGTATCGCTATTTCTTAAGTGTTGGCGACAAACACATATTCGAAGAGTGGGAGAAGAATCATTGTATAGCGTTCGGAGGTCATTCAAATCATTACATCTTGTATGACTGTTGGCAGATACGTCCGGCAAACAAGGCTTTTTATTCTTCGGCTTTTACCAAAAGTTGGTTTGCTCATCCTTGTGACGCACACGAAAGGATCGTAAAAAGCGGAAAGAGGCTTACCATCAAGGTTTCTGCCCCTCGTGTGGAAAAGTCGCAAAGCGTCATCATCACCGGCAATCAGGAGTGTTTGGGGAATTGGCAGCCCGACAAAGCGTTGAGGCTTAGTTGCGATGCGTTTCCTGATTGGCATATCGACCTCGATGCGGATGACATTACGTATCCGTTGGAATACAAATTCCTTGTATACGACAACGACCGACACATCCCTTTGTATTGGGAGGAGAATGAAAACCGGAGGGTGGATTTGCCTCAACAGAAATGCGGGGAGACGGTAATAATATCCGATCTGTATTTCCGTGACAACCTGCCCTTGTGGCGGTGTGCGGGGACTGTGGTTCCCGTGTTTTCTCTACGCTCGGAGCAAGGGTTTGGTGTAGGCGATTTGGAAGATCTGCGGATGCTGGTCGATTGGGCGAAGAAGACGCGTCAGCGTATTATTCAGGTGTTGCCGATGAACGATACGACCACTACCCATACGTGGACGGACTCTTACCCATATAGTGCCATCTCAGTGTACGCCCTCCATCCGATGTATATCTGTTTGTGGCAGATGGGAGATCTGAAGGATGCCGGTCGTATGGTTTTCTATAAGACCAAACAAAAGGAGCTGAATGCGAAGGACTCTGTTGACTACGAGACGGTGGTGAAATATAAGGTTGCCTACTGCCGTGAGTTCTTCAGAGAGGAAGGGCAGAAGCTCTTGTCTACTTTGGAATACCGTGAGTTCTTTGACCGGAACCGGACTTGGCTTGTTCCTTACGCAGCCTATTGTTATCTGCGTGATAAGTACAAAACAACGGATTTCAGTCGGTGGGGCAAGTATGCGACATATACCCCATCGCTTATACGTAAACTCTGCTCGGAGGATGGCGAAGCCTATACGGAAATATCGTTCCGCTATTTCCTGCAATACGTGCTCCACAGACAGTTTAAGTCTGTTTCCGATTATGCCCGTGAGAACGGCGTTGTCTTGAAAGGCGATCTGCCTATCGGGGTGAGCCGGACGAGCGTTGAGGTGTGGACAGAGCCGCAGTATTTCAACATGAACGGTCAGGCGGGGGCACCTCCCGACGACTTCTCCGTGAACGGTCAGAACTGGGGCTTTCCCACGTATAACTGGGACGTGATGGAGAAAGACGGCTTCTCCTGGTGGAAGAGGCGTTTCCGTAAGTTGGGCGACTACTTCGATTGCTTCCGTATAGATCACATATTGGGCTTCTTCCGTATATGGGAAGTCCCGCTTGAGTATATCCAGGGGCTTTGCGGTCATTTCAATCCGGCTCTGCCTCTTACCAAGGGAGAGATAGAACGGTATGGCATGGTGTTCAATGAAGCTCGGTTTACAACGCCGCATATCAACCGCCGGTTTCTCCCCGAGTTGTTCGGTGACATGGCAAAAGAGGTGGAAGGGACATATCTGGCACAGTCGTCGTCCAATCATTTTGTCTTGAAGCCGTTTTGCGACACGCAACGGAAGATAGACGCTTTGTTTGCGGGGAAGACGGACGAAACTTCTTTGCGGATAAGGAACGGTCTGTTTACTGTTGCCAACGAAGTCCTTTTCCTTCGTGACGGAAAGGAAAGGGAGAAGTTCCACCCCCGTATCTCCGCAAGTCGTTCATATATGTATAGTGAGCTTAGTGCTGCGGACAAGTATGCTTTCGACCGGATGTATTGGGACTTCTTCTATCACCGCCACAACGACTTTTGGAAAGAACAGGCTCTTTGTCGTCTGACACCATTGACGGAATGTACCGATATGTTGGTGTGTGGTGAGGACCTGGGGATGATACCCGCCTCCGTGCCCGAGGTTATGAACAGGCTCGAGATACTCAGCCTTGAGATAGAGCGGATGCCCAAAAGCCCAATGTGTGAGTTTACGGATATGCATAGCCTGCCGTACAACTCCGTCTGCACAACATCGACGCACGATATGTCGCCGCTTCGCAGCTGGTGGAAGGAAGACCGTGAGAAGACGCAGCGTTACTACAATGATGTGCTGCACATGGAGGGGCAAGCCCCCGGGGAGTGCTCTTCGGAAATAGCCACAAGCATAGTCGCACGCCATTTGGAGGCAAACTCGATGCTTGCCGTCATACCGCTTCAAGATTGGTTTGCCACCGACGACGAGGTGAAGAGGAAGGATTATGAATCCGAACGCATCAACGTCCCTGCCGAGAGCAACCACTACTGGCGTTACCGGATGCACATAACCTTGGAACGGCTGCTGTCAGAAGACCGGCTGAACGGTAGAATATCGGACCTTATCGCCGCTTCAGGAAGGTAAATACTGAAGGGGGGGAAGGTCCTTACCGACAGGCTCGCAAAAGACATATATATGTTTCGGGCAAAAGATATATATGTTTCGCCCAAAAGATATATATGTTTTGGGAAGAAGTTCCGGTTGAACGGACTTGCAGGGTCGACGCAAGAAGTATGTGAATTGCGTCCTTATGGTGCGCGTTATTCGCTGCGCAGGTTCTCCGCAGGATTGGCGTGTGCCGTCCGGTGCACGAGCAGCAAGGAGACGGCCATCACGAGAGCCAGCACCGCCACCGCACAGAGCGTGAACAGCCAC
>CAVJTV010000093.1:0-9801 GCA_963652435.1 Desulfovibrionaceae bacterium | reverse complement strand
CCCCCGGGGGGGGAACCTTCTCCAACTGCTCCGTGCTTTTTCTGTCCCATCATGTTGCGACGAAGGTAGAAAAGTGCTTTTCCAGGTCCATCGCGCCATGACGAGAGAAAAAAATACTTTTCTAATTTCTTCTGCGGTAAAAATTAAGGGATTGTTTCGGTTACGAAACAATCAAGGTTTTTCGGATGATGTTCCTATTATATATACGCGCTCAACGGCGGAATCTCATCCTCCGAAGGCAAAGAGTGACGGTGAGACAAAAAAGGGGCTGCGCACGTCTTCGGCGCAGCCCCGTTACCCTGTTTTCTTACTTCATTTGTTTAATGCGAGGCGGAGGATGTCGCCCGATTTGAGATCCGCCGTCAGTGCGTCGCCCGCGATGGGGAGCGACGCCGCCTTATTGTTTACGGTAATGCTCAGTTTGCCGACATACTCCGGCAGCTTGATGCGGAACGTGCCGCCTGCGGTGGCTTTCAGCTCGGCTTCCGTGAGGCGGCAGCCTTCCCAGCGTGCCGACACCTCGCCTCCGCCCTGCACCCGCAAGCCCCGGAACGAGCCGTCCGCCCACGCCTTAGGCAGGGCGGGGAGCAGGTTGATGCACCCCTCGTGGCTCTGGAGCAGCATCTCCGTTATGCCGGCGCAGCTGCCGAAGTTGCCGTCGATCTGGAAGGGCGGGTGCGCACAGAAGAGGTTCGGGTACGTGCCGCCGCCGTTCGCGTAGTTCGTCCCCCTCTCCACGCAGGGGCGCAGCAGGTCCGCAAGCAGCGCGAAGGCATGCTCGCCGTCGCGAAGGCGCGACCAGAAGAGTATCTTCCATGCCATGGACCATCCCGTGCTCCTGTCGCCGCGGGCAATGAGCGTCTTGCGGGCAGCCTCCGCCAACGCGGGGCTGTGCTCCACGGAGATCTCCGTCCCCGGGTGAAGCCCGTAGAGATGCGACACGTGGCGGTGGTGCGGCTCTGCCTCCTCGTAAGGCTCAGCCCACTCCATGATGCGCCCGTCGGGACCGACGGTTGTCGGCCTCAGCTGCGAGCGTTTGTCGGCAAGCTCGCGGCAGAACTCATCGTCCACGCCGAGCGTGCCGGCTGCCGCGATGGTGTTGGTGAACAGCTCGCGCACGATCTGGTTGTCCATCGTCGAGCCTGCGCAGACATACACCTCCTTGCCCTTGCTGCCGGGCATGATGAAGGCGTTCTCGGGCGAGGTCGTGGGGGCTGTCACGAGGTGGCCGGTACGCGGGTCGCGCACCAGCATGTCGGTGAAGAACAGTGCCGCGCCCTTCATCACGGGATACACCTCCCGCAGGTATTCCTTGTCTTTGGTGTAGAGATAATGTTCGTAGAGATGCCGGCAGAGCCATGCGGCGGACGTGTTGGTCGCGCCCCACGAAGGGTGCTCGCCCGGGGCAGTGAACTCCCACACGTTGCCGAGGATGTGCGTCACCCATCCGCGGGCGTTGTAGAACACCCGTGCCGTGCGCTCGCCGCTCTTCACCTGCTGCTTGATCCATTCCACCGCCGGCAGATGCAGCTCGGAGAGGTTCGTCGGCTCTGCGGGCCAGAGGTTCATCTGCAGGTTGATGTTGAGATGATAGTCGCCGTTCCATGGCGTATGGATGGTGTTGCACCACAGCCCCTGCAGGTTGGGCGGCAGCGACCCCGGGCGCGTCGACGAGATGAGGAGGTAACGCCCGAACTGGAAGTAGAGGCTTGCCAGCGACGGGTCGTCTTTGTCTTTTTGGAAAGCCTCGAGGCGTTCGTCCATAGGCATGGCTTCGCGCCCCGTGCTGCCGAGGTCGAGGCTGACGCGCGAGAACAGCGAGCGGAAAGCGTCGGTGTGCTCCCTCTTGAGTGTGGCGTAATCTTTCTTCTCCGCCTCGGCGAGGAGGGTGCGAAGCATCTCCTCGTAGCCTTCGTTCTTGTAGCTCGTTGCCATGCTCACGAGGAGGACGGCTTCGGAAGCGTCGCTGACGGTCAGCGTGCTGTCGCCCTCCCTCAGCGTGCCGCCCCGAGGGAGCACAACCCTCACGCGTGCCGCATACCTGTTGCCTCTCATCACGGCGGTGTCAACGCCGTCGGGCAGCTGCCCCGCCATCACGAGGTCGCCGCCGTCGGTCCTCACCGCATAGTGCTCCGGACGGTTCATCGATATGCTGAAGCTCAGCGCACGGTCGGTGTCCGCCGTGAGACGTATCACGCCGACATCGCCGGCAAAGGAGGTGAACGCCTCGCGGCAGTAGGCGGTCGCGCCCCGCCGGAATGAGACGGTGGCAACGGCATCGTCGAGGCGCAGCTCGCGCCGGTAGTCCGTCACCGCGCAGGTGTCGTCGTATTCGTATTGCAGCACGAGGTGTCCCAGCAGCTGGTAGCTGCCGTACGGTTTGTCTGCACCGTCACCGTGTCCGCTGCCCTCGCCCTTGCACACGAAGGTGCGGTAGACAAGCTCCTGCGCCTCGTCGTTCTTCCCCTCGAAGAGCAGGCGGCGTATCTCGGGCAGCGACCGCACCGCCTCGGGGTTGTCGGTGTCCTGCTTGCTGCCCGACCACATGGAGATCTCGTTGAGCAGTATGTTCTCGCGCCCGATACCTCCGTCGGGCATCATCCCGAGGCGGCCGTTGCCCAGCGGGAAGGTCGTTTCCCACATGTCGGCAGGGCGGTCGAAGTGATACGCCAGCTGCGCATCTGCGCTCTCTGTCTTCGGAGCGCACGCCGTGAGTGCCGCCAGGAGTGCGGCGGCAGAGAGGCGGAGGATGCCCCGCCTTGTTTCCTTCAGTTGAATGATGTTCATGGTAGTGTTGTGTGTTGATAAATAATGATGATGTCTATCTTCTCTCTCTCCGGTCAGAAGCTCTGCATGTCGCAAAGCCGCCTGTAGTATCCGCCACGGCGGAGCAGCTCCTCGTGCCTTCCCCGCTCCACTATCGCCCCCTCGTGCAGCACGCATATCTCGTCGGCACTGCGGATGGTGGAGAGGCGGTGGGCAATGACGATGGTCGTGCGGTTGCGCATGAGGTTCTCGAGGGCTTCCTGCACGAGCCGCTCCGATTCCGTGTCGAGAGCCGAGGTGGCTTCGTCGAGGATAAGTATGGGCGGGTTCTTCAGTATGGCGCGGGCAATGCTGATGCGCTGCCGCTGTCCGCCGGAGAGCTTGCCGCCTCGGTCGCCGATATTCGTGTCGTAGCCCTTCTCGCTTGCCATGATAAACGCATGTGCGTTGGCAATGCGGGCGGCTTCCTGCACCTGCTCCGGCGTTGCCCCCTCCACGCCGAAGGCGATGTTGTTGAAGAACGTGTCGTTGAAGAGTATCGCTTCCTGGTTCACGTTACCCATCAGCGAGCGCAGGTCGCAGACCGCCACGTCGCGCACGTCCGTGCCGTCGATCGTGATGCTCCCTCGGTCCACGTCGTAGAAGCGGGGCAGGAGGTCGACAAGCGTGCTCTTCCCCGAGCCGGACTGGCCGACAAGGGCAACGGTCCCCCCGCAGGGAATCTCAAGGCTTATGTCTTTCAGCACCCATTCGCTTTGGTATTTGAACCACACGCCGTCGTAGCGTATCGAACGGTTGAGGGCGACCTTCTTCGGCACTGCCGGCTCGCGGATGGGGCTTTCCGTCTTCAGTATCTTGTCCACGCGCTCCATCGACGCCAGCCCCTTGGGGATGTTGTAGCTTGCCTTCGAAAACTCCTTCAGCGGATTGATAAGGCTGTAGAGCATCACTAAGTAGAAGATGAACGAAGGTGCGTCGATGCTCGAGTTGTCGTTGAGTATAAGCGTCCCGCCGAACCACAGGACGATGACGATGAGTATCGTCCCGAGGAACTCGCTCATCGGGTGCGCCAGCTGCTGGCGGGTGTTCACGCGGCTGATGGTGCTCCTGTACGTATCGTCGGCATCCGTGAAGCGGCGGTTCATCTTCTTCTCGGCATTGAATGCCTTTATGATGCGCAAGCCGCCGAGCGTCTCTTCCATCTGCGACATGAGGTCGCTCCACTGGCTCTGCGCCTCCAGCGATTTCCGCTTCAGCTTCTTCCCGACAGTGCCCATCACCCATCCCATGAGCGGCAGGACGATGAGCGTGAAGAGTGTCAGCTGCCAGCTCACGGCAATCAGCGTCCCGAAATATATAAGTATAAGGACAGGGTTTTTGAACAGCATGTCGAGCGAACTCATGATAGACGTTTCTATCTCCTGCACGTCGCCGCTTATGCGTGCCATGATGTCGCCCTTGCGCTCTTCCGAGAAGAAAGCAAGCGGGAGGTCGAGTATCTTCCCATAAAGCATATTGCGTATGTCGCGCACCACTCCGGTGCGGATCGGTATCATCGTTGCCGACGACAGGAAGTAAGCTCCTGTCTTCAGCATCGTCATGAATGCAAGGAAAAGACCCAGTATGAGCAGCGTCAGGCTTGCCCCGTAGCTGGCGATAAGCTCCGTCACGGAGTAGTAGAAATTGTTGACCGCAATATCTTTCAAGCCCACACCCTCCGTGCTCCACGGGATATACTCATACGCCTTGGTGTCCAGCTTGAACAGGATCTGAAGGATGGGTATCAGCAGCGTAAACGAGAACACGTTCAGGATGGCAGAGAGGATATTCAGCAGGATTGTCAGGACCAAATACTTCTTGTAAGGCGGCACGAACCGCTTCAGCACCAGTAGAAAGTCTTTCATGATTGTTTGTACATCGATTGGATTCGGCGCGCAAGTTACTCATATTTTCTATCTTTACGCCCCGAAACTAACGTCTAAAGCAATCATATATGAGAAGCATTCTTATCCTTTGTGCCCTGTTCACGATTGGGGCAACCGGCTACGCGCAGCAACCGGACGTGGCAGGCGACTACACAGAACTGACCGACACCAAGCCGCACGACGGCGCGGAAGCATGGAGCAAGCTCACGTCTCCGACCCAGCTCAGCTGGGCAAGTACCGATGTGCGCTATCCCAAACTGAGCATCCCAGCCGTGGGGAAAACCTCCCGCTGGAGGGCGAAAGCCTGGAAAGGCGAGCGCGTCAACGCGCAGGCGGTGCTATGGACGAACGTCAGCCTTACGGGTGCCACCATCAGCGTCAGCGACCTGAAGAACGGCTCTTCCGTAATCCCGTCGTCGGCGGTCACAACCAACTTCGTCCGCTACGTCATGACCGACGAACTGAACAAAGAGCGCACGAGCGGTTGCGGCAGGCGAGAGAACAAGGCGGAGTGGGATTCTTCCATCGTTGCCGATGTGCTCGACATTGTGAAGATACGCGACATTGAAGCGTGCACTACACAGCCTATATGGATGAAGGTGTGGGTGCCTTCCGATGCCCGCGCAGGGAAATATCGCGGGACGCTGACAGTCTCCGGCAGTAACTTCCCTCCGATGAACCTTCAGGTGGAGGTAGATGTGCTTGACCGCACGCTGCCGGAGCCGAAAGACTGGAAGTTTCATCTCGACCTCTGGCAAAACCCGTACGCCGTGGCTCGTTACTACAATGTGCCGCTTTGGAGCAAGGAGCATTTCGATGCCATGCGCCCGCTGATGAAAATGCTTGAGAGCGCAGGGCAACGCGCCATCACCGCCAGCATAATGCACAAGCCCTGGGCAGGGCAGACGGAAGATCATTTCGACAGTATGGTGTTCCGTATGAAAAAGCTCGACGGCACGTGGGTGTTCGATTACACCATCTTCGACAAGTGGGTAGACTTTATGTTGAACGATGTGGGTATCGACGGCACAATCAGCTGCTACACCATGATACCGTGGGCTCTCCGCTTCGATTATTTTGACCAGGCAACAAACCGTGTCCTCTTTGTCGAAGCCACTCCGGGCGATGCTGCCTATGCCGACTATTGGGGCGTTTTCCTGAGAGATTTCTCCCGCCACCTGCGTGCAAAAGGCTGGTTCGAAAGGACTGCCATCTCAATGGACGAGCGTCCGATGGATGCCATGCGCGAAGCTATCAAGGTGATCAAAGCTGCCGACCCGGAGTTCAAGATTACACTGGCAGGCAACTATCATGAAGAGATACAAGCCGACCTGTATTATCTGAGTATTCCCTACGGACATAAGTTTCCGGAAAGCGTGAAGGCGGAACGCGAGCGTAAAGGACAAATCAGCACCGTCTATACCTGTTGTGCGGAAACTTTTCCGAACACTTTCACCTTTTCCGACCCTGCGGAAGCCACGTGGACAATCCTGCATGCCGTGGCAGGTGGCTACGACGGTTACCTGCGTTGGGCTGTCAACAGTTGGACGAAAGATCCACTACGCGACTCCCGCTTCCGCACATGGGCAGCCGGCGATACGTATAGTATATACCCCGGTCCGCGCAGCTCCATCCGTTTCGAACGCCTTGTGGAAGGTCTTCAAGATGCCGAGAAGATTCGAATCCTTCGCGAAGAGCTGACAGGCAGCCGCCTTGCGAAGCTGAACAAGACGGTCTCTCTGTTTACCCCCGAAGGTCTGGCTGCGACTCAGCTGTCGGCAGCCGAGATGATCGGCATGCTGAATGAGATATTGAATAACTATTGACATAATAAAAACGAACTCGTGAAAATGATACAAATGAGGTTGAGAGTGATATCCCTTTCTTTGGGAATAGGTCTGTTTGCGGGATGTTCTTCTTCGCAACGGGCGACGTGCGAAGAAGAAGAGTCGCTTGTGCAATATGTGGAGCCGCGTGTCGGAACGGCGCATTGTCGCTGGTTTCATTTTACTCCCGGGGCGTTGCCCTTCGGACTGGCAAAACCGGCTCCGGCAACCAATGCTCATGTGGGTAACAAGTCGGGTTGGGAAGCTACCGGATATGATTACAGGGATACGTCGATAGAGGGATTTCCGTGTCTGCACGAGTTTCAGGTGGGCGGCATTGTGCTGATGCCAACGGTAGGAGAGCTCAAGACCGTACCCGGAGCGGTGGGTTCTTCCGGCGAGGGCTATCGTTCGGTTTTCGATCATGCGGACGAAGTTGCCACTGCAGGTTATTATTCCGTTTTGTTGAAAGACTATAATATAACAGCCGAGCTGACGGCAACGAAGCGCGTCGCATATCAGCGTTTCACATTTCCGAAGAGCGAGAGTAGCCGCATATTGTTCGACATAGGCAATAGGCAGGGGGATAGCGGACCGGCACAGGATGCCGAGGTTGTCATTACGGACGATGGTCTGGTGGAAGGTTGGGTGACGACGCTTCCGGAATACAGCAAGAAGTATCAGGCAGGTGCCACGGTTACCATGTATTTCTCTGCCCGAATAGACCGAAAGCCGGACTCGTTCGGCACTTTCATCGGCGAGAAGGCGCAAAACGGGTCGCGCACTGTCCGTGGTGTCGGGGCAGGAGCTTATCTGACATATAAAACATCGGAAGGGGAAAGTGTCACTGCGGAGGTCGGTTTGTCGTACACCTCCGTGGCAAATGCACGTTTGAATAGGGAGACGGAAACAAACAACGGGCGGCTTTCGTTTGACGAGGCTCGCGAGGCTTCCCGTAAGACATGGGAAGAGTATCTGGGTCGTATCAGGGTTGAGACTCCGGTTCGGGAAGATAAGGTGAAGTTTTACACAGGTCTGTACCATGCCGTGTTGGGTCGCGGACTGGCAAGCGACGTGAATGGAGCTTATCCCCGCAACGACGGGACCTGCGGACAAATACCTTTGAAAGAAGGGAAGCCTACATTCTCCTTCTATAACACCGATGGTATTTGGGGCGGGCAGTGGAACTTGGTGCAGCTTTGGGCACTGGCTTATCCGGAATACCTGTCTGATTATGTGAGTACACATCTGCAGGTCTACAAGGATGCGGGGTGGCTTGCCGACGGTATTGCTTGCAGCCGCTATGTGTCAGGAGTGGGAACAAACCAACTTGGAAATGTGATTGCAGCCGCTTATCAGTGCGGCATACGTGATTTTGAAGTGGAGACAGGCTATGCCGCAGCTCGAAAGAACGAACTGGATGGCGAGGACCGTCCGATGGGTGCGGGTAAGCTGGATACGGACAAATTCGTGAAGTATGGCTATGTGCCTCATCTCGACACGGGGACAGGGGCTGACGAAGCATGGATGTTTTCGGCTTCGCATACGCTGGAGTATTCTTTCGGAGCTTATGCCGTTGCTCAGATGGCAAAAAGTCTGGGTAAGACCGACGATTATGAGAAGCTCATGGACCTGTCGAAAGGATGGGAACGTATCTATGACTCTGATCTGAATCTGATTCGCCCTAGAACAGAAGACGGACGTTTTATTGAGCATTTCGATCCTATGCAGGTGTGGCGCGGATTTCAAGAGGGGAACGCTTGGCAATATACGTTCTATGTGCCTCATGATGCCAAGACGCTGATCAGGAAGATGGGTAAAGATGTTTTTAATCAACGTCTGGATAGCATCTTTCTCGTTTCGCAGAAAAAGATATTCAGTGGCGGAATGGAGATTGATGCTTTCTCAGGCTTGCAGACTTTGTATAATCAGGGAAATCAACCATGTCTGCATATATCATGGCTGTTTAATGAATCCGGTCGTCCGGATTTGACCCAGAAATGGGTGAGAGCTATCTTAGACGAATTTTACGGGACTGATGGAATACATGGTTATGGCTATGGGCAGGACGAAGATCAGGGGCAGCTTGGCGCATGGTTCGTGATTTCCTCTTTAGGGCTTTTCGATATTACAGGACTGTCTGCTTCCGAACCCTCTTTCTCCGTGGGTAGTCCTATGTTCGACAAGATAACCATACAGCTGAGTGATACATATTATAAAGGTGGCTCGTTTGTTATCGAGACGAAGGGAAACAGTAAGGAAAACGTCTACGTACGAAAACGGATATTGAACGGAAAGGCTCTCGATGGGTTGCGTATTCCCTTCAGCGTGGTCACATCCGGCGGTCGTTTGGAACTGGAAATGTCTGCACAACCTCAAAAATAAAAGGAGATGACAACTTCGAATGATACGCACGTGTATTGGTTTGTGTTCTTTGGCGACAGTTTGCTACTAAAGAAAGAAGGAGAATCTTATACGATCCCTTGCAGTGTAGCTTCTCCTGTGCCGGTAGAAAACATATTGGAGGTGTATCCGTTTCAGGGTGCGCCCTGCCGGGCGGCAACCGTGGATGCCTTGCCGGAAGAGATACCCGACTTCCTTTTTATGGGGCTTCGGGCATCATACGACCTCTTGGACGAAGGACTGTATGCCGTGGCAGGAAAGGCATACGAATTGGTTTATTGGGATAGGCATAGCCGTTTCTGCCCTGCTTGCGGCATGAAAACAGTCCTCCATACGACCATATCCAAACAATGTCCTGTTTGTGGATACGAGATATATCCGGCTGTGTCGCCGGCGATATTGGTGCTGATACGTAAAGGCGATGCAATTTTGCTGGTTCATGCCCGCAACTTCAAAGGAACGTTTTATGGTTTGGTTGCCGGTTTCTTGGAGACGGGGGAAACATTAGAAGAATGTGTGAGAAGAGAAGTCATGGAGGAAACAGGGTTGGAGATTACGAATATTTCTTATTTCGGAAATCAACCCTGGCCCTATCCGAGCAATCTTATGGTTGGGTTCATAGCCGATTATGTCAGCGGGACGATCCGTCTTCAGGATGATGAACTGAGTTCGGGGGATTTCTTTACCAAAGAAAACCTTCCTGAGCTTCCACGGAAGCCGAGTCTGGCTCGGCGGATGATCGATTGGTGGATTAAACAGAACGTGTCTTAAGCGAACTGTCTTATTCATGAAAAGGTGTTTTTGCGTAAAAACTCTACCTTTGCAAGCAAACACTAAAAAGGGAGGAACCGTTTATGCTATACCCGATAGGAATACAGAGT
>CAVJTV010000092.1:0-9810 GCA_963652435.1 Desulfovibrionaceae bacterium | reverse complement strand
TCATTCAGGAAGATACGACCTTTAAGCCTATAATGGAAACTATCAGCGTAAAGAGATACCGTGGGGATTCCCTTTATCGCCGGTCCTGCAAGGATTCCCGCAACGATATAGCCGAGCACGACCGGTTGCTTTAGCTTCTTGAATAAAATGGTGACGAGCCCTGCTGAAATCAGTATTACTGCCAGGTCCGAGATGAGTGGAGCTATCTGCGACATTGTTTCCTCTCTGTTTTTCGGGCGGCAAATGTATGTATTTATTCCCTTAGAATTAATCAGTACTTTTGCCACGCGAAAATATTAACATCAAAACGATATGAAACACATGAAACACAAAAGCAGATTGTTTGCAGCAGCCCTTATGTTGCTGCCATTATGTAATCTCTATTCACAAGAACCGAAAGCGGACGGTAAGTTTACCATAGTGACGTACGACGGTGTGGGCGCAGACAATATATTCCGCACGAAGCCTTATTTGCAGAACCCCACCTGCGGAGGCATCACGGTGATGTGGCAGACCACGGTGCCGACCTACAGCTGGGTGGAGTATGGCACGGACAAGAACAATCTCAAGCAGGCACGCACCGTTGTCGACGGACAGGTGGTCTGCTACGGCATACAGAACAAAATCCGGTTGAACGACATAGAGCCGGGGAAGACTTACTACTACCGCATCTGCTCGAAAGAGATGCTGAAGTATGAGGCATACAAGAAAGTGTTTGGCGAAACGGCAGTGTCCGATTTCTATACTTTCCGTCTGCCGACACCCTCTGCCGATGATTTTACGGCTATCATCTTCAACGACCTCCACAAACACTCCGAGACGCTTCGAGCCCTATATGAACAGGTGAAAGACGTGAACTACGACTTCGTTATCTTCAACGGCGACTGCATCAACGACCCCGCGAACCACGACGACGCCACCCGTTTCCTCTCCGAGCTGAACGAGACCGTCGGTGCATCGGAAATACCGGTGTTCTATCTGCGCGGTAACCACGAGATACGTAATGCTTATTCTATCGGTCTTCGAAGTCTGTTCGATTATGTTGGCGACAAGACATACGGGGCTTTCAACTGGGGTGATACGCGCTTTGTCATGCTCGACTGCGGAGAAGACAAGCCCGACGGCAATCAGGAATATTCCGGATTGAACGATTTTACTGCCCTCCGCGAAGCACAGATAGGATTCCTCAAGGATGAACTGAAGAGCAAACCTTATAAGAAGGCAGCGAAGCGGGTGCTTATCCATCACGTGTCGATGTTTGGTAAGGATGTGGACAAATACAATCCTTGCCGCACGCTTTGGGGCGGACTTCTTGCGAAGGCACCGTTCGATATATGTATCAACGGACATACCCACCGGTATGCCTACTATCCCAAAGACGGCGAATACGGCAATAGCTTCCCCGTTATGATTGGCGGTGCTCCCGAGACGGACAAGGCGACGGTCATGGTGCTTCAGAAGAAAGGGAAGAAGATGACTCTTAACGTGCTCAAGGCAAACGGCGAAACGCTTTGGCATCTGGATCTGTGATAAAACCATATCGGAACGATGGACAAGGAAGTAAAGGAAAGGATGATTACGAGGGTGAAGGGCAACCCTTATGTGAACCATCTCGGGGTGCAGTTTACCACTGTCGAGGAAGGATACGTCGAGGCGCGTATGCCGTTGAGAGAAGAGCAGCGGCAGTACTGCGGCGTGACGCATGGGGGAGTGCTGGCGGCTTTGGCGGATACGGTTGCCGGCTTTGCCGCCTATACGGTGACTCCGCTCAACCATGATGTGCTCACAGCCGAGCTGAATGTGTCGTTCCTGAGAGCAGCCTGGGGTAAGGAACTGATTGCAAAGGGCAAGGTTATCAAGGCAGGAAGCCGCGTACACTTCAGCGAATGTGAAATCTATTGCGACGACAAGCTGGTCAGCAAAGCCTCCGGCACGTTCTGTGTCGTGCAGCCGCAGGTGTGACAGGGGGACATACTCGTTTTAGATAGTGAAACGCAGACATTCCGTGTTTCGCATGATGGGCAGAAGGAGGATGTCTTCCTTCTGCCTGTTTTCTATCCGTGCGATGATGGCACGGTTGAACCCGCCGTGCCCGATTGCCAGAACTCGCTTGCCGGAGAAGTTTGTCTTGAGATACCGGAGGAAGTCGCCTGCCCGTTTGTATATCGCCTCGAGGCTCTCGACGCCTTCCGGCAGCTTCTTGAAATCCATCTCGCAAACCGCCTTCCCTGTGTAGCTGCCCCAGTCCATCTCGCTGAGCAGAGGCGTGGCGACAGGCTCGAGTGCGCGCCTGCGGGCAACGGCCATGGCGGTGTCGTAGCTTCGCAGGAGATTGCTGCACACAACCACATCTATGTCTTCACCCTCCAGGCGGTCGGCAAGCTCCTCAGCCTGTTGCCTGCCGAGCGCAGAGAGATGGCCGGGCATCTGCCCCTGCATGATATGCAGCTTGTTCTCTTCCGTCTCTCCGTGGCGGCTGAGTATGAGCGAGAGGGTAGCGGGTTCCATATTTCCTATTTGTATCTTATCCATTTCATCATCTCCTTTATGCTCGGTTTCTTGCCGTACATGAGGATGCCGACCCTGTATATCTTGGCAGAGAGCCACACGATGCCGAAAGCCGTGGCGTAGAGCAATGCGACGGATACCAGCTTCTCCCAAAGCGGTATCTCGAACGGAACGCGTATCATCATCACGACCGGCGAGGTGAGCGGGACCATCGAGCCCCAGAAAGCCAGCGGTCCGTCGGGGTTCTCCATGCTGTATATTCCGGCATACAAGGCGAACATCATAAGTATCATGATCGGCATCATAAACTGTTGCGTGTCTTCCTGGTTGTCGACTGCCGAGCCGATGGCGGCAAACAGGGAGGCGTACAGAAGGTAACCTCCGATGAAGTAGACAACGAACGAGATGCCTATGTCCGCAAGGTTGATCGAATGGATGATACCCATGATGTCGCTCTCAGCAGGTGCCGCCTGCAATGCTGCGGTGTCGGCACTGCCGCCGGAGAAGGCGAAGCCCCCTGCGGTCACAAGCACGGCGGTAATGATTGCCCAAAGGAACACCTGTGTCAAGCCGACAAAGCCTATGCCTATAATCTTGCCCATCATAAGGTCGAACGGGCGTACCGACGAGACCATCACTTCGACAATGCGGTTGGTCTTCTCTTCCATCACTCCCTGCATCACCATAGCTCCGTATATCATGATGAACATATAGATGATGGTGGTAAACACTATCCCGACGATGGAAGCCACGGTTGCCGACGAAGTGCTTTCCCCGCCGTCTTTGCTCCATTTGATGGTCTGTATGTCGAAGTCTATCCTGCTCTCCCTGATAATCTCCTCAAGGTTGGGGATGTTGAACGATGCCATCTTCTCGCTTTCCAGCTGTTTGCCGATGGTGCGGTTGACCATGCGGCTCAGCTCTGATGGCACCTGCTTCTCGGAATATATGGTTGCGGCGCGGGGGTTGCTGAGCAGGTCGTCGGTGATGCTCAGTATGGCGAAGATTTCTTTGTCCTTGCCTTCGCGGTATTCGTCGAGGGTCTTGTCCGCACGGATGAAATGATAGTTTTCCGTGTCTTCAAAGAGGGCGGCATACTTGCCGGTTACGTCGATGACGGCAACGTTGTGCACCTCGTCGCTCTTGAAGGTCGACAGCCACAGCGGTACGAATACCATTGCGGCAAACAAAAACGGCGTCAGGAAAGTGAGCAGGATAAACGACTTCTTGCTCACGCGGCGCAGATATTCTCTTTTTATGATAAGTCCAATCTTGTTCATGCCTGTGTGGGGTTAATGTCCGATACTGTGTTTATGAATATGTCGTTCATGGAGGGGAGTTCCTCGGTGAACGAGAGTATCTCCGCCTTGCGGGAGAGGGCGGAGAGAAGCTCGGAGTTGCTCACTCCGTCCGCCTTGCGTATCTGCAGATGGCGTATGCCGCTCTGTTCCTTCTCCGAGAGGATGGTGAAGAGGTCCGACGGCTCTTCGATGGGTGCGCCGCCGGATGAGAGGCTGAGTGTGAACGTCCGGTTACGGAAACGGTTCCTTATCTCGGCAACCTTACCGGAGAGCACCACCTGCGAGCGGTTTATCAGCGCGATATTGTCGCATATCTCCTCCACCGATGCCATGTTGTGCGTCGAGAAGATGATGGTATGCCCCTTTTCCTTCAGTTCGAGTATCTCCTGCTTGAGGCGTTCCGCGTTCACGGGGTCGAAGCCGCTGAACGGCTCGTCGAAGATAAGCAGACGCGGCTCGTGTATCACTGTGATGACGAACTGCACCTTCTGCTGCATACCTTTCGACAGTTCCTCCAGCTTCTTGTTCCACCAGGGCATGATGTCGAACTTGTCGAACCATACGGTGAGCCTGCGTTTGGCTTCCGCGTACGATAAACCTTTCAGCTGGGCGAGGTAGATGGCCTGTTCGCCCACCTTCATCTTCTTGTACAGCCCGCGCTCTTCGGGCAGGTAACCTATCTGATAGATGTCTTCCGCACGGGAGACGCGTCCGTTGAAGCGGACAGTGCCGCTGTCGGGGGCAGTGATGCGGTTGATGATACGGATGAGCGTTGTCTTGCCGGCACCGTTAGGTCCGAGAAGCCCGAATATCTCCCCTTCGGGCACATGAATGCTGACTTTGTCGAGCGCGAGGTGACCGGCGTATTGCTTCACCACATCTTCTGTTTCCAAAAAGTTCATAGACATTATATGTTTACATTTTCAATACTGTACGTTCTCCCAGCTCTCTGCTCAAGGAGTTTTTCTTCTCGTTCAGACCGGTGAGTTGCTCCATAAGGGAGATCACCGTCTTTTCGCTGCCCTCCGTCTGAGCTGCCTTTATTTCCTGCTGCACTTCTTTTATCAGCTGAAGGATATAGGCGTTCTTCAGGGCGTATATGTCGTGGATGACGAACTGGTCCAGCCGGTCTATCTCCCGTTCTATCTCGTGGTACTTGCTGTGGTACTTGCTGAGCTGGTATTTGTCGCCGATAAGATCTGCTGCCAGACGGCTTACCTCAGGGTCGGGGTGGGAGAGGAAATAGCGGCTGGCTACGAACCCTTCTTCGTTGCATTTTTCAGCAGCCTCGTCGAGCATTTTCTTGAAAAGCGGGGTGTAGAAAGTCAGGTCGTCGCGCTCAAGGTCGTAACGGATATACTCTGCAACCCTCATCATGACATGTTCGTCTGTCTCCTCATCTATGTAATCATACAACAGATGTTCGCCGTAGCGCACGATATATCTGAGAAGCGTCAGTTCGTGCGTCTCGAAAGGCGAGCGGTCCGGCTGTTCCTGTGGAGCAGCCTGCGGCAATGTCTCCTGTTGCCCGGTTTGCTCCGTCGGCTTGGGTGAGGGGGCTGGCTGCAGTGTTGGGTCTATGTGCCTGTCGCGTCTGAGGCGTATCTTGTTTACTTCGTTGAGCACCACCTGCTCGTCTATCTCCATCGTCGCACTACATTCGCGTATATAGACGGAACGGGAGATATTGTCGGGGATGACGGCAATGCTTTGAACAATCTTGCTGATGACCGACGAGCGTTGGATAGGGTCGCTTCCGGCATCGCCCAACAGCAGGTTGGTCTTGAAGATGATGAAATCCTTCTCGTTCTCTTTGATGAATTTGGCAAAATCGCTGGCGTTGTGCTTGCGGGCAAACGAGTCGGGGTCTTCGCCGTCGGGCAGGAGCACGACCTTGACGTTCATCCCGTCTTCGAGCAGGAGGTCGATACCCCGCAGTGCTGCCTTTATGCCGGCGGCATCGCCGTCGTAGAGCACAGTGATGTTTTTCGTAAAACGCTGGATAAGCCTTATCTGCCCCTTGGTGAGCGCCGTGCCGGAGGAGGCAACCACGTTCTCTATCCCTGCCTGATGCATGGAGATAACGTCGGTGTAGCCCTCCACGAGGAAGCAGCGGTCTTCCTTCATGATCATCTTCTTGGCAAAGTAGATGCCATAAAGCTCGTTACTCTTGTGGTATATCTCGCTCTCGGGCGAGTTGACATATTTGGCTGTCTTCTCATCCTTCTTGAGCACACGTCCGCCGAAAGCCACCACCTTCCCGCTCAGCGTATGTACCGGAAAGATCACGCGACCACGGAAACGGTCGCTCACACTGCCGTTTTCGTGGGCGACGACAAGCCCCGTCTTCTCCATGTATTCCTTCTTGTAACCGTTGTTTATGGCTTCCCTATACAGCGCGTCGCGCTGGTCGAGGCTATAGCCAAGCTGAAACTTACGGATGGTGTCGTCGCGAAAGCCGCGTTCGGCAAAGTAGCGCAGCCCGACGGTTCGCCCCTCTTCATGCTCGTACAATATGGAGGTGAAATATTGCTGTGCCCATTGATTGACGATAAGCATGCTCTCGCGGTCGCTGCGGAGCTTCTTGTCTTCTTCGGAGAGCTCCTTCTCCGCTATCTCGATGTTGTATTTCTTGGCAAGGTAGCGCAGGGCGTCGAAATAGCCGATCTGTTCGTGCTTCATGATGAAGTGAACCGCTGTGCCGCCCTCGCCGCAGGCAAAGCATTTACAGATGTTCTTTGCCGGAGAGACGTAGAAAGACGGATTTTTGTCGGTGTGGAACGGGCACAACCCTACATAATTTATCCCCCTCTTGCGCAGGGTGACAAACTCGGAGACGACATCCACAATGTTTGCCGCGTCGAGTATCCTGTCAATGGTGGGCTGGTCAATCATATTCCGAATCCTTCCTTACGAACTTATAGCGGGGCAAAAGTAGCGTTTTTCAATACTCAGCACTGAGAAATCATCAAAAAGCACTCCGTAATGAAAATTCAGCACTGAGAAACCATCGCGGAGTGCTCCGTAATGATTATTCAGTGCTGAGAAACCATCACGGAGTGCTCCGTAATGAAAATTCAGTGCTGAGAAACCATCGCGGAGTGCTCAGTAACGATTATTCAGTGCTGAGAAACCATCGCGGAGTGCTCCGTATCGATTTCCGTATGCCCGGAAAGTATCACGGAGAGTTCCGTAATGATTTCCGTATGCCCGGAAAGTATCACGGAGTGCTTTGTAACGGTTTCCGTATGCCCGGAAAGTATCACGGAGTGCTCAGTAACGGTTTCCGTATGCCCGGAAAGTATCGCGGAGAGCTTTGTAACGGTTTCCGTATGCCCGGAAAGTATCGCGGAGTGCTCAGTATCGATTTCCGTATGCCCGGAAAGTATCGCTGAGTGCTCCGTAACGAAAACTCACCAAAGAGCCAAAGACTGGGTTCCGAAATCCGGCTTAGCCGTAGAGCCCATAGCTCGGAACGCTCTTGATATTGTCGAGAAGCTGAGGTTTTTCCCGTTCTCTATCTTGGAAACCCATTGTGGAGAGTACGAAACTCCCATATCTCGGAATTTTCCAACTTCTTAAAAGAGTTCACTGTATCTTTCACCTCCTGTCACTCTCCAGACATTATACAGGATTTTTTCGTGTGCTTGTCTTGGCAGACTTTCGAGAAAGTTTTCAGCATTGTCCAATAATGCGCCGGAATATTGCCATTGTCTGTATCTCGTTATCTCGTTGTTTTTACCCCGCTAAGGGTGGCGAGATCGTGGGCTTTGTGTTGTAGTCTCTTAATCGGTTAGGACCTTTGATGAAATAATGCTAAATGTGCATCATTTATGCACGCGAAATATGTTTTACAACATAAAAGCGCATACATTTGCGGCGTGTTTTTCATGGTATTAGATTTAAGGTTAGCAATGAGGATCGGTTGTCGAGAGACAACCCTTTCTTTTTTATAGCCCTTTCTCGCCTGTTTCTTCCCCCGGTTTTATCCGCGAAACCTCGGTCTGTGACGGCAGAAAGTTTGCACTTGATTGTTTCCGCTCTTTTACTGCAAAGCATTACCTTTGTGCGTTCATTTTTCAGAAAACCCCCGATGGAAACAGAAAAGAAAGAAACGAAGGAAATAAATAAGCTCTCGATGCTGATTATGGCAGTGGTCGTTCTTGTGTTGATCATCGCCGGAGCCGCATACTACATATATCAGCAGAAACAACAACTCGACGACCTTGTCGAGGCATACGACCTGGACAAGCAGACGCTCGAAGACGAGTTCAACGAGCTTTCCATGCAATATGAAGGCTATCAGTTTAAGGTGGGCAACGACTCGTTGATGAGTCTCCTGTCCACGGAACAGGCAAAGGTGCAACGCCTGATGGAAGAGCTTCGCACGGTGAAGGCGACGAACAAGAAAGAGATAGCCCGTCTGAAGAAAGAACTTGAGACGCTGCGTAAGATCATGCGCGGCTACGTTGTCCAAATAGATTCGCTGAACCGCGCAAACGAACAACTGCAGGTGGAAAAGAAGGAAGCCGTGCAGAAATATCAGCGTGCCACCTCGCAGGCTGCCACACTTAAGAAAGAAAAGGAAAAACTCTCCGAACGCGTCACCCTCGCAAGCCGTTTGGATGCTACAGGGATAACTGTTACCCCCGTCAACTCGCGCGGGAAGCTCGCGAAGAAGATAAAGAGGATGGAACGTTTTGTGGTCGACTTTCGTGTGGCTAAAAACATTACCGCTCCGGTTGGGGAGAAGATGGTGTATGTGCGCATCATGAAGCCCGACGACGATGTGCTGGTGAAGAGCCGTGCCGATGTCTTCACATTTGAAGGTAAAGACATCAATTACTCGATGAAGAAGCTGATCGAGTATGACGGCGAGGAGAATCATGTTACGATGTATTGGAACATTGAGGAGTTCCTTTCTCCAGGGACCTACCGTGTGGATATCTTCATCGACGGCAACCTTATCGGGAAGAAGAGCTTCACCCTGGAGGACTAAGCCGGGGTGTCTGAGCGGTAAGCCTTTGGCTGAATAAATTCAAGTATATATTTAATGTAAACCATTTCTTTTGCGCCGGAAGACCGTACTTTTGCCCGCGTACAAAAAGAGACGTGCAAAAGAGAAACAATAATAAGGATGAAACGGATTATCGCATTAGTAGGATTGTTGGTGTGCTGCGGTTATGCCGACGCTCAGCAGTCGCTGACATTGGAAGAATGTCGGAGCTTGGCAATTCAAAACAATAAAGAGTTGCAAATGTCTGCCGAGAGGCTGACAGCGGCGAAGGAGGAACGCAAGGCGGCGTTCACGAAATACTTCCCGCAGCTTTCTGCCTCGGGAAGCTATCTGTGGAATCAGAAAGACATCAACCTTCTTGATATGGAAGCCTTGGCTGCAAAGCTGGGACCTGCGCTCGGTAGCAGTGCTCAGACTCCTCTTTTCACTCAGCTTATGGGCGAGGTGAACGAGTTGCAGCATTTGGATGTGAAGAACGTTTGGACGGGCGGCGTCTCGTTGGTGCAGCCCGTCTTCATGGGAGGGAAAATCGTTTACTATAATCAGATAACAAAATATGCACGCGATCTGGCGGCGTCGATGAACGACTTGGAGCTGCAGGATGTGATCTGTAAGACGGATGAAACGTATTGGCAGGTCGTCTCGCTGGTAAACAAGAAGAAGCTGGCGGATGCCTACGTCTCTCTGCTGCGTAAGATGGACGATGATGTGACGGCAATGGTTGCGGAAGGCGTTGCCACGGAGTCGGACGCTCTCTCGGTGAAGGTGAAGCTGAACGAGGCGGAGATGACACAGACGAAGGTGGACAACGGGCTGGCTCTGTCGCGTATGCTCTTGGCTCAGATATGCGGACTGTCGCTCGAGGAACCTCTCTCTCTTGCCGATGAAAATATCGACAATATCCCGGTGAAGGCGGACGAAGCTGTGCTGAACGTAAACGAGGCGTTTGCCAACCGCAGCGAGCTGAAGAGCTTGGAGCTGGCG
>CAVJTV010000091.1:0-9811 GCA_963652435.1 Desulfovibrionaceae bacterium | reverse complement strand
TTATGCGCAAAACTTATATGCTTTGAAGGCAAAAGGCTTTTGCTTGTCTCTCGGAAGTGGCCTGATGCTACGTCTAAATAGCCGTAACCTTTTTCATGTCATAATCCCTCGGAGAGTATGAGATTCCGCGCGGAGTGCGGAATGACGGCGGAGAAGGCACATTCATGCCGTCGGGGTGCGTTATTCCACGCGGGTCACGCTGCCGTCTTTCAGATGATACTTCTCGCCGCTCTCAGGACAGACGGCGAAGCCCTCTTCGTCGAAACACAGACGGTTGCCGCGCTCGCTCACCCAACCAATCTGCACGGACGGATTGCCCACGACAAGGGCGAAGGGCGGGACATCTTTGGTCACAACCGCACCGGCACCAATCATGGCATACTCCCCGACGGTGTGCCCGCATACAATCGTGGCGTTGGCTCCCACGGTTGCCCCGCGACAGATGCGCGTCGGCTTGTAGCAGTCTTTTCGCGAGACGGCACTGCGGGGGTTGACAACGTTCGTGAACACACAGCTCGGACCAAGGAAAACATCGTCCTCGCAGGTCACGCCGGTGTATACCGACACGTTGTTTTGCACCTTCACGTTGTTGCCAAGGACGACAGCGGGCGAGATGACCACGTTCTGCCCGATGTTGCACCGCTTGCCAATAGTGCAGCCCGACATGATATGCGAGAAATGCCATACGCGGGTGTCGTCGCCAATCGTGCAGCCGAGGTCGATAACGGCTGTCTCGTGTGCCTGATATGTTGCCATGGGGAGATTATTTATAGATGAGAAAAATCGTGGGTTTCTTGCTAAGGTCGGGAGCTTTCCCTGCCCAGTCCTTCACGGGGCGGGTGCGGATGTATTCGTCGTCGCAGGTGATGTCCGAGGCAATGCACAGCTTTGTCGACGGGCGGCAGGTGCGGACAAGCTCCTCCACCAGCTTGTTGCCCCTGTATGGCGTCTCGATGAAGAGCTGCGTCTGGTTCTCGGAATAGACGCGCCCTTCCAGACGCTTGATTGCTGCCGTACGCTCCGAAGCCTCTATCGGCAGGTAGCCGTGGAAAGCAAAGCTCTGCCCGTTGAAACCCGATGCCATCAGCGAGAGGAGTATGGACGAAGGTCCGACAAGCGGCACGACGGGATAGCCTCTGCGCTGCGCGATGGCAACCACGTCTGCCCCCGGGTCGGCAACGGCAGGGCACCCCGCCTCAGAGATGACGCCCACATGCTCGCCCTCTGCAAGCGGCGCGAGATAGCCTGCCACATCCTCTGCGGAGGTGTGCTTGTTAAGCTCACGGAACGTCAGACTATCTATCACGATGGAAGGCTCCGTCTTCTTCAGGAAACGGCGGGCTGTGCGCACGTTCTCGACAATGAAATGTTTTATCTGAAGGATTATCTCGCGGTTATATTCCGGCAAGACCCTGCGATGATCGGTGTCTCCTATCGTGACCGGTATAAGGAAAAGCGACGCTTGCATTGCAATTTTGTTTTGCGGCAAAGTTACTACATTTGCCACAAACGAACGGAAAGGATGTCACTCCCCACAGAATTTGTCACACGCACCCGAGCCTTGTTAGGCGAAGCATACGAAAGGTTTGAAGCCGCCTTGCAGGCAGACGCCCCCGTCAGCATACGTATCAACCCCGCCAAAGGCGTGAGGGCTCTCGCGGCAGAGCCTGTTGCCTGGTGCAAGACGGGCTATTACCTCGATGAACGCCCGTCGTTCACCTTCGACCCCCTGTTTCATGCCGGAGCATACTACGTGCAGGAAGCCTCGTCGATGTTCCTCGAGCAGGCGATACGTGCGTTCGTGAGCGGACCGGTGAAGTGCCTCGACCTCTGTGCCGCGCCTGGCGGCAAGTCCACACACCTCTTGAGCCTCCTCCCCGAGGGAAGCCTTTTGGTGAGCAACGAGGTGATACGCAGCCGTAGCAATATCCTTGCGGAGAACATAGTGAAATGGGGTAATCCGAATTGCATCGTCACAAGCAACGACCCCGAGGAGATAGGACATCTGACGCACGCGTTTGATGTCGTCGTAGCCGACGTGCCCTGCTCCGGCGAGGGAATGTTTCGCAAGGACACCGACAGCACAGGCGAATGGAGCGTGGCAAACGTCGCGCTATGCGCCTCCCGCCAACGCCGCATCATCCACGACGTATGGAATGCACTGAAGCCCGGCGGACTGCTCGTCTACAGCACCTGCACGTACAACACCGAAGAAGACGAAGACAACATACATTACATAAAGGAAAATCTGGGGGCGGAAGTGCTCGCCATCCCCACGAGGGATGAGTGGCAGGTAAGCGGTGCGTTGCGCCACGATGACCCCGTCTACCGCTTCTTCCCGCACAAGACGCGGGGCGAAGGGTTCTTCCTTGCCGTCATGCGCAAGGGAGATGAGGAAACTCGGGAGCTTCGCACGAGGGGGAAGGCACGGAGAGAGAAAGCGAAAGCCGCGCCCGCGGTCCCGCCTGTCGTAAAGGGATGGCTGCAAAACCCCGACAGCTTCCGCGTGGATATGTCTTCGGACGGCACGATACGGGCATTCCCCGCAGCGCACTGCGACATGCTGCAAACCCTCACAGAACATCTGCGCATCGTGCATGCCGGCATCCGCGTCGGCGAGATGAAGGGGAAAGACACGGTGCCCTCGCATGCCTTGGCAATGAGCACGGCTCTGCGCCGGGAGGCGTTCGCCTCGGTGGACATCAGCCGTGAAGAAGCCGTGAGGTATCTGAGGAAAGAAACAATTACGCTCCCGTCGGAAACGGAGCGGGGATACGTGACGGTTTGCTACAAGGGCTTCCCGCTCGGCTTTGCCAAACACCTCGGCAACCGCGCGAACAACCTCTATCCGCAAGAATGGAGGATACGCAGCACCCACCCGCCCAAGGAGGCTCAGGACTTGCTTTTCAGATATTCGTAGATTGCCAGCTGCGAGCGGACCTTCACGGGATTGTCGTCGCGTTTGAAGTTGTTGCGCAGCTGTCCGTCGATAAGGCATGCTTTCACGTTGTCGCGCAGCTGTATCTTCAGTATGTCTATCACGCCCTGCTTTATCTCCGGCGAGAGTATCGGAAAGGCAGTCTCGATGCGGCGGCTGAGGTTGCGGCGCATCCAGTCCGCCGAGGTGAGATAGACATCCTCCCTGCCGTCGTTGTAGAAATACCACACGCGTGAATGCTCCAGAAACATATCCACAATACGCGTCACACGGATGTTCGCGCTGTAGGGTCTATCCGGGACAAGGCAGCAGATGCCCCGCACGATGAGGTCTATCTCCACCCCGCTTTCGCTGGCGCGGTAAAGCTCGTTTATCATATTTTGGTCGTGAAGACCGTTCATCTTCAAAACAATCCTCCCGCGGCGACCCTGCTTCACGTGCTCCGTCTCGCGGCGTATCATACGCGTAAGCTCGGGGACCATATTGAAGCGTGCCACCAGGAGATGATGGAACGTAGGCTCCGTCATCCTTCCCTCCAGGACGGCAAACACCTTGTTTATGTCCGTAATGATCTCGTCGTTGCAGGTGAGGAGCGCCATGTCGGAATAGATGCGGGCAGTCTTCTCGTTGAAGTTGCCGGTGCTGAGATAGGCGAAGTCGCGCCTATGGCTGTCCTCCGAATCCTTGCGCAGGATAACGGCGACCTTGGCATGCACCTTCAGTCCGGGGATACTATATATGATACGTATACCTGCCTTCTCCATCCGCTCGGCAGTGCTCATGTTGTTCTCCTCGTCGAAACGCGCCTTCAGCTCGACGAAGACCGTCACCTTCTTGCCGTTCTGTGCGGCACTCACTAAGGTGTTGACCACAGCCGAGTTCTCCGCCACGCGGTATTGCGTAATCTTTATCTCGTCCACCTTCGGATCGAAAGCCGCCTCCATGAGGAAACGTATAAGGTAGTCGAACGACTGATACGGGAAGTGCAGCATGATGTCGCGCTTCTTCACAGCGCGGAACACGGAGCCTTTCTCGTCTAAGTAGGGCACGCGCATCGGGGCGGGGACGGTCTGCTCCAGCTCCCTGCCTCGCGGGTTGGGCAACTTAGCAAGGTCCTGAAGGTTATGGTAACGACCGCCCACCACCAGGTCGTCGTGCGTGATGCCGAAAGCCCCGCAGACGAAAGCCAGGAAGTCGTCCGGCATTGCCCCGTCGTACATGAAACGGCTGAGCGCACCTATCTTGCGCTTCTTCACTTTCTTTCTTATGCTCTCCACGATGTTGCCCTTCTCGTCCTCGAGGTAGATGTCCGCATCGCGTGAGATCTTGATGCTGTAGCAGCTCTCTATCTCGTAACCGGGGAACACGCTCGTGAGGTTCGCGCGGATAATATCGTCGATGAACATGATGTAGAACTTCCCCTCGTGCTCGGGCAGCTCAATGAAGCGCGGCACCTTGGCATAAGGTATCTTCATCAGGGCATAGTGATAGTCCGGCACGCCGCCGCCCTCGTCTTTCTTCTTCTTACACTTCTTCACCATACGTATCACCAGGTACAGACGGCGGTCGCGGATAAAGGTGCGGATATCGCCCGCCTGAATCATCACCGGCGAGAGGAAGGGGAAGACCTCCTCGTTGAAAAAGTTCTGCACAAACTCCTCGTGGAAAGGCTCGGGATGGCTGCCCTGATAAAGGTAAATGTTCTGGCGGTTAAGCTCCGGCAATATCTTTTCGGAAAAGATGCGGTAGTACTCCCTCTGCTGGCGGTTCACCTCATCGGTTATCTCGGTGAGCACCCTCTCGGCTTCGGCATCGCTCTCTTCCGAGAAGCTCTTCTTCATGATCACCCCGCGATGCTCCGCCACGCGTATCTCGTAGAACTCTTCCAGGTTGGAAGAATAGATGGAGAGAAACTTTATCCTTTCGTATATGGGCAGTGTGTCGTCTTCCGCCTCCAGCAGCACGCGATAGTTGAACGAGAGCCAGCTGATGTCGCGTTTGAAGTATTCGTACATATTTTCCATCGGTACCGTAAATTCTTGGTCGCGTAAATGTAGAGACTTTTACAGAAACAAAACCTTTTTTCATCCGAAATCCGCAAAGCCACCCAATACCAACTGCTCCGCGGTACTTTCCCCCCAGGGGGGAAAACTTCCGCCATACGCCATGCAGGAGAAATACCTACTTTTACCGCCTCAAAACAAAGAGGAGAACGGTTATGATTAAGGTCGGACTACTTTCAGACACCCACGCATGGTGGGACGACAAGTACGCGGAGTATTTTGCCGGATGCGACGAGATATGGCATGCGGGCGACATAGGCTCGGATGCCTTGGCGGCGCGGCTGGCTACGCTGAAGCCCTTCAGGGCTGTGTACGGGAACATAGACGGGCAGTCGCTGAGGATGGAATATCCCGAGGTGGCACATTTCACGGCGGAGAAAGTGAGGGTTATGATGACGCACATGGGCGGCTACCCGGGGCGTTACAACCCTGCGGTCCGCAAGGAGCTCTACGACACGCGTCCGAACCTCTTCATCGCAGGTCATTCGCATATCCTTAAAGTGGCGTTCGACAAGGATTTGAATTGTCTTTACATCAACCCTGGTGCAGCCGGCAAGAGCGGATTTCATCAGGTCCGCACCCTCGTGCGCTTCGTCATCGAAGGGAAAAACATAAAAGACCTCGAGGTGATAGAGCTTGGCGGCAGGTAAGGCGGCTCAAAACGCAACTTGCGCCTAAACGTGCCTCTCGGCGTGATACGAAGAACGCACTAACGGGGCACTCTCCACCATGCGGAAACCCTTTTCGAGGGCGATGGTCCTGTAGCGGTCGAACTGTGTGGGGGTGACATACTCCGTCACGGGGATGTTTTTCCTCGAAGGTTGCAGATACTGTCCTATCGTAAGGACTGAGACGCCCGCCGCCAGGGTGTCGTCCATCAGCTCGCATACCTCCTCGGGCGTTTCCCCCAAGCCTACCATGATGCCGGTCTTTGCCACCGCGCCCCGCTCGGCTATGCGCCTCAGCACGGAGAGGCTGACATCATATTTGGCAGCACTGCGCACCGCAGGACTTATGCGCCGCACCGTCTCCATATTATGCGAAATGATTTCGGGAGCGGCAGCCACCACGCGGTCGACAAGCTCAAGGCGGCCCTGAAAGTCGGGAACGAGAACCTCCACCGTCGTCGCGGGGTTCACCTCCTTTATCGCACGGATAGTGTCCACCCAATGCCCAGCACCGAGATCGGGCAGGTCGTCGCGGTCGACAGACGTTATCACGGCATGCCTCAGCTGCATCAGACGGATGCTCTCAGCCACGTTTGCCGGCTCCATCGGGTCGAGGGGCAGCGGCTTGCCGGTAAGTGTGTTGCAGAAACGGCACAAGCGCGTGCATATGTCGCCGGCAATCATAAACGTGGCAGTCCCGCGACTCCAGCACTCGCCCATGTTCGGACACCTGCCGCTCGTGCAGATGGTGTGAAGACAATGCGACTCGACGATGCTCTTCGTCTTCGTGAACCGCTCGCCTCCCCCAAGGCGTATCTTCAGCCAGTCGGGCTTCTTCACGTGCTGCGCCATCAGAGGTTATCGAATAGGAAGTTCGACATCCGCGTGTAGAGGTGATAGCGTGTGTTGCCGCCGTAGATGCTGTGGTTGCGGTCTTTGTAGAACTGCATCTCGAACTGCTTGCCTGCCTGCACCAGTGCCTCGGCGTAGTCCATCGTCTGCTTGAAATGCACATTGTCGTCGGCTGTGCCGTGCACTATCAGCAGTTTGCCCTGAAGGTCTTTTGCCCGTTGGAGCGGCGATGTTGCCGCATAGCCTGCGAAGTTCTCAGCGGGCGTGCGCATGAAACGTTCGGTGTAGACCGTGTCGTAGTATTTCCAGTCGGTGGGGGGTGCCACGGCGATACCTGCCTTGAAGGTGCCGCCGCCCACGCTCATTGCCATCAGCGTATTGTAGCCACCGAAGCTCCAGCCCCATATTGCCATGCGCTTTGCATCGACATAGGGCAGCTTGCCCAAAGCCTGAGCCGCCTCCACCTGGTCCTTGGATTCCAGCTCGCCCATCCGCAGATACGTACATTTGCGGAAGGCTTCGCCGCGGGCACCCGTGCCCCGTCCGTCGACGCAAGCCACGATGATGCCGCGTGATGCCAGATAGTATTCCCAGCCGAAGCTGAAGCCATCGAGCACTTCCTGCGAGTTAGGTCCGCTGTATTGCACCATCAGCACGGGATACTTCTTCGTCTCGTCGAAGTCTGCGGGCTTCACCATCCAGGCATTCAGCTCCAGGTCGGACGCCGTATGCACCTTGAGAAACTCCTTCTTCGAGAAGGATGTCTCCGCCAGCTTCTCGCAGAGGGCTGCGTTGTCTTGCAGAACGCGCAACGCCTTCTTTGTCTTCGTCTCGTTCACGGTGATGACAGCCGGCGTGTTGGCATTCGAATATGTGTTCACGAAGTAGGCATAGTTCGCACTGAAACGGGCACTGTTCGTCCCTTCGTCCGTAGAGAGCTTCGTCTTCACTCCTTTGGGGTCGATCTTGTAGACGGAGCGGCGGAGCGGACTTTCCTCAGCCGACTCATAATAGACGGTCTTCGCCACCTCGTCGTAGCCGATGAGACGGGTCACGTCCCAGTTGCCTTTCGTCACCTGACGCTGCATGACCCCCGTCGGGGAATAGAGATAGATGTGCGCATAGCCGTCCTGCTCGCTCACGTAAGTAAACCCGCCCTGATAGAAGCTGATGGACGTCAGCCACTCGGAGTCGACGTAACACTTGTTCTCGTCGCGGAGAATCAGCCGCGCGACACCGCTCTTGGGATTTACGTAATACATATTGAAGACGTTCTGCTGCCGGTTGAGCGTCATGACCGCCAGCTGGTCAGAGTTTGTCGTGAACGTGATGCGCGGGATGTAGCTGTCTGCCTCGGCGGGTATCTTCAGTTCCTTGATGTCTTTCGTCTCGACGCTGTAGGAATGGACGCTTATCTTCGAGTTCTTCTCGCCGGCTTTCGGGTATTTGAATTTGTAAACATCCGGATACACGCCCGAGCCGTATGTCTGCATGGAGTATTCCGGCACGTCGCTCTCGTCGAAGCGCACATACGCCAGATATTCGCTGTCGGGCGACCATGCCATCAGCCGCGTGACGGCAAACTCCTCTTCATACACCCAGTCGGTTATCCCGTTCAGTATCCTGTTAAGTTCGCCGTCTTTGGTCACCTGCACCTCCGTGTCGTAGTCGAACTTGCGAATCCAGATATTGTTGTCCACCACATAGGCACACATACGTCCGTCGGGCGAATAGGTAGGTATCATCTGTTTGTGCCCGGAGTCTGAGAGCGGCTTGACGTAGTTGCGGCGCACGTCGTAGTCGTAGACCATCGCACGGAACGAACGGCGGTAGATATATTCCGTCTCGCGCCACACGAGGATATGATGCCCCGTGCTGCTGATTTCGTAGCCGTCGATCTTGTCGAACGTACATTCGCGTGCCGAGTGTGCATCGAACAGGGTGTCCACCGGATTGCCGGTGCGGTAGGAGTATTTGACGATCATACTGCGGTCGCGGCTCATTGCCGTGTAGTGCTCGCCGTCGGGGAGCGACCGCATCTCGCCCACAGCGGTTATCTGACGGAACCCTCCGTCTGTCAAGTCTTTCAAATCAACACGCTCGCTCCCGTTCTGAGCCGATACACTTACCGTCACCGCCAATGAAAGCAGGAGACCAACACCCAAATGTTTCATGAATATCCGTTTTTGTCATTAACGGCGGCAAAGGTAAGATTTTTTTCAGGCGGGAGACGTACCTTTGCCCCCCATGGAAAGCGTCAGAGCATACAACGACTTCGGAAACTTCCTGCGGCGGACATTCCCCTTCAAAGTACAGAAAATCTCCATCGATGCCGGCTTCACCTGCCCCAACCGCGACGGCACGAAAGGCACGGGCGGCTGCACATATTGCAACAACCGCACGTTCAGCCCCGGATATTGCCGCGCGGTGAAGAACGTGAGCTGCCAGATGGACGAAGGCATACGTTTCTTCTCACGCAAATATCCCGCGATGAAGTATCTGGCGTATTTCCAGGCATACACCAACACATACGGCAATCTGCACGAATTGCAGACGAAATACGAGGAGGCACTCTCCCGCCCCGACGTGGCAGGACTTATCGTCGGGACGCGCCCCGACTGCGTGAGCGACGATCTGCTCGACTATTTCGCGGAGCTTTCCCGCACGACGTTCGTCATGATTGAATACGGCATCGAGAGCACTCTCGACAAGACGCTGACGCGCATCAACCGCGGACACACCTATGCCGACGCTGTCGATGCCGTATGCCGCACCGCCGTGCGGGGCATCCCTGTCGGCACACATCTCATACTCGGGCTGCCCGGGGAAAGCCGCGAGGATATGCTCTCTCATGCCGACCATCTTTCTGTGCTGCCGCTCACCACGCTGAAGCTGCATCAGCTGCAGCTTATCCGCCATACGCGCATGGCTGCGGAATACGCCGCGCACCCCGAAGAGTTTCGTCTGTATACTGCCGACGAATACACAGACCTTGTGATCGACTTCCTCGAAAGGCTCAGCCCCGACATCGTCGTGGAGCGGTTCGTCTCGCAGTCGCCCAAAGAGCTGCTGATTGCACCCGACTGGGGACTGAAAAACTTCGAGTTCACGGCGAAGGTAGACCGCCGCATCGCCGAGCGGAACACCCGTCAGGGCAGATTGTTTTCCCGATAACGCGATTGTCTTATGTTTGCCGACTTTGCGTAATTTTGCCCGCTCGTTTCATGGAAACAGAATACATACATTGTATATATAATATGGAAAGAAAACATCAGTACACGGGGTTAAAC
>CAVJTV010000090.1:0-9958 GCA_963652435.1 Desulfovibrionaceae bacterium | reverse complement strand
TTTTGTTGAAACCTCCAATCAGTCTGCATGAGGGATTAAACTTTTGTTGAAACCTCCAATCAGTCTGCATGAGGGATTAAACTTTTGTTGAAACCTTCAATCAGTCTGCATGAGGGTTTCTTCATCTCCCGACGCTTCCGCCAACACAATTTCAGAAGCGGGGCTTCACGAACTTGTCGTCGGGGGAAGTGAACGTCAGCCCGGGGACGCTGCGCCGCATGTCCTTGTAGGCATATTCCTTGATAAGCGAATAGTCCGTGGCATCGAGGGCGTAGTAACAGTCGTCTTTGTCGGTCGACAGCTTCACCGTCCAGTCGAACATATTCCCGAAGATAGTCAGCTCGTCTTTCACGGGGTCGAACGCGGGGATGGCTGTCTTCGTGATGCTGCCGTCGCTCGCTATCACGTAGAAGCGGTGCGCAGTATCCGACATATACCCCAAGGTTTGGCGGCTGCGAAACTCCGTGATGAACACATATTCCGGCACGACGCCCTCGGGCAGCGGGATAGCCTTCACGTAGGGGCGGCCCTTGGTGCACTTCAGGTGAAACAGCTTATGCTCGGCATCCAGGACGATGTAACCCTCGTCGTAGTCCTTGCGTGTCGTCGGGTTGCCCGAGGCATAGCTTGCGGGGAAGACAAACCCCTTCTGCTTCATCATGTCGGTAAACAGCTTGCTCTTTGCCTCATTAACGCTGTTCGTCTCCATGCGTACGAACTCAATGCCCTTGTCTGTAAAGCGAAACGCATCTTCGGGCATCTTCAGGTCCACGCGCTTCGACATCGACTCCATAAGGAAGTAAAGCCCCGTCTGCGGTGCATTGATGGCGGAGGGCGTGCTCCGGAACGTGAAGTTTGTCATCTGAACGTCTTTCGGGCTGACGGCTCTGCCGAGGAGCGTGTCGGGGAAACGTTCGTCTGCCGTGAGCTGGCGCACGAAGAAGGTGGGAAGCAGACTGTCCACCTCCTGCTGTGTGAAGACGTTGCCCTTCGTGTCGTGCCGCTCGGTAACCTTGCTCTCGCCCGTCTCGGTGATGATGAAATCGCCAAGGACGGAGCTATACATGGTGAAAGGTGTCTTGGCGGGCTTCACCAAAAGGAACGCGTAACACCAGGGTAACTGCCAAACGAGCAGTATTGCCACTGTTATGTAGAGAAATATCTTGCTAAATCGAATCATGTCTGTCTGTTTTTTTAGGTGTGATACAACAATGTCAGTCTTGCTTGCCTTCCTTAAAGCGCAGCACGGAAATCCACGAGAGCGAGGCGAGCAGCAGGGTGTAGACGGCGAGCCACGGCAGGAAAGCGTTGTATGCCTCTGCCCCGGGTGCCAGGAAGTAGACACGGACGACCAGTGCCGCAACAATCATATTGAGCACCCTGCGCTTCCACGTCGGCTCGAGGCAGATCCACGAGACAAGCAGATAGCCGGCAAACCCCGCAAGAAACCATGGAGCGGCAGAAAGCAGGATGCGAAGAACCAGCTCGGCGGTGAAATGCTGCGGCAGGTAAATGCCCATCACGACGAAGCTCGTGGCAAAGCACGCCGCGAGCACAACTATGCCGTATGCCAACATTGCCATGACCATCTTCTTCTGCGAATAAGGCAGGTGGAGCGTCAGCTTCAAACATTTGCGCTGCATCTCGGGGAAAAACTGCACGGCGGCGAGCAGTATGCCGACAAGCAGGGGGACGAACTGAAGCAGGTCGATGAATATCGCATCCTTCTGCACCATCACCACCCACAGATGGTCTATTCCCTGCAAGGCTATTGCCCTACCGACGCGAAGCATAAGGTATCCCGTCATTCCTATCATGAAAAGCGTTGCCAGCAGCATGTACCAGCGCGTCTTTATCCATTCCTTGTAAAATATGGCTTGTATCATTTCTGTTCTATTCTTTTTCCTAAAGAGGTTAATACTTTCCTGTGAGCCCGATGAAGGCATCTTCCAGACTGACGTTCGCGTGCCGCAGGTCGGCGAAAGGCACCTGCCGTTCCTTCAGCAGCCGCTCCATCCCGTCGGGTGGAAGGAAAGAATACGTCTCCATTGTCTGACGGATCACCGACGGATGGTAACACTCTGCCGGCAGCTGCGGCTCGTAGCCCTCGGGCACGGTGCAGGTGTATCTCCTGAGGTCTTTCATCAGCGTCTCGATGGGCTGTTGGATAAGGATAGAGCCGTAGTCCATGATGATGCAGTCGTCTATCAGCCGCTCCATGTCCTGTATGATATGCGAGGTGAGAAAGACGGTCTTGTTTTCCGAGCGGGCATAGTCGCGCAGATAGTCCACGAAAAGGCGGCGATAGCCCGGGTCGAGCCCGAGGGAGAAGTCGTCGAGAATAAGCAGCTCAGGGTCTTGCGCAAGGATAAGCCCGAGAGCCACCTGCGAACGCTGCCCGTTCGACATACGCGAGATGCGCTGCCCGGGGGCAACCTTCAGCTTGTTCATCAGGTCGTAGTAAGCCTCCTTCTTCCACTGTCCCGGGTAGAAGGAAGCGTAGAACTTCTCGATCTGCGCGATGTTCATAAACTGATACTGCACGTGCCCCTCCAACAGCAGCCCGATGTCTTTGCGTCGGGCAGGGCTCATGGTCTGGATGTTCTCGCCAAAGATGCGACACTCGCCCGAGCGGGGGCGGAGGTAACCGCTCAAGATATTGATGGTTGTCGTTTTCCCTGTGCCGTTCTTGCCGAGCAGCCCGAGGATACGCCCTTGAGGCACTTCGAAGCTCAGGTTCTCGTATATCTTGCGCTGACCGTAATAGTGCGTCAGGTTCTTACATTCTATTATTGCACTCATTTCGTTTTTCGTTTTTGTTCGTCGTTAGAAGCAGACGAGGAAAAGGATAGGAACGAGGATGCCGGCAATAAGCTCGATGCCTCCTCTGCCCCATAGCCCTTTCGAGCCGCCATTCATCACCAAGCCGCTAAGCGTGATTATAATCAGGCAGACCGCAAAGGCATCGGCAAACCACGTCCACCACCTGCCCGGATTATAATGGATCTGCACCATTGAGGATATAAGCGGGCGGCGTTTCACGCTCTCGTAGACGGCATCCCCACTCTGCGTGTCGACAACAAGGCTCGACCCGCCTTTCAGAAACACCTTTATCTGATTAGGCTTGGGGTAGTAATACTTGGTGAAGTTCTTCACTTCGCCAAGCGGCTCAAGCAACGCCTTGACGGTCTCTTCGTTGACGCGGCTCTTGTCCGAAAGGTCCTCGGCTATCTTGTATTCCGTCCGCGTCACCGTGTAATGCGGATTTATGCTGTTCTTATGGTTCATCACGATACCGGAAACAGCATAAATCAAAATTATCCCCGCAAAAAAGAACGAGAGGTCACGGTGGATAACCCTGCACCACCGGCGCAGCACAGCCCCTTTACTCTGCGATTTCATACGAGATGGCGTCCACGTGGTAGAACGACAGGTAATCCTTTCCGTCGGCAGCCTTTCTGGCGGCAATCTTTGCACGGAAGTCGGCAATACGTGCTTCCGGTGTGTTTGCCGTCTCGCCACGGGCTTTCTTCTCTGTGTCGCATCCGGCAGCCGTCTCGCCGTGTGCCTTTTCTGTCTGCGCCTTCAGCTTCTCTTCCCAATTCTGAAGGTAGCCTTCGTCTATGCGGTCTTCTTTCAGCGTCCCTTTCACTGTGACGATGGCATTGACACATTTGGTGTCGAACGAACCGAGGTCGCAGGCTTCCACGCGGATAGTCTTCGTGTCGTCGCTACCCATGAGAAACATCTTCGTTGCCCCGTGCTTGCAGGTGTGCGTACATATACCTTCGATGGACACTTCCTTACCGACCAACGTCTCGGCATTTGCCATAAGGTCGTCGATGCTCATTGCCGCAGGAGCTGCCTCCACTGTGACACTCTCTTCGCTGCTTTGTTTCTTACTGTTTCCACAAGAAGTGGTCGTCACCAATGCTGCCATTAAGGTTGCAGCAACCATAAACTTGATTTTCATATACTGACTGTTTTTTGATTTGTTTCTTAGAAAAAGACGCTCAGCGAGCATGCAGCGTACCGGGTCGTCCCGCATTCTTTGTAAAAAGCCGTTGCCCACTGAACGGACAAAGACAGATTATATTGTTTCAAGACAGGATAATCGCCTTGCAGACGAACGCCAACCGTGCCGTAGCTGTCGGACAGATAGCCGACGTTAGCAAGCAGTGTCTGTGCAGACGACTTCGAGGCGACCAGCCCAGGCAGAGACTGCTCCGCTGAGAGGTTCGCGAAATATCCGCCGTCGGCTTCTGCCGTGAGCCGCAGCAGTCTCTTTCGGTATTGCACGCGGGCACGCAGCTCGCACTCCACGGCAGAGAGATGAACATATCGCGACGCGGCAGTGTAGTCCACGTTCAACCGACGGTAACCCACGCTCGGAAGGAGTGCGCCGCCCCATGTCCGCCCTTCTATCGGCAGCTTCTCCCACATACCGCACACCGTAAGACGGCTGTTTGCCACCTTCGTGCCCGGAGAGGTGCTGATAAGCTCGCCGTAAGAGCTTCCGCCGGCTTCCCCGTAAATATTTTCCGTCCCCTTACGGACTGTATGGTCTGCACACAGCTTTACGGCAATATGCTCTGCCTCGCGGAGCTGCCGCATCCATGCTACGTTTGCTGACCAATCGGTCGTACCGGCTTTCAGGAGGGTGAGGTTGTTGGCTCCGCTCAGCTTCTTGTCCATAGCCATGTGAGTGAGGGCAACGGTGGCAGACACTCCGTTCTCGGAATCCACCGGCAGGATGCCGATGCATCCACCCCACTGTGTGCCCTGATGTTTCGTCCCTGTCTGGTTTCCGGCAAAACGCACGTAATCCATACCCAATCCGAGCATGTGGTATACAGAAGTGGAACCTTTGTCGGCTAGGAAAGTGATCTCGCTCTTCTGCTGATAAAGCCGGAAATCTGCGGAGACACCTATTCTGTATGCCCCCAACCGACGACTTGCGCCCAAGGCAAAAGAGAGGTCGGAAGCCGTGTTGCGCGGACGCGGGTCTTTGTCGCGATAGTTATGCGACGCCCTATAGCCGCCGGTGATTCCCCACGACCACAGTCCCGTCTCTGCCGCGTAACCTCCGTTGAAGTAGTATGTCTCCCCTTTAAGGAAACCACCGATGGAGTCACCTGTCACGTAAGGGGCAACGAGTGCCCAATCGATGTTCTCGTTCCATACAACGTTTTCCTGCCTCTCGCTCCGGTATCCGGCAGAGCCGAACACGCGGTCGCGTCCGGAGAGTATAACGAAAGAGCTGACATCAACGCCTATGCGGGTGTCTTCGTCGCCTTCCTGTCTCAGCGATGCTTCTCCTTTGTCATGATACGTGCCGTTTACGTCGAGCGTCGTCCATGTGTACGGCGTATAATAATAGTAAAGGGCAGGGCTTTGCCACACCTCGCCCCGAAACGCCGTCGTCATCGAAGCTGTGCGTACAGCCTTGTCGGACAACGCAAGTGTGTCTGCGGGCTGACAAAAGGTAGCCTGCAGACACGCCGCAAACAAAGCAATAAGCGATATTATGACAAATCGGATTCGCATCATATCAGTCGGTCACGGATTACTTGCCGAACAGGCTCGGGATTGTGGCAGGAGTGAAGTCGACGGTAGAGTTGTTCGTATCCTGCAACACTTCGCGCTCGCCATCCACATAAGCCACCTTACGCATTATACACTTCCCGATATTCTCGGCAACGGTGTTGTTCTCGCCGATGTAAGTATGCCCCATATCCAGCTCGGTAGAAGTGACGTTCCACTGCCATTCGTTGGTAGCACCCACGTTTACAGCATCGATCACCCATTCGTTGGGGAACTTATACTTGCTCTGCGGCTTGCTGGCAGTTCCGTTCTGCATGACATACGAGAAGTCGTATACATAGTCGGAGATATACGATTCCTTAGTCATGCCCTCGGGCAGTCTGCCGATGGCATAGGCACGGTTGCCCTGCTTGCTCAATATCCATATTGTCTTGGTGTAGCAGTAATAGATATCCATGTTGGGGACATCCGGATTGTCGACATCCATCTTCGATTCGAGATACCATTCGAAGTTGGCACCGCTAAGGTCGATGGAGTTAGGGTTTGCTTCCTTGTGGTTGATCGCGTTGTCGCAGATGATGAACGATTCGCCCGGCTGCACGGGATAGTCCGTTCCGCTGCCCGGCACAGCCACAACGGAACATACGGCAATAGCCTCGTTCATGATGTCGGGGTCAACCGACTGATATTTCTGCGTGGTCTGGAACTGCGACTCCATGAAGATAAGTCCGTCGGCATACAACACCTTGTCGGAGTTGTTGTAGATACGCACATACTGGTCGCCGTTATACTGCTTGCCGGCTTCGTTATATGTTCCGGGGAGGAATATCTCGGCAATCACAAAGTCGGGATCTCCGGTGTTGAGCACATGAGCCGTCATAGCCAGGGAGAATGCACCTCCGGCAACCGCCACGTTCTGCTGCACGCCCTGAACGTCCACCTCAACAGCGGCACCTTCCTGCGTATATGTTCCCTTACCGATGAATGTCACGTTGTAGAGTCCGTCTGCCAAGTCGACACTGTTTGCCGAATAGTCCACAAGCGTCTGAAGAGCGGTGTTCACATTCTCGAACGTGTATGTTCCGCCGGTTATCTGCAAGCCCTCGATTGCTGTCTCTACGGTGGTGGTGATGCTCACGGTAGAGGTGCTCACTTTTTCGTCGTTGCTACATGCGGTAAATCCCAGCACTGCCGCCAGGAGGATTACCATCTTCAATTGTTTCATTTCTGTTCTCATTTTTATTCTGTTTTATAATTCAAGTTCATCAGAAAGTCAAGTTCATCTCCATACCGAAATAGGGAGCTTCGGACGTGCGTCGCTGCAACACGCCCCGCAACGTGTAGTCCGGATAGATACCCAAAAGCCTGTTTACGTAGAGGGCAAGATTCAGATACTTGCCGATACGCTTGCTCGCCTTCAGGTTGATGTCCATATAAAAGGGCACGGTGGTGCGCCCGAAGTATGTAGAAGAATATTTCTCCACCAGATGTTGCAGCTGGACGTTGTCTTTGTCTTCTTCGAGGAACGGATGCGCCTCGCCCGACTGGTCGATATAGCTCACCGGCACACCGCTGTTCCACAGACTACGTCGGCTGGTGAACCACGTGCACTGTGCCGACGTGGAGAACGTCAGCCCCAACCGCTGAATATAGGTGTCGAACATGAAGTTCGTGTTGAACGACTGACTCTCCGTCCCGTTGTCGCCCTCATACAGCCCCACGTATTTCAGCTGCTTGTTGTCGAGAAGTATGGACGAGGACTTGTATCGCGGAAGGTCGGAGTTGTATATTGTCTTTATCCATGCGCCGTACACCGTGACACGCGTCTTGAGTGTTTCGATACGTTTGGAGGCAAACTGAAACTCCACGCCTTCCTTGCGCACCTTCATTATGTTTCCCGTGGTGGTATACACATCCAGATTGTATTCGTTCGTGTAGGTCAGCCGTGAAAGCTCGGGCGGAGCCGTCAGCGTGGAGCCGTCGATGCTTGCAGGGTCGTAGAGTTTATATGCCAACGATCTGTAGTAGGTAAGGTCGTCGAACGCATTGTCCATCCGCTCGCGGAAATAGGTTACCGACAAGCGGTTTTCCTTATAGCTCACGTCGGCGCGAGCTTCCCACTTGCGGTTGCGTGCCGGCTCAAGGTCGTAGTTCGTGTTGTCCCATTTGTAGGTTATCATATTTATGCGGCGGAAGTCCGGATTGTTATGATAATAGTTCAGCTGTATCAGGTCCACATACTTGAGGTCCGGAAACAGCTGGGCAGTGGTCGGCATACGGCTTATCCATCCCAAGCCTGCGGAGAAGGAGATGTTCCACCCGCCGTGCTCCGGCAAACGCCATTGCAGGTTGAGCCGCGGGTCGGGATACACCTTGCCCCTCATCTTGTATTGGTCGTCGAGCCCCAAGAGCGACTGCATACGTATGCCGGCAGTGAAGGTCAGCTGATGTTCGCCGGCGGGAAGGTGCATCACCTCTTCGGCATACATGGCAAGCGGCTGAAGAGCGGGGATGTCCTTGAAGCGGCGCGGACGCGTGCTCAGGCTCTCGCTTATGGGGCGCGTCACGTCGAACACCTGCCCCTCTCCCCTGTTCTTCTGATAGCTCCATTCCAATCCCACGTTAAGCGTGTTTTTCAGCATAGCCAACGGGAAAGCCAGCTGCGTGCGGGCAGACGCCGTTGCATATAGAGGTTTGCCGTCGACCTCCATCTGTGCCACGTAATTGTATGGGAGATAAATCCCGTCGAACTCGCCGCTCTCCCGCTGTGTGGCAATGGCCGCAGGGCGGTTGAGGGAGACGGATTTCGTCTCGCGCATCTTCTCCCATTGCTGACTGACGGACACGTTCGCGCCCACCTCGCGAATCCACGAACGGGCAGGGAACTTCATGCTCCATTTCCCGAGCACCTTGAAGCTGCTGTAGTCCGACTTGTAGGAATCTTCTTTCACGGTCGCGTCCTTATCCCGCTTTGCCGCATCGAACGAGCCTGTGTAGTCTGTGCTCACGTTCCAGTGTATGTTGCGTTCACGCCATAGCCATTTCCCGTCCAGGCGGGCAGAGGCAGTGAGGCGGGTATAGTTCTTCACGCTGTTGCGCGGGTCTATCTTCGAATCCAAATAGCTCAGGTCGGCATTCAAGACGTAGCGTCCGTTTCCGTCCAACCGAAATCCCTTGCCCGCGGAAACGAGCTTGCTGGTCTTGTCTGCCTTGAATCGTGCCGAAAGAGGGCTTTCGCTCGTTTTGCGTTGGATGATAACCGCACCGTTTGCCACGTTGCCATAGGCGACGGAGGGGATACCGCGAATGATTTCCACCTTCTCTATGTTGTCTGTCGAGATGGTACGCATATCCACACCCTTCGACATTGTGCTTGTCGAGTTCACGTTCGACGTGCTGCTCGGCATATACTGCATGCCGGCATCCGTATTCTGGGCGACACCGTCGACATAAAAGCCGACGCCAAGCGAGGAGATGTCTTTCGTCGTGCTTGTTTCGCGTATGCGGATAAGATTGGCTTGCCCCATCTGCGGGTCTGCGGACTTCCCCCCGGGGACAAGCTCCATAAGGTCGCTGAAGCTGCTGGGCTGAAGGTGCGTCATTGCCGTGCGGTCGATGACGGAGGCAGTGGTTGTTTGTTTCGATTCGAAAGCCGTCACCACCACCTCGTTCAGCGACATCGCCGAGGGCTTCAAGAGGAATGTCTCCGTGGTGTTCTTCCCGAGAGCCACATTCTTCTCCGCAGGGTCGTATCCTAAGTAAGACACAACGACGCGATAAGTGCCCGCCCCGATATGCTGAAGGTCGAAACGCCCGTTCACGTCCGTTATCCCGCCATAGGCAAGCTGCTCGCCCACGAACAGCTGGACGGTCGCATAGTCCAACGCCTTGCGCGTCTGCCCGTCCAACACCGTCCCTTGGAAAACGAACGTCTGCCCCCACAAAAGAGACATGCTGCTACAGACAACAAACAGAAGAATATGCGCAACCTTACGAATCATTTCATTTTTCCCCATTGGCGCGGCAAAAGTACAATCCACGGAAATCCCCTACAATCACAAGATGTAGGTATATGCCACTTTTCGTATCTTTTAATGTTACATACTCGGCGTTTTGGTGACAATCTGAACGGATTGATGCAATCTTGCTTCACACATTCGCATCGTTGCTACCACTCCCCGCCGGTTTGCGCGGGCTTAGAAACAGTGTACGAAGCCTTGTGCATGGACTGCATGAAGGTAGAAATACGGTGTTTTCCCCTTTACGCGAGCTGCATGAAGGTCTTGTAAGCCGTATCCTGCCATTACGCGGGCTGCGGGAAGGTCTTGTAAGCCGTATCTTGCCTTTACGCGGACTGCGGGAAGGTCTTGTAAGCCGTATCTTGCCATTACGCGGACTGCATGAAGGTCTTGTA
>CAVJTV010000089.1:0-9982 GCA_963652435.1 Desulfovibrionaceae bacterium | reverse complement strand
TTTGCATGCGCCGGCGACCTTCATGCAAACTGAAAGTGGAGCGACAAACGGCGGGGAGGCGGTGACATTTATTGAAAAGGAGGCAAATGCCTTTTTGAATAGCACTTGCCTCCCACACAATTATTGAAACAGACGTTGGTTTTGTCTTTTACATTCCGCGAGGTCCTCCTCCGCCGCCACCGCCGTTAGGTGTGCCGCCACCACCGCCTCCGCCGCCGCCATTGCTGGTGCCTACGGTGGTCACGATGCTGCTTGAGGTGAAGGTCCCTACCGCAGAGCCGCCGGACCACGTGCCGCCGTCGTACCATCCGTTCCAAGAGTCAGTGTAGCCCGTCAGTGTGCCGCCCGAAGAGAGCGTGTAGGATGCCCCCGAAGCGATGTCGGGCGTGCTGAAGAAGAACGTCGCGCCGTTCATCGAGCGCGGGAACTCGAAGGTCAGTATCGGCGAGCCGGAGCTGTTGAGAACAGATATGTTCGAGCCTTTGGATGCCGTTACGCTGTTGTATACCACCGAGCGTTGCGTGCTGGAAGACGCGGGGTTGGATTGCAGCGTGCCGCCCAAGGCAATCACCGTGCCGCCGTTTATCTTGAAGCTGTTGCTGTTGTCGCAGTCGATGCCGCTTTCCGGTGCGGATGTGCCTACGCCAATCACGAGACCGCCCGAGATGGTGAGCGAGCCGTTCGAGTCTATGCCGTCGTTGTTGCTTCCGTAGGCATAAACCTTTCCGCCGCTGATGTTGATGGCAGAGGAGGCGTTGATGGCATCGTCGTAGGCGTAGGAGTAGACCTCACCGCCCGAGATGTCTATCGTCGCCTTGCTTTCCAAGCCTTCGGAGCCGTCGCTGACACCCGTCACGGAGATGTCGAGCGTGCCGCCCGAGATGGTGACGTTGCCGTCTGCCTTCACGCCCTTGGGCGAGGATGTGAGGCTTGATGAGTAAGTGTATTTGCCTCCCGAGGTCGTGACGGTTGTCGCGCCGCCGGAGATGCTGATTTCGCCGTCGGCATTGATGCCTTTGCCGCCCGTGCCGGTGCTTTTCAGCGTGTGCGTACCGCCGGTGATGACAACGTTGCCGTCTGTCTTGATGCAGGCAGCCGAGGAGGTATCCTGTTCGTCGCTGTCGTAGGTGGCGTCGCCGGATGTGTTAAGCTGAAGTTTACCTCCTGCAATCTCGGCGTTGAGGTCGGTCTTGATGCCCTTGCCCGCAGTGGACGAGACGTTGGCGTAGATCAATCCGCCTGCCACGTACACTCCGATATTGTCGTCTTCGTCGCCCTTGACATGGATGGCATTCTTCGCTGCGCCGGTAACGGCTATCGTCACGCCCGGGCGCATGTAGAAATATCCGTCGGTGACAATGCCGTGCTTGTAGTTGCCCTCCACAACCAGCACTCCTGTGCCGCTGAAGATGAGATTGCCTTCGCTGAAGAAGCAACCCTTGCGGTCTTCGGAGGACGAGCTGCCGCCGTTGAGGTAGCGTGGGTCGTCGGAATACGACTCTGCGTCGGTGAGGCGGTTTGTCGTGCCGTCGGTAAGATGCACAAACGCCCGTTTCTTACACTGGTTGTTGATTGCCGGTCCCGTCTCAGATGTCAGGTCGACGCCGGAGAGAGTGAGTTTGAACTTCTTCTCGCCGTAGATCTTCAGCCCTCCGTCGTCGCTCTTTCCGGAGACGGTGATCTCCGCGTTCTTCACGGAATTGGTCAGGAGGTCGAGCGTGACATACGCCCCGTCGGTGTAGCTCACCACCGAAGCATCCGAAGTTGTCACCGTGGCTGTTGTCCCCGAGTAGACGACAGACACAGTCACTGCGCCGAAGCTGTTGGCTTCCCAGTAGGTGTCCTCGTCGCTTCCTGCAACGTCCAACGACGCGTCGTCAGCCATCTGACCGTCCCACGCTGTGATGGTGGTGTCGATGTCCGGAGCATCTCCGTCGTCGCTGTCGCTACCTCCTCCTCCTCCGCCGGGCTCATCACCACCATTATCGGGAATAATGTCTTCCCATTCGTCGATGGTGCTGCTCCCTACGCAGGATGAAAGCTCCATCCCGAGAGCAAACACAAATGCTACCGCCATAATTGCGGAAACAGTTCTCATGTACGTTTTCATAACCCTGAAATTTTTTGCCTGTATCATAACTTAAACGAATAACCAATGCCTATCACGTGCCCGTCGAGGTCGTCGTCGTCGCTACGGTCGATATACCGATAATACGCGCTGACGGAGTGACGTTTGTTGATTTTGTATTCTGTCCCCACTGTCCAACGTGTTTTCTCGAGCGTGAAACCGGAGAGGGAGTTGTATAGCTCGCAGGTTGCGAACGGTGTGAACCCGCTCTTGCGGATGTTGTATTCGGCTTTGAGCCGCGAGCGCAGCACGTGCTTGTGCGAAGCCTCAATCACCTCGTCTGCCTTCTTCGAGCCATCGTCGCCATCCCATTTAGAAGCGGTCTGCTCCGTGCAATAGGTGTATTGATAGCGTTCGCGAAGTGAGAAGGTGAAGCGGTCCATGGAATAGCTGCCCGTCAGCGAGAATGCCGCGCGATGGCGGGGCTGCCAATAGCCGGAGACGATATTGCCTTTCTTCGTAACGCTGCTCTCGTGGTAGCGATACATATAAGTATAGCTTGCCGACATCTTCAGCCAGCGGCACATCTTGTAGTCTGCGCCCGTCGTTGCTGCCCAACGCTCCACGCCGTCCAACTTGTCAAGCGTGCGAAACTCTCCTTCGACATATCCCGAAAGGTTCTTCGCCAATCCGAACTTCATCTCTGCCGATGTCCATAGGCTTTGCGCCTCTGCTGCCGACGCTCCCATCAGGCACAGAGCCGCCAGCAATATCTTTTTCTTTGTCATTTTCATTGTTCTGCTGCTTTAGGTAATTTGATTAGGTTGTCCACGGTGTTTGCCACTTCTCCGCCTGCGTCGTAGTAGACCTTCAGCATTGCTGTGTCGCGAAGAAAGTCCATTGCCCCGACCTCGACCTTCACGATGTTAAGCCCCGTGCGCCGATGCAGGTCTTCAAGGAGCTCGCTTCTGCGGCTCGGGAGCACAAGGTCTATGCGATCGTAGAGCACCAGTTTGCAGAAAACATGACTGATCCATTTATTGTTTTCCGACATGCGCACAAAGGCAATGAAGATGAGGTTTGTCACCAACAGCTCTGCGTAGCTGAGCGTCACTGCCAATGCGTTGATAACCGAGAGCGCGATAAGCACAAACAGATAGGTCATCTCGCGCACCGGCATCGACTCCGTGCGGTAGCGTATGATGCCGAAGATTGCAAAAAGACCCAGTGCGAATCCGATTTTCAGCTTCACACCACCGAGCAGGAAGATGAGGAAGAATACGCTTACGCTTATGAGCATAAACGTGAAGTAGTAGTCCCGTCGCTGCCCCTTGGGGTAATACAGGAAATGGATGATACACCATGTGACGAGGGTGTTGAACGTGAAGCGCAGCAACAGCTGCCACGTGTCCGCCATATCCACCAAAGGCGCTTCTAAAAATTCCAATTCGTCCATAATCGTTTCCCTTTTTATTCTTTATCAAATGTTCTGTTCGTTGATGTAAGCCGGCTGCAACAGGCGGCTGATCATCCGCAGTCTCGGTCGGATTCGGTTCTGCCGCAGACTACGGTCGGTGAGTGCCATGCCGATGCAGTATTTGCTGAACCCTGCCGGATGGATATGCAGCCGGCGCAACATGTCGCCGGCGGGCGAGGGTGTGTTTCCGTCGCGTTTAAGCTCGATGATGACAAGCCCGTCGAGCGAGCATCTATGGTCGGTGGACAGATTGTGGAAACACAGCTCTGTGTCGATGGTGAGACGCTCTGTCATAAGACGGTTGACAAGTGTGATACGGTGGAAATGATTGCGCACCTTGGGAGTGATGTCTTCCGCCGTGTAATGCGAATATGTGCGGATAAAGTCGGCATACGGCAGGATGTCTTCGCCTGTGCCGGTCCATGGTGTGCGCTTCTTGTCCGTGCGCCCGCGGTTACTTTTGTTCTTGATCTCAAGGAAAGCAGTGCCCGACGTCTCATACATACGCAGGCGTATCTTCTGCCGGGCCTTGCGCCCTCTTTGATGCTGAACATACATGTCACAATCCATGGTGTCGAAATAGCAGGTGTTGTATGGCATGTCGCGCAGCCCGTCGGTCTCCTGCACGCGATATTCCTCGCCTGCCATCTCCAACAACCGGACAAGCGAGGGCAGTGTCGTGACGTATTTCGTGTCAATACGGTTCATCAAGCGTACTTGCGACATCTCGGCAAGCGAGATGGGTGTGAACTCCTGCAATGCTCTTCTGATGCTTTCCATACCTGCTGTTGTTCGTTTCGGGGGCAAAGATACGTGTGGGCTGTGGTGCGTCGCAAAAAAATTCTGCAAACGCGGCTTTATAGTCGGCAAACACCGTAGGGGCACGCGCCGTTTGGCAGAAGAAAACAGTGGTTTGGCAGATTTGTTTTGGCGGCTTCTGTGGTTTCACGTTACATTTGCCTTCGAAGAAGAAGTAACAACCGATTGTCGAGATGAAAACGTTCAATGTCCGTTCGTATGTATGGCCCATCTATGCTATCCTTTGGGGAATGGTGTGGAGTTATCCTGTGCTCACAGCCACGATTGCGGCGGTGAAGGCAGCGACGGCAGTCTCGTGGGACGGCGTGTTTCGCGGTTGGGTAGGCATACTGCCTTTCTTCCTGTTGTTCCTTTGTCACCGTCTGCCGGTGCACTTTCTCTTCATGCGTCGACGCATATATGTATATGTGTTGTCTGTCGCCGGACTGCTCTGCCTTTTTGGTCTGTGTCGTTACAACTGGGGTGTGGAAGAGCCTCGTGAGATGCCCGTGCAGGAGCATCGCGAGCCGCCGCGCGAACAGCCACACCGCGAGCCTCCGCACGGGATGCCCGCTCCTGAGAGAGACGAGGTGATTCGTATGATGGATGAGCCTGTTGGGCGACCGGGACCATCCGATCCTCGGCAGCCTCGCCCCGCCAAGCAAGAGCAGATACATGGGGAACCGCCCAAGCCCTTGATCTTGGATCTTGTCATCGCCGTCCTTATGCTGGGGTTCGACCTCTCCATTGCCCTCCTGTCGCGTTATCATGCAGAGCAAGAGAAGGCTCGCCGACTGGAAACCGAACATCTGCGCTATGAACTGGAACATCTGAAGGCGCAGCTCAATCCCCATTTCTTCATGAATATGCTCAACAACATACACGGGATGGTGGAGCTCGACCCTGTCAAAGCGCAGAGCATGATAATGGAGCTGTCGAAGCTCATGCGCTATGTGCTGTATGAAGGCGCGAAACCTCTCACCTCGCTAAGCGAAGAAGCGGGATTTATCAACAACTACGTGGAGCTTATGCGCAAACGCTATTCGAGCCGGAAAGTAAAGATTAGCGTTGAGCTGCCCGAAGGCGACTACACGAAGGTGTTCCTCCCGCCGCTGTTGTTTATCAGCATTATCGAGAACGCATTCAAACATGGCATAAGCTATCAGAGCCTTTCCTTTGTGGATATACAGCTCTCTTTAGAGAATGGAATGGTTCGCCTGCGTTGTGCGAACAGCATCCACCGTCGTCCCAAGGATAAAGACTATGCCGGCGGCGTGGGACTTGTCAACCTCCGGCAACGGTTGCAGCTGCTCTATGGCAACCGTTTTGCGCTCAACATAACGGAAGATGAAGAGACTTATCAGATAGAACTTATTATACCTCCGAAATATGATACAAATACGATGCATGGCAGTTGACGATGAGCCGATAGCTCTCGAGAAGTTGGAAAGCTACATACGAAGAGTACCGTTCCTTGAGCTTGTCGCCCTGTGCGAAAGTCCAGTGGAAGCGGTGCAGGTGATGATGGAGCAGAAGGTGGATGCGCTGTTTGTCGACATCAATATGCCCGACTTGAACGGTATGGAGATGGTCTCGTCGCTCCCTAATCCGCCGATGGTGGTCTTCACTACTGCTTACGCCGAATACGCAGCGGAGAGCTATCGTATCCCTGCGGTGGATTATCTTCTGAAGCCGTTCGACTTTGCCGACTTCCAACGTGCCGCAGGACGGCTGCTCAAACAGGCGAAGCTCGCCTCGAGCTCACCCGCGTCGACCGACGAAGATTATATCCTTGTCAAAGACGGATACAAGTATGTCAACATCCGCACAGCCGACATTCTCTACCTGCAAGGGATGAGAGACTATGTGAAGATATTTGCCGAGGACAGGAAGCCGGTTGTTGTCAGCACTTCGATGTCTCAGCTCAAGGAGAAACTGCCCGACTATTTCCTGCAGGTCCACCGTTCCTGGATTGTAAACATAAAGAAGGTAAAGGAAATAGAACGCATGCGCATCGTCATAGGAGAGGAGCGCATCCCTGTGAGCGAAGGCTACCGGCAGCAGTTCCAGGAATTCCTTCGGTTACATTCCATAGATAAGTAGGCAAGGCTTGCGCCAACGGCAAATGAAGAGATAGCGAGGGCTTTCTCCATTCGTCTGCATTAAAACTTTTTAAGCCCGAAGGAATGAGCTGTGATATCGTAAAGCTCTACCTTCGCGCGCTGTAAGACGACATCGTTTTAACATATCCACATTATATGAGAAAGTATCTTTCATTGGCTGCTTCCGCGCTGATCCTTGCAGCTTGCAGCGAAAAACCGGGTTACGAAATTTCCGGTACAGTCTCGAATGCCGATTTGAACGGCAAATACGTGTATCTCTATGAATACGGAATCCCAGATGTTGCACCTTTCGACAGTGCAATGGTCGCAGATGGTGCGTTCACTTTCAAAGGAACGGCGGATGAGCCGCGGATTGCAACCGTGAGGTTCTCGACGGATATTCAGGAAAAAAGGGGTGCGGAAATGCCTTTTACCGCAACGTTCACGCTTGAGAACGGCAAGATTGCCATCGCGCTTGATAGAGCGTCTGTCGTGTCGGGTACTCCGGCGAACGATGCAGTGAAGGCTCTAAACGAAAGTCTGAAGCCTTTCTACGACGAGATGGAGAAACTCAGTGGCGACCTTCGCTCGGAAGACAAGGCTCTTGCCGCCGCTGCTGAAAAGAAATACGACGAGATAAGCGACAAGATGACGCAGGTTATCTACAATCATATCCTGTCGCACCTCGACCAGAAGATGTCTGCAAAGTTCCTCTTCGATAACCGCTACACTCTGACCGAGGAGCAGCAGAACGAAATCATCTCGAAAGCCGACTCCACGTTTAAGGCGCAGCCGTATATCGACGGCATGATCCGTCATTTGGAGGTTTTGAGCAAGGTGGCAGTGGGCATGAAGTTTACCGACTTCGAGATGGCAGACCCGAGCGGCAAGATGCACAAGCTGTCTGAGTTTGTTGGCACCGGCAAGGTTGTCCTTGTCGACTTCTGGGCATCGTGGTGCCCGCCGTGCCGCAGGGAGATGCCGCATCTTGTGGACCTGTACAAGCAATACAAGGGCAAGGGTTTCGACATCGTCGGCATTTCGCTCGACAGCAAGGCTGACGCATGGGCTAAGGGCGTGAAAGACCTTAACATCACGTGGACGCAGCTCTCCGACCTTCATGGGTGGAAGAATGCAGGTGCTGCGCTGTATGGAGTGAACAGTATCCCTCATACCATATTGGTAGGCCGCGACGGTACGATCGTTGCCAAGAATATCCACGGTGACGAGATAGATGCTGCGTTGAAAGACGCGCTGAAATAACCACGGCGGGGACTTTTTGAGAGAAGGTTTTATTATCATTTTAATAATATAGCGATTATGATTTATTCACAAGAAGTTCAACACATGTGTGTTGTAAAGAAAGGAGCCAACCATCCTTGTGCTCCGATTCCTGAAGAAGGGAAATGGGTTAGATCTACTCAGATCACTGACATCTCAGGTTTGACTCATGGCGTGGGTTGGTGTGCTCCCCAGCAAGGTGCATGTAAGCTGACGCTGAACGTTAAGGAAGGAATCATTCAGGAAGCGTTGGTTGAAACAATCGGATGCTCCGGTATGACCCATTCTGCGGCTATGGCATCGGAAATCCTTCCGGGCAAGACATTGTTGGAAGCGTTGAACACCGACCTTGTTTGCGACGCTATCAATACGGCAATGCGCGAGTTGTTCCTGCAGATTGCATACGGACGTACACAGAGCGCATTTTCCGAAGGCGGTCTGCCTGTGGGAGCCGGTTTGGAAGACTTGGGCAAGGGCTTGCGCAGTCAGGTAGGTACGATGTTCGGCACGTTGGCAAAGGGAACGCGTTATCTGGAAATGGCGGAAGGCTATTGCACGCGCATGGCTTTGGATGCCGACGATCAGGTGATCGGTTATGAGTTCGTACACCTTGGCAAGTTCATGGAAATGGTGAAGAAAGGCACCGACGCAAACGAGGCTCTTGAGAAGGCAAAAGGTTCTTACGGTCGCTTCAAGGAAGCTGTAAAGTATATCGATCCTCGACATGAATAAGAAGACACTGACACGCGTCTTGCTCGGGCTTATCACCGTAACTGCCGTCGCATCGGTCGTTGCCTACTTCGTTTTGAAGGGGGATCGTCCTTGGATGGCGTTCTACGTTGCCTGCTGCGGGGGTGTGCTTGTTTTCAATTTCCTAATATCTTTATTTCTGGTAAACAAAAATCTAAAACATAAGTAATATGGCTTTATTTGAAAGTTACGACCGCCGGATCGATCATATCAACGCGGTTCTGAAAGAATACGGTATCAACGGCATCGAAGATGCCAAGGCTATCTGCGACGCCAAGGGTATCGACCCTTATACGATGTGTAAGGAAACGCAGCCTATCTGTTTCGAAAATGCTGCATGGGCATACGTGGTAGGTGCTGCCATCGCCATCAAGAAAGGCTGCAAGAACGCTGCCGACGCTGCCGAGGCTATCGGTATCGGCTTGCAGGCGTTCTGTATTGCCGGCTCTGTTGCCGACGACCGCAAGGTTGGTCTCGGTCACGGAAACCTTGGTGCACGTCTGCTGCGCGAGGAGACAAAATGCTTCGCTTTCTTGGCAGGTCACGAGTCTTTTGCGGCTGCTGAAGGTGCCATCAAGATTGCAGAGATGGCAAACAAGGTGCGCAAGCAGCCTCTGCGCGTTATCCTGAACGGTCTTGGCAAGGATGCAGCTATGATTATCTCCCGTATCAACGGCTTTACATACGTTCAGACGCAGTTCGACTATGCTACAGGCGAGCTGAAGGTTGTGAAGGAGACGCCGTATTCGACGGGTCTCCGTGCCAAAGTGAAATGCTATGGTTGCGACGACGTGCGCGAAGGTGTTGCCGTGATGCGTGCCGAGGGTGTCGACGTGTCTATCACGGGTAACTCGACGAACCCGACGCGTTTCCAGCATCCGGTAGCCGGAACGTACAAGAAGGAATGTGTGGAGAACGGACGCAAGTACTTCTCCGTTGCCTCCGGTGGCGGTACGGGTCGTACCCTGCACCCGGACAACATGGCGGCAGGTCCTGCTTCATACGGTATGACCGACACGATGGGTCGTATGCACAGCGACGCTCAGTTTGCCGGTTCGTCTTCCGTCCCTGCACACGTTGAGATGATGGGCTTCCTCGGTATGGGTAACAACCCGATGGTTGGTGCAACTGTTGCCGTAGCCGTTGCCGTCGAAGAAGCAATGAAGAAGTAATCGGACTATTTTTCCGAGCATACTCACACAAAGCCCCGAGCGGAGATTCGTTTCCCTCGGGGCTTTGCCGTTTCCGCACGCGCCTCTCCTCTGTCATTCCGTCAAAGTGCTCGCAACATCCAAACACCAGGGTGGTTTTCATCCTTTGCGCGGGCGCAATGCTCAAACACCAGGGTGGTTTTTATCCTTTGCTCGTGCGCAACGCTCAAACACCAGGGTGGTTTTTATCCTTTGCTCGTGAGCAATGCTCAAACACCAGGGTGGTTTTTACGTTTTGCTCGTGAGCAATGCTCAAACACCAGGGTGGTTTTTACGTTTTGCGACCTCGCAAAGC
>CAVJTV010000088.1:0-10011 GCA_963652435.1 Desulfovibrionaceae bacterium | reverse complement strand
CTGCATGAACCTGTCGAGCCCGCTCTTTTGTCATTTCCGAACTTGCATGAAACAGGAAAAGTTTATCACTACCTTTGCCCTCCCGAAAAACAAACAGTAACAGATGCTCGACCTCAATCAACGATCGCTTATGTACCTTCCGGGCGTAGGGCCGAGGAAGGCGGAGGTGCTGCGCAAGGAAGCCGGACTGTCTTCGTATGAGGATCTGCTGTATTACTTCCCATATAAATATGTCGACCGCAGCCGTTTCTATAAGGTCTCCGAGATTACGGGGAGCATGCCGTATATTCAGTTGAAGGGGCGTATCACGCGTTTCGAGACGGTGGGCGAGGGAAGGTCACGCCGTTTGGTTGCCAAGTTTTCGGACGGCACGGGGACGATAGACCTCGTTTGGTTCAAGGGGCTGGGGTATGTGACCGGCAAGTATAAGTTGGAGACGGAGTATATCGTTTTCGGTAAGCCTGCGGAGTTCGGGCATACCTACAACATCCCCCATCCCGACATCGACCCCCTTGACAGGGCGGACCAGGTTGCCTCGGGGCTGACACCTTTCTACAACACTACGGAGAAGATGAAAAAGTCGTTCCTCAATTCGAGGGCGATACAAAACCTGCAATACACGCTGCTCGGTTCGTTGAATTGGGACCTGCCGGAGACGCTGCCGGCGGAGGTCTTGTCGCGTATTCGGATGATGTCCCTGAAAGATGCGATACGCAATGTCCACTTCCCCGAGTCGGCAGAGAAGCTGCGGCTCGCCCGCCTACGGCTGAAGTTCGACGAGCTTTTCTTCATTCAGCTGAACATCCTTCGCTCGGCAGGAGAGCGCAAACACAAGCTGAGAGGTATCGTGTTTCCCACGGTCGGCGAATGTTTCAACACCTTCTATAAAGAGTATCTCCCGTTTGAGCTTACCGGTGCACAGAAGCGGGTTATCCGTGAGATTCGCGCAGATATGGGGAGCGGACGGCAGATGAACCGCCTGTTGCAGGGTGACGTGGGCAGCGGCAAGACATTGGTGGCGTTGCTCGCCATGCTGCTGGCTGTCGACAATCACCATCAGGCATGTATCATGGCTCCGACAGAGATTCTCGCAACGCAACACTATGCCACCATAAAGTCTCTGCTCAAGGATATGAACGTCAGGGTAGCCTTGCTGACGGGGTCGACGAAGAAGAAGGAACGCAGCGTCCTGTTGCCGGCGATTGCCGGTGGCGAGGTGCAGATACTCATAGGCACTCATGCGCTGATTGAAGATACTGTCGTGTTCTCGTCGCTTGGGCTGGCGATTATCGATGAGCAGCACCGCTTCGGCGTGGCACAGCGTTCGCGTTTGTGGAAGAAGAATACCGTTGTGCCTCATGTGTTGGTGATGACGGCAACGCCTATTCCCCGCACACTTGCCATGACCCTTTATGGCGATTTGGATGTGTCGGTCATCGACGAGCTGCCCCCGGGTCGCAAGCCTGTCCTGACCCTACACCGCTACGACAACAGAAAAGCTCAGCTCTACGAGTTTCTCAGGAAGGAAATCCGTCTCGGGCGGCAGGTGTATGTGGTGTATCCCTTGATTGAAGGGAGCGAGAAGCTGGACTATAAGAATCTGGAGGAAGGGTTCGAGACCTTTAAGGAAGTCTTCCCCGAATATAAGGTCTGCATGGTGCACGGAAAGATGAAAGCTGCGGACAAGGAGGCGGAGATGCAGAAGTTCGTCTCCGGAGAAGCGCAGATACTTATGGCAACGACGGTTATCGAGGTGGGTGTGAATGTGCCCAATGCGTCGGTGATGGTGATTGAGAGTGCCGAGCGTTTCGGCCTGTCGCAGCTGCACCAGTTGCGCGGCAGGGTGGGGCGCGGCGCGGAGCAGTCTTATTGCATCCTCGTTTCTTCCTACAAGCTGAGCAACGAAACCCGCAAACGCCTGGAGATAATGGTGAACAGCAACGACGGATTTGAGATAGCTGAGGCAGACCTTCGCCTGCGGGGACACGGCGATTTGGAAGGAACGCAACAAAGCGGCGAGGGGTTGGATCTCAAGATTGCAAATCTGGCTGCCGACGGACAGATTCTCCGGTTTGCCCGCGATGTCGCTTGCGATGTCCTGAATAAAGACCCCGAATTAATGTCCGAACCTAACAGAATATTGAACGAGAGATTGAAAACCCTCTTCGCGAGGGAAATAAACTGGGGAATGATCAGTTGATGCGCTTTCTTGTAAATGTTTGTTTTTCAGTATTGTCTGCTAGAAGGTTTTGATACGTTTGCTTTTCTATGGGAAATTTCTTTGGGGAGTGTTTTGTCTATCTTGCTCAAAATAACGACCTTTGGACGACTTAAAAGAGGGGTGAGACTTGTTCGACCGCGTATTTTCCCCTCTTTGATTCCGCTTAGAAAGATGATAAAATGAGAATAAAGACACTACTTTTTACATGTTGTTCCGCCCTTGTGGCGTTGGCTGCATCGGCGCAGACGGAAGGGGACGACGCTCCCAAGCAAACAATTCATATTGTAAAAATGGACGAGCACGTATCCGAGCTTATGGCAGACCGCGTCACCATTCGCAAGGATATGGGTTTGAAAGAGCTGGCAGAGATCAATGCCCGCGTGGATGAAACGTTGGCAAAGGAAGAGGCTCTTATGTTTCCTGCTGACGAGTTGTATGGCTCGAACTGGGATAACCAGTGGGTAAATCCTTTCCGTGGCGACAACAAGATTGAGTTGCCTGATTCATGCGAGATAGATTGCTCGACGTTTGTCCTTCCGCTTGACACCATGACGCGTGTGACATCGAAATATGGTCCCCGCCGTCGCCGTATGCATCGGGGCATCGATCTGAAAGTGCAGACAGGCGACACCATTCGTGTGGCATTCGACGGGAAAGTGCGTATACGCAGCTACGAGCGTCGGGGGTATGGTTACTATCTGGTGGTGCGCCATCCAAACGGACTGGAAACAGTGTACGGACACTTGTCTAAGTTTTTTGTTAATGTGAATGATATTGTGCATGCCGGCGACCCGATTGCTTTGGGCGGGAATACAGGGCGTTCCACCGGCTCTCATCTTCACTTCGAAATTCGTTTCCTTGGGCAGGCTATCAACCCGACGGATATCATCGACTTTGAGAATGCCGTGCCTCATCAAGACACTTATGTGTTCCGCAATATAAAGATCAACGGACGCAAGAGTAATATCTACACTTCATCGGGCGACCAAATGGTGTATCACCGCGTAAAATCGGGCGACACCTTGGGTAAGATTGCCCGTATGTATGGGACGACGGTCGGCGAGCTTTGCCGTTTGAACGGTCTCAAGAGCACTTCCACGCTTCGCTTGGGGCAGTCCATTCGTTGCAGCGCAGGCGGAGGGCAGAGCGTGGCTTCATCGAAGCAGACCGCGTCCAAGACAAAAAAGACAACAACCGTTGAAGCTGCTACTCCTGCGGCTTCGCTTACGGGAAATGTCTCATCAACATCTGTATCCACAGAGCCTGTTTATCATCATATCAAAAGCGGAGATACGTTAGGGGCTTTGGCTGCAAAATACGGAACGACGGTCAGCAAGCTATGCGAAATGAACGGTATAACAAAGACTACCGTTTTGAAGTTGGGGCGTTCCATCCGTTGCAGATAATCGATATTGTATATGGCTGATACGAAAGAACAATTCGAGAAGGTAATATCCCAATGTCGGGAGTTGTTCGAAAAGAAACTGAAAGACTACGGTCCTTCTTGGCGTATTATGCGTCCACAGTCGTTGACAGATCAGATATTCATCAAGGCAAACCGTATCCGCAGCCTTGAAATTAAGGGTGTGAGTATGGTTAACGAGGGAATACGTCCTGAGTTTATGGCAATCGTCAATTATGGGGTGATTGGGCTGATTCAGCTGGCAAGAGGTTTTGCCGACACCACGGATATGACGAACGAGGAGGCTTTGGCATTGTATGATAAATACATCACGGAGACCAAAGAGCTTATGTATGCCAAGAACCATGATTACGACGAGGCGTGGCGCGGTATGCGTATAAGCTCGTACACAGACTTGATTTTGATGAAGATTTACCGCACGAAGCAGATAGAAAGCCACGGCGGCAAAACAATTGTTTCGGAAGGCGTGGATGCAAACTATATGGATATGATCAATTACGCCCTGTTCGGTCTAATCAAGCTGGAATACGGCGAAGAGTAGCGTGCAGCAATGAACTGTAAAGAGACTGCGGTAAAGGTACTGACAGAGTTTAGCCGGTTGCTGATCGGGGTTGTGTTCGTCTTCTCTGGCTTTGTGAAAGCTGTCGATCCCGTGGGGGGAGCCATAAAGATCAGCGATTATCTGACGGCTTTCGGGTGGGAAGCGTTGCAGCCGTTTGCATCTCTTGCCTCTTTTGCCCTATCTGCTGCCGAGTTTGCGATGGGTGTGTGTATGCTTCTCGGTGTGTATCGTCGTTACAATTCCTTCCTTGTTCTGCTTTTTATGGCGTTTATGACGCCGTTGACACTCTATCTCGCCGTGTTCAATCCGGTACCCGACTGTGGTTGTTTTGGCGATGCAGTTGTTATTTCCAATTGGGAGACGTTCTTCAAAAATGTTGTTCTGCTCCTTGCCGCCATCGTGGTGTTTAAGTGCTCCGGCAGGATGTTCCAGTGTTTTACTTATAAGGTGTACTGGTTTGTCGCCCTGTTCGCATACTTCTTCTGTGTATGTTTTGCGGCGTGGAACTACAACCATCTGCCGGTAATCGATTTTCGGCCCTTCAAGATAGGTGCAAACATACCGGAGCTGATGAGTGTTCCGGAAGATGCTCCACAGAATGAGTATAAGTACACGGCAGTCTACGAGAAAGACGGAGTCCGGAAGGAATTTCCGATAGAAGATTGTCCTGCGGGCGACAGTACATGGACTTTCGTTGAAACAAAGGAAGAACTCATAAAGAAAGGCTACGAACCCACTATCCATCCCTTTATCATTTATGATGAGGAGGGCAATGATGTTACGGATGAGATATGGCATGATGAGCGTCCTCTCTTCCTGCTGATTGCTCCGAGATTGGAGACGGCTGATGACGGGAAGATAGATGGGATAAATAGTGTGTACGATTATGCGCTTGAGCACGAATGGGGCTTTTATTGTGTGACCGGATCTTCCCAAGAGGTGATTGAAGAGTGGCGCGACAATACCGGGGCTGAATATCCGTTTCGCATGACAGACGATGTGGAGCTGAAAACTATCATACGCTCCAACCCCGGATTGGTGTTGTTGAAAGATGGCGTGGTGATGGCTAAATGGCATTACAACGATATCCCCAATGAGGAGCACATAGCGTCTGCCGTGGAAGAGCGGCTGAACAGGAATGGGGCGAATGGGAAAGAAGAAGATTGGCCTGTTACTATCCTACTGAGTTTTGCCGTACCTTTGCTGCTCGTTTGGGTGTACGACTTCGTTCGCTTTCGAAAGGGCAAACGAGGAACGGAAGCCGCTGAATAGACGATTTTAATGTATTATCATATAATTATTAGATCATGAGAAAGAATATTGTTGCAGGAAACTGGAAGATGAACACGACTCTTCAGGAAGGTCTGGATTTGGCAAAAGGCTTGGACGAAGCCTTGAAAGGGAAAGCTATCAACTGTGATGTGATTATCGGTACTCCGTTTACACATTTGGCAAGCGTAGTTGCTGCCATAGATACAAAGAAGATTGGTGTGGCTGCAGAAAACTGCGCAGACAAGGAAAAGGGTGCTTTTACCGGTGAAGTGTCGGCTGCCATGGTTGCTTCGACGGGCGCAAAATACGTAATCCTTGGTCACTCGGAAAGACGTGCATACTATCACGAGACACCGGCTATCCTGAAGACAAAGGTTGAGTTGGCTTTGGCAAATGGTCTTACGCCTATATTCTGTATCGGCGAGGTACTTGAAGAAAGAGAAGCCGGCAAACATTTCGAGGTTGTGGATGCACAGGTTAAAGAATCGTTGTTCGACCTTTCAAAAGAAGATTTCAGCAAAATCATATTGGCGTACGAACCGGTTTGGGCAATCGGTACCGGCAAAACAGCGACAGCAGACCAGGCAGAAGAGATCCATGCTCATATCCGTGCAACATTGGCTGCAAAATATGGAAAAGAAGTGGCAGACAACTGCACAATCCTTTACGGCGGCAGCTGCAACGGCGGTAACGCAAAAGACCTCTTCTCGAAGCCGAACGTTGACGGCGGTCTGATTGGCGGTGCTTCTTTGGCGGTTGAGAAATTCATGCCGATTATCGAGGCATTCTAAAAGATATTATTCTGAAGGCGGGGAGGAGGCGTGGGGCTTTCTCCCTCCTTTTTTAACACAAAAACAGCTACGATGAAAAAGATTCCTTGTATCGCTTTATTGTTTATGTTGCTCTGTGCCGTCGGAGCGAAGGCTCAGGAGACGACGGACGAGCCGCTTCAGACGATCTTCGACGACTTGCAGACATCACGTCCGGGCAAGGGCGAAGTGATTATCCGCCAGAGTGAGGCTCTTCGGAAGATGGTCGGCGTGCGCATGTATGGCGAGAATGTGGAGAAGACAGACAGCACTGCCTTCTTGAAGATACAGGGATTCAGAACGCAGGTGTTTTCCGGCAACAACCAGCGTAAGTCGAAAGACGAGGCTTTCGAGAAAGAGAAAATGGTGAAGGATCTGTTCCCGACAGTCCCGACCTACGTGACCTACACCGCTCCGTTTTGGAAGCTGCGCGTGGGTGATTTCCGTTCGCACGAAGAGGCTTATCACATGCAGCGATTGCTGATGACAGCCTTTCCTTCGTTCGGGAAAGAGATGTATATCGTGAAAGAAGAAGTAAAAATTCCACTTGATTGAATGGAAAAAGATAAAGAGGAGAAGGCTCTGGCGGGTCATTACAAAGAGATACTCTCTCTGCTTGGTGAAGATCCCGAGCGCGAAGGGCTGATAAAAACGCCGGAGCGTGTTGCCAAAGCGATGCAGTTTCTGACGAAAGGATACGGCGAAGACCCAGTGGAGGTGCTTAGGTCTGCCATGTTTCGCGAGGAAGACTACAAGCAGATGGTCATCGTTAAGGATATCGATTTCTTCTCTCTTTGCGAGCATCATATGTTGCCTTTCTTCGGTAAGGCGCACGTCGCTTATATCCCTAAGAAATATATCACGGGACTGAGCAAGATCCCACGCGTGGTGGACATCTTTGCCCGCCGTCTGCAGATACAGGAACGCTTGACGATGCAGATTAAAGACTGCATTCAGCAAACGCTCGATCCGCTTGGTGTGATGGTCGTGATAGAGGCGCAGCACATGTGTATGCAGATGCGCGGGGTAGAGAAGCAGAACTCGCTGACGACGACCTCAGACTTCACCGGCTTCTTCCAGCAGGCAAAAACTCGCGAGGAGTTTATGAACCTTATCAAAAGCCGGTAAAGGAAGTCTTTTTCCCAACCAACCTACTTGTCGTAGGTCTTTTCATTTTGTCCTATGACGGAGCAGTTGTGCTGTTCCACCTTCAGCCGTTCGGCATATTTCCGCAGTTGTGCTTTGTGACGCTCGCAGGGGACGAGGTCTTTTTCCGTGTCGCCGCGCGGTGTTGCCTTCAGCCGTTTCTGTCCGGTGCGGATAATCTCGACGGCGCGGGCATATTTCTCTTTGTCGCCGCGAATGGCATCGAGGCACGGGCTTGCTTCGGGGCGGTCGAAAGCAATCTGTGCCGTCAGCTTACGCCCGTGGTTGTTGAGCTCCCAGATGTTTACTCCGGTAAGCTGAATGAGTTCGTTGATCTCTTGGTTATAGAGCGGGCTTCGTCCGGCAAGTGTCGAGTCGAATGCCGATTCATACACCGGATAGTAAACGCCGTTGAGGTCCATCCATGTGTAGAGCACCTCTTTCTCTTTGGTCGAGAGCTTGACACCACGGTGACCACCGTCGATAATCTTTGTCAGCTTGCTGGCATGCGAGCCCCATGAGTAAGCCTCCTGTATCTCTGCCGGTCCACCGCCGACAAGGGTCACTTCCTTCTTTACATACAGGTTGACGTATGCCGCGTTGAAGAACGGGTTTTTGTCTTTTGCCAGCACGAGCTTGTCGCGGTTCTTCGTGTCGAAGTCGTGACAACTCACGCATTTGCGGTCCAGGATAGGCTGCACCTCTTCCATGAAAGAGAACTTCTTCGGAGCCTTGCCCATCCATCCGTTCAGCTTCGCAGGTGCTTTCTTCAGAGCCAACGGCTTTGGTCCCATAGCTGTGGGGACGCTCAGGCGGTCTTCGTGGCAACCGATACATCCGTTCGTCTCGCCGGGCATAACCATCGTGCCGCTTCTCATCGACTGTATCATCTTCTTGTCTTTATCGAGAAGTTGGAAATAGACATACGTGCCGGAGGGCACTTCGAAGTTTACCGAGCCGTCTTCTTCCACCGGCACTTCTCCAAGGATACGTTTCACCTCGAAGCTATGCCAGTTGACTGCCGGAGCTTGCTCGCCTTGTCCGAACCAGCCGTTCTTCGTCCATGTTCTTTTCTCGGGAGACTCCACAACGCGCAGATACTTGACCGAGCCGGGCTCCACACCCTTCATGTGTGTACCGTGGTAGACGTTCTGAACATAAAACGTCCCTTTCTTGTCTGTGTAGTTGCGGTTCGAGGGGATTGCATGCGGACGCGGGCGCGGCTCGATAATCATCGGGTCGAAGAGGCTTCTGCCACCTTCGACAATCAGCTCCTGCGTGCCGTCTCTTCCGACGAGGTAGATGCCCGACTTCGTGTCCACGGGATTCCAGCCGCCGTCTTTCTTCCATATTGTCCGCGAGGCGAGGAAGAAATTCTCGTTTAGCGGATACGGGTCTTCGAAGAAATATTCTATCCATTTGTAGGAATCGAGGTCGCCCGTGCCTACCAGCTTGCGGCTCTCTTCGGGCCATATCTGCACGACGGGCTCCACTCCGTCCACACCTTTCTTTCTGTCGATAATGGCAAGGGCACCCCAGGGGCGTTCGTGGCACGAGCCGAAGATACATATCACCTGATCCGTTCCGGGGATCTGGCGACCGTCGATAATTGCCCCGGGCGACTTGGTGTTGTTTCCGTAGTATATGGAATGTTTCGTGCCGTCGGGGTTGACGGTCCACAGCCCTTGTGCATCCCCGAAGTTGCGGTCGACATATTCCCAGCGGTCGTACAGAATCCTGCCGTCGCTAAGCAGCGAAGAATGTCCTTCGAACAGTGTACTAACGCCAATCTGCGTAATGTTCGCCCCGTCCGCTTCCATGCGGTAGAGGTTACACATGATATGGCGGTTGCACATGCAGTATTTCGGCTGGCGGGTCGAGCTGAACAGAATCCCGCCGTCGGGGAGATACAGAGGGTCGATGTCCGACACGCCCTCGGCGAATGTCAGCTGTCGCAACCCGCTTCCGTCGGTACCTATTTCATATATATGATACGAGTCGTCCTTGTTTTTCCGCATGGAGAAAATGATCTTCTTCCCGTCGAAAGAAAGCTCAGGGTCGCGGACAACGCCGTCCTTCAGTTCAATCAGCGTGGTCGTGTTTCCTGTGTTCACATCGAAAATGCGCAGGGCACCTCCAGGGAAGAAGCTGTTTTCGTTGATCTCGCCCTTCTGGAAAAGGGTGGCAGTGTTGTGGTGGTCGGGGGCATATTGTTCCCGTTCGACATACAGGATTTGTTTTCCTGCCAGTTGCTCTTTCGCTTTACCCGAGAGCGCGATTTTCTTGGGAAGCATCTGTTCGGCGGAAAGAGGCATGCCAAAGGCGCAAACCGCCAATAAAACGAGGGTGAATGTGTTGTAATTCTTCATGGTAATCTTGTTTTTCTTTTAAGCGAGACAAAAATATACTTTTCTTTCTCCAATCAGTCTGCATGAAGGGTGAAACTTTTGTTGAAACCTTCAATCAGTCTGCATGGACGATTAAACTTTTGTTGAAACCTCCAATCAGTCTGCATGAAGGGTGAAACTTTTGTTGAAACCTTCAATCAGTCTGCATGGACGATTAAACTTTTGTTGAA
>CAVJTV010000087.1:399-10087 GCA_963652435.1 Desulfovibrionaceae bacterium | reverse complement strand
TGCCCCATCGACGACACCTATGGCATACCCACGCGCATCTTCCTCGGCACGCTCGAGGGGCTGACCGAAGAGACGCTCACGCGCTTCAACCGCCGTATGTGCGGCACGCGAGAGATAACGGCGCACTACCAATCCGCCACGGCACGCGGGTTCGACGAGGTGCGCGACGAGCTGCAAGCCATCTACGACCGCTGCATGCACACCGGTGGTGCACACATACGCTGGACTCGCGCCATCGTGGGCACCGACGACAGAATATTCCCCACGGCAAACCAAATGGCATACTGGAGGGGTCGCTGCCCCGTCGCTGAGGTTGCCTCACCGCATTACCCATTTCACCTATGGACGCGCTGGAGAGAATTGTAACCCGTTTCACCCGCGCGCTCGACAGCTACGATGCCGAGGCGGTGGCGCAAAGACAGATTTGCCGCCGGCTCATCGGTCTGCTCCGCCGCTATGCCGGCAGCCGCTTCCGCCGCATCCTCGAGATAGGCTGCGGGACGGGGGGGTTCACCCGCCTCTTGCGCGACTGCTGCAGTGCCAACGAATGGTATCTCAACGACCTTTGCGAGGGCTGCCGCGAGACGGCGACAGGGCTTTTCGCCACGGGGCATCCCGTCTTCATCGCCGGCGATGCGGAGACGGCAGCGTTCCCCGGGCAGTTCGACCTCATAGCCTCCGCCTCCGCTTTCCAGTGGATACGGCACCCCGAAGCGTTCCTACACAGGCTGGCGGCAATGCTGTCGGCGGAAGGCACAATGGTGTTCAACACCTTCGCGCCCGACAACCTGCGCGAGGTGCGCCTCCTCTCCGGCAGGGGGCTCAACTACCCCACGGCAGAGCAGCTGACGGAATGGATACGGACGGACTACCGCCTTCTCCACATGGAAGAGGAACGGATCGTGCTCACCTTTGACACGCCGATGGACGTGCTGCGCCACCTGAAGGCAACGGGCGTCACTGCCACCGGCGACGGGCACTGGACGCGTAGGGAGCAGGCGGACTTCTGCCGCCGCTACACGAAGATGTTCTCCACCGCCGACAATAAGGTAACACTCACCTACTGCCCGCTCTACGTCGTGGCAGACAGGCTAAAACAAATATCACAATGAAAGGAAAAGTATTTTTTGTATCGGGCATCGACACCGGCGTTGGCAAGACCTTTGCCACCGGCATCCTTGCCCGCGCCCTCATGGAGGGGGGCAAGAAAGTTATAACCCAGAAAATGGTGCAGACCGGATGCGAAGAGGTGTCGGAAGACATCGAGATGCACCGCCGCATCATGGGCATACCCTTCACCGACGACGACCGCGAGCGTCTGACCTGCTCCTACGTGTTCACCTACCCCTGCTCGCCACACATGGCTGCCGAGCGCGACGGCAGGAGCATCGACCTTGCGACCATTACCCGCGCGACGCACCGCTTGCAGGAGCGTTACGAGTATGTCCTCCTCGAGGGGGCAGGCGGACTGATGGTGCCCAACGACCGCCATTCTCTTGCCATCGACTACATCAGCGAGCAACGCTACCCGCTCGTCCTCGTCACCTCCGGCAAGCTCGGCAGCATCAACCACACCCTCCTCAGCCTCCTTGCCTGCCGCGAGTACGGCATCACGGTCGACTCCCTTGTCTACAACCGCTATCCGCACACCGACGCGCTTATCGAAGAGAACACGCTGGACTACCTCCGCGAGTATCTTAGTCGCGAATGGCAGGGCACGAACCTCATCGTCCTGCCCGAGGAAGGCGGCAGTTGCCCCTCCACCAACGCGCTCATCCCCGCCGGCTGGTAAACACGCGGCGGAAAACGGTGCAGAGTGCTCCGTGATACTTTTGACTGAGGTCAAAACCTTTGCGGAGTGCTCTGTATCGGTTTCCGCCACGGTGGAAGTTAGTATTGGTTGGTACATATATAATAAGGCGCACATACTCCGCCATGACAGCGTCGGGGCATGAGCCCAACCTGTCTGATTGTCCCTCAGTGAACTTTTGAGTAGCTTTGCACCGTTATGAGAGAGCATCTAAGACCAATCATGTTCGTCGGCACCTGTTCCGATGCCGGCAAGAGCGTCATAAGCGCGGCATTCTGCCGCATCTTCAGGCAGGACGGCTACCTGCCCGCGCCCTTCAAGGCGCAGAACATGTCGCTCAACTCCTTCTCCACCGCAGATGGCGGAGAGATGGGGCGCGCCCAGGTGGTGCAGGCTGAAGCCTGCGGCATCGCGCCGCATACCGACATGAACCCCGTCCTGCTGAAGCCCACGGGCGACGGCTGTTCGCAGGTGATAGTCTGCGGTAGCCCCGTCGGCAATATGTCTGCACGCGATTACTTCGGCGCGGGAAGCCGCAAGGAGGCTCTTTTTCGCAAAGCCGCCAACGCGCTGCGTCGCCTCGAGGCGCGATACAACCCTATCGTGATGGAAGGCGCGGGGAGTATCTCCGAGCTTAACCTCCGCGACGGCGACATCACCAATATGCGCATGGCGATACACGCGAGAGCGTCGACATACCTGGTTGCCGACATTGACCGCGGCGGCGTGTTCGGTTCCGTTTACGGCACAATAGCCCTGCTTCGTCCCGAGGAACGGGCGCGAATGAAGGGAATTATCATAAACAAGTTCCGCGGCGACGCGTCGCTGTTCGAAGACGGGCGCAGGATACTGGCGGAGCTGACGGGCATACCCGTCGTGGGTGTCGTCCCCTGGTTCGACGACATAAGGATAGAGGAGGAAGACTCGGTGGCTCTCCGCCGCAAGAATGCCGCGTGGCAGAGCGGTACGATCAACGTCGCCGTTGTGCTGCTGAAACATATGTCGAACTTCACCGACTTCGATGCCCTCGAGATAGACCCGCGTTTCAACCCGTACTACACGAACCGTCCTAACGAGATTGATAGGGCAGACATCGTTGTGCTTCCCGGGACGAAGAACACGCTCGCCGACCTGCGGGACATACGAGAGAGAGGCATTGCCGACGCCGTCGTGCGGGCTTTCAAGCGCGGGAAGAAGGTGATAGGTATCTGCGGCGGCTATCAGATGATGGGCGCAAGTATAGAAGACCCCGAAGGGATGGAAGGGGATACGGCAGCCCTCGCGGGGCTTGGACTGCTGCCGCAGCGCACCGTCATAGGACGCGGGAAGGTGACGCGGCAGAGCCGTTTCACGTTCCGCTCGGGCACTCGGCTTGCCTGCCGTGGCTACGAGATACACATGGGGCAGACCTTCCTCCTGCCCGACGCGGAGGCAAGCCCCGTCACATGTCTTGCCGACGGCAGACAGGATGGCTACTACCTCAGCGACCGCTGCTGGGGCAGCTACATGCACGGCATCCTCGACAACACGGAAGTGCTTGACAGCCTCGCATGGGGCTTTCTCTCCGCCGCCCCCTCCCCCGAGGCGTTCGACTACGCGGCGTTCAAGGAAGAGCAGTACGACCGCCTCGCCGCTCTTGTCCGCAATAGCGTGGACATGAAGTACATCTACAGCACGTTGTAGTTCCCATAAAAAAAACATCACCGAGCGAAGTGCCCGGTGATATTCCGATGTTTAATCTATATGAAAACTTGAATGACGCCTGTTCCTTAGAACTTGTACCCCAAGGTCAGTGCCACCTGCGTTGTCTTCGTCTTCAAGGAAGCAGGCACCGACTCGACAAAGACCGTACCGTCCGAAAAGAATGTAGATGGGAATGTGTACATATCTTCCTTATACACTCGATGAACGCACGCCAAATCCGTGTAGAAACGCGGCGTAAAGCGGTAGCCGAAACCTATGGAATAGGAGTTCGTCCCTTTGTCGACGGTATAGTTAGGTATTGTCCCGACAACACCCACCGCCTGCGTGTAGTATTCTCCCTTGTCATTCAACGGCGGGATACCGTCTTTCACGTGCTGTTTCATCGGCGAAGTGCGCCACAGTGTCCCGAGGCGGACGGAGAACTGAGGCGTTATCTTGTATTCCGCTCCCACCTTCAGCGTCCCCGACATACCGAAGTCCGCCTTTATATCATTCACTGCCGGCAACTCATATCCGTCCATATCGGTCGGCTCCATCCGCCTGTAGTTCGTCAGCTCGTAGTCGGCACTGATAAGGAAATCGCGCCCCACACCTGCAAGGCTGAATATCCAGCGGTCCGGAGTGCGAAGGTGATATTCCCCCGCCTGATAGGAAGGGGTGCTCACTTCGTTCCATGCCTCACCGTTGATTGTTGTCTGAGCCGAGCCGTTGAAATAGTCGGTCAGCTTATACCATGTCGGAGAGTTGTAGGCAACGCCCACGCGAAGGAAGTCCGTCGGTCGCAGGATAGCTCCCACATTGACGGCATAGCCCGTCCCTTTTGTCGACAGACCATTGTCCATCCACAGCTGGCTGTTTAGCGAGAAGTCTTCCGTGTAGCTGGTTGTCATGCTGAAATCCATATCCGTTATGGCAAGCGTCGCTCCCAGATAGAAACGGTCGGACACGTTCGTTGCAAACGAGATGTTGTACTGCCCTATCGACCCTTTCTCGTTCACCTGCAAGTCAACGCTCTGAGGACTGTAGCATTCCCATCCGTCCGACCCCTGTCTGCCGAAAGCAGAATGATACTCGTCGCCGCCGCTAACATACGGATCGAAGAACCCTGCCTCGTATCCCAGGATAGGCAGCCACGACAGACTCGCGTTGTTGTACGGATCGTAGCTGTTCTCCACATAGCGGAGGTCGTTTTCCTTGATGCCATACGCCATATCGGCAACATAGTCTGCTAATGAGAATGCCTGCACTCCGTTCATCCGGTAAGTGCGGTTGAAGCTCTTCACACGGTTGTAGGAAAGACCGATGTTCCAGCCGACGATACCCTCGTCGTTGCCCGTAGGGAAATATCCCACGTATGCTATGTTGTCGAAGTTGAATTTTGTCTTGTTTGCACTCATCTTCGAGCCGCTCCAGTCGGTGCTTGCCTTCGCTGCCGACAAGCTCACCGTCGTCACCACTTCCGAGCTGCGGTATATTCCCAGTCCGGCAGGATTTGTCGACATCGACGATATGTCGCCGCCCAATGCCCCGAAGGCACCGCTCATCCCGAGATAGCGGGCTGTCCCGTTCAAATCCGTTTGCGACAACCTGTAGGCATCAATCTCACCTTGTGCAAACGCAACACCTCCCGTAAGGAGGAATGTTGATATAATTAAGCACGTTGTTCTTTTCATCATTTCCATTGTTGATATCTTAACCTTTCGTATGTCTCACTCTTATCGGCGACCGCCGGAACGGCCTCCGCCACCGCCCGAGCGGCTGCTGCCGCCACCACTGAACGACGAGCTGCTGCGGCTACTGCCCGAGGGCGCAGAATAGGAGCTCCGGCTGCTGCTTCTCGAAGAAGAGGAAGTGCCTATGCTCGAACGGCTGCTACTGCTGCTGCCCGACGGCGCAGAATAGGATGATCTGGAAGAAGAAGACCTTGTGCTCGAACCGGTATATTCGCTCCTGCGGGTAGTTGTCGAAGGACGGGTACGCACCGTGGCATCAGACTGCACGCGTGAGGAAGACGAGCTTCTGCTCGAACGTACGCTGCTGCCATTGTTTGCTCCCTCTCCTCTTAGCGAAGACGCTGATGAGGAACGTGTGGTATAACGCGAAGAAGATGTGCGGTTCGACGAGCGGCTCGACGGCGCAGAGCCATATCTGCCGGAAGAATGTCGCCCGTCGTAACGGCTCGACACGGCACGTCCTGCGGAATGACGGTTGTACGGGTCGTGATAGAACGGCTGATGATGGTGATGATGCCCCCAATAGCCGCCGCCCCAGTAGCCATCCCAATATCCGCCCCAGAAACCTCCGTGCCACGGGCTATGCCATCCTGCGTAGAAGCCACCCCAACTCCAGCCGAAGCCCCAGTGCGGACCGTACCACGAAGAATAAGTCCACCACGGATTGTAGCCGTACCAAGGGTCATACCAACCGTAATACCAAGGGTCGTACCATCCATACCAGCCTCTCCAGGAATTTCCCATGTTTACATTCACGTTCACGCTCACATTGCCGTCCGTGTAATCCGTATCATAGTCGTAACCATAATAGCCGTCGCTCAAATACAGGTTCACCTGATCCGCTCCGGCAACGGTGATTTTGCTCGGAGAATGATAGCGCACGATGCGTTCCGAATATTCCATATCCGAACGGCGAGCCGACTTCGTCGCAACTGTTTTGTCCTCGTCCTGCGTCTCGGCACCGACCTCGTCGGCATCATCCGAAGACTCCCCGTAAGGTTCTTCACGGCTCACCGTCGTATATCTCCTGTTGTACTCGTCCACGTCACGGTCTTCGTCTATCGCCGACTGCGTATCGGATGCCGACGCGAGCACAATCGCAGACGAAGACTCCTCAATCTCCTTTTTCTCAGCTACCGATGCCTTCTCTTCTGCCTTTTCTTTCTTCTTGTTTTTGCTTGAAGAGAAATACACATCATCAAAAAACTCCTCTTGAGCCACGGCGCTGAAGCCGATCAAGAGCATCGCAACCAAAGATGTCAATTTCATGGGTTTCATTTTCGTTTCTCCTCTATATTGATTTGTTTTACCTAACGCAGGTTAGACCCTGCATGCATCGTCAGAGTTTAACCCCTGCTCTCTTAATTAGTCTAAATCCCGTCCCCCTTTCTACGTACAAACGTATCGTATTCAGCGGTAAGAACAAAGCATATACATATACTTTAACTATCCCCTCGGGGCGTTTACATAACGTAAGACGGCATTTTTCCAAAAATGTTGCACCCGTCAAACCGGCTGCATACTTGCAGGAGATGAAAACCACCCTGGTGCGGAGCCCAAACATTTTGCAGAAACAAAGAACCACCCTGGTGCGGAGCTTCTGCAAATTGCGAAAGACGGGAACCACCCTGGTGCGGAGCTTCTGCAAATTGCGAAAGACGGGAACCACCCTGGTGCGGAGCTTCTGCAAATTGCGAAAGACGGGAACCACCCTGGTGCGGAGCTTCTGCAAATTGCGAAAGACGGGAACCACCCTGGTGCGGGGCTTCTGCAAATTGCGAAAGACGGGAACCACCCTGGTGCGCATCTCTTGCGGGCTCGCAAGAACAAAAAACCACCCTGGTGCGGAACTCTTGCGACCTCGCAAGAACAAAAAACCACCCTGGTGCGGAGCCTTTGCGGGCTCGCAGGAGCAAAGAACCACCCTGGTGCGAAGCCTTTGCGGGCTCGCAAGAGCAAAGAACCACCCTGGTACGAAGCCTTTGCGGGCTCGCAAGAACAAAAAACCACCCTGGTACGAAGCCTTTGCGGGCTCGCAAGAGCAAAGAACCACCCTGGTGCGGAGCTTCCGCAAAATGTTTGAGCATTTTTTCCCCTGAAAAACGTTGTATGCAAAAAAGTCTCTACCTTTATGCTACAATTTTTAATAGTAATAGCTATGTCGAAGTTTTATCAAATTCAGCAGTTCAACCTAAGCGTGTTGAACAACTCAGAGTACCAAAATTTCATGAGTCGTTTCCTCAAATTGATTCCTGCGGGAGAAACCGGGAGTGAGGATGACGTCCCCGAATTGATGTCGCCCACGGGGACAAGTGTTTCAGCCTTCGACGGCGACGTTGCCACTAACGAGACAAGCTCCTCGACGGCTTCGCCGGTCAACATCCCTTCCGAGACCGTCTCCTCGATGGAGGCGTTGCTCGAGAAGCTGATGGACCTCAACCGGAAATCGCGGGCTCTCGAAACGACTGAAAGCAGAACCGAGACCGACCGTTCGCGCGACGCTGTGGCTGCCTACATCATCAACCGTATCCTGAAGAGCGACACACTCCTGCTCGAGGCGGAACGCGCTGCGGGCAAAACGCTGCGCAACACGATCACTCCTTACGTTGGCGTGGGGCGGCTGCCGGTGAACCAGGAGACGGAAGTGTTGAAAGGCATGCTGTTCGACCTCCGCAAAGCGGAGAACTCGGATGCCGTCACCACACTGGGCTTGACGTCGTATCTCGACGAGCTGGAGCGGCTCAACACCCTCTTCGAAAGCCTCGTTTCGCAGGAGAGCGCGACCCGCTCCGCTGCCAGCCTCAACGAGGACAGCAAGGCTCTGCGCGTGCAGTTCGACGAATTGTACACCGAATGTATCATGCTTGCGAATGCCACTGAGGTGTTGGCTCCTTCGGATGCGAGCAAGGCGTTTGTCCGCGATGTCAACTCTCTGATCGAGGAGGCGCGCATTGCCTACAACCGCCGTCGCGGCACGTCGACAGACAGTGGCACGTCGACAGACAGCGATGCTCCGGTTGTCAGCGACAGCACTGCGGCTAATTGACGTCCGAACGCCGTTCGAATGATTTCCGAACGGGCTGCCCCCACGCGGGGTGCAGCCCGTTTTTTATTATGTCTTTATTATGTCTTCCCGCACACAGATGTGGAATCCCTTCTTGCTTTTGCTCGCAGGCTTTCATCACCATCAGAATATCTCCGAATGACTTCCCAATCTGACTAACTTTATCAATTCCTTGCTTTCATCAAACCAAATCAGAAGCAAATCATTTTCCACATGACACTCCATGTACCCCTTGTAATTCCCCGCAAGCTGGTGAGACCTGTATTCTTGCGGCACACCGCCTGTCGCTTGCAACGACTCCAACACAGTCCGCAAACTTGCAATCTTTCTATGATCGTTTTGGATACGCTTCAGGTCTTTCTTGAACTGACCGGTTTGCTTTAATATCCTCATAAAGCCTTGACGTAATCCTCGAAATTCTCCAAGTCGAGCGTTTCAAGTTCCTTGCCGCTTTCAGCCTCCCGCATGGCAGCCAACGTGGTGGCATTGGGAGTCTCTTCTTCAGCCAAAGCCTCGCCGTGGCTCAATATCCTGACACCTTTCATCGTCTTCAACACCTCCTTCAAGTGTCGCAGGACCGAAGGGTTTTCTACTTGTAATGTCAACGTTGTCATCTTATGTAATCTTTAGTCGTGTTTTCTTTTGCCACTGCCGCGCACCCATCCAAATGTCATCCCGCACCCGGATGTGCTTTTTGTTCGCCTGAGGCAGGTCTACTGCGGGACGACAGAATGTCTTTTGTTGATAAACACAAACGTCCCCAAGTCTCCCAAGTCTCCGCCGGTGTCGTTGCGATACGAGCAATAAAAATCACCGAGGTAGGGCAGCAGACCGTCCATGCCGTTGTGATATTCCCCGAGTATGATGTCGAACGCCTTTATCGTCCCGTTCTCATGCAGGTCTTTCAGTATGGTGTATTCGCTGCCCTCGACATCTATCTTCATCACATTCAGCAACCCTTTTCCACTGATTTCGCCCAAAATGCCGTCCAGCACCGTGCTTGCCTTCTTGACCGTTGCCTTGCAGAGCTGCATTTCCCCATGATGCCCCATGGTTCCTTTAACGCGTGTGAAACAATCGGAACCGCTGTCCTCCAACTCCACTTCGGTGTCCTTGTCCCACATCCCGAAATTGTAAGCCGTTATCTTTTCCTTGAGAGCAGGGTTAAGGCTCAGCTGCCTCAGGGCATAATCGTACGTTTGCTTCATTATCTCGAAGCCATACACATGCTCGCACTCTTTCTTGTTAGCAAAATAAAGGGAAGCGTACCCTCTGTTCATCCCTATATCGAAAACGACGTATTTCTTACGCTCTGTGTATATGGGGGGGGGGGGTAAAAGGTAAGGGTTCTGCACAAAAATTTCTCTCGCAACAAAA
>CAVJTV010000087.1:0-389 GCA_963652435.1 Desulfovibrionaceae bacterium | reverse complement strand
GGTAAAAGGTAACAGTTCGTTGCAAAAATCTCCATCATTACAGCATAATCCTTATTCGCCAAAAGTTTTATCCCGTCGTTTGTCTCGAGATATATTTCCACCTTGTTTCCAATCCTTTGTATATACGTGATTTTTCCGCATTTCCTGAAGTCGCGAAACATACAGTCGAAATGTTTGCTTTCGATCAGCTCGGCATCTTCATGAAAAAACGCAATTTTCTCTTCCTCCACTTCCAGGGCGATTCTCCACACCCGTTTTAGAAATTGTAATCCATTCATGTTGTTGTATTTTTTAATTGTAAATAAATCCTTTCCGAAATAAAGCACCTACGCGGCTGTTCCTATCTCATACAGGAACTCGGGTGCCAGGTCTGCACCGTTCGCCCATTC
>CAVJTV010000086.1:7862-10102 GCA_963652435.1 Desulfovibrionaceae bacterium | reverse complement strand
CTGTCATGGCGTGCTCCGACGTGGGGTTTCATCCGTCTCACAGCCCCTGCTGGGCGGGGATGCCTTTTTGCTACTCTTTGGGAAAAACGTATATTTGCGCCGCTAAAATATCGCAGTCGAAACTGTATCAATAATGGAAACTCATCTTCATAAAGCGTTTGCGGCAGTGCTTTTCTCGGGGCTGCTTCTCGTAGGTTGTAACACACGAACAAAGACGACGGAGAATGCCGTCACATTCGACTCCATCCGCGTTGACAAGACTTGTCACCTTCTCGATGGTCCCGACAATCCGCAGTGTAACCTCCAGATAGATTTCACATATCCCGTGAAGTTTGCCGACAAGGAGATTCTCCGTAAAATACAACGTAAGATCGTCACCGATTACTTCGGTGAAAACTATGCAGAGTTCATACCCAGGGAGGCAGCCGACCGCTACACGGAGAATTACATAGCAAACTACAAGGCTTTGGAGGACGAATATAAGGAGGAGATGGAACGCGAGGACGGGGTGCCCGTCGGGGCGTGGTATTCCTACCATGAAATTTCGTCGAACGAGATAACGTATAATAGTAACGGCATACTGAGCTACACGGTCTATGTCGAGAGTTACACGGGCGGTGCCCACGGCTCGCATTCCACGACGAACCATGCCGTAAGCCTTAAGACGGGCGAAGAGATCACAGAGGAAGACCTCTTTGTCGACGGTTACCAGAGCAATCTGGCTCTTATCCTTGTCGACAAGATTGCCCGGCAAAACAATGTGGCGAACGTAAAAGACCTTGAGGATATAGGCTTCTTCAGTGTCGACGAGATTGTGCCGAACGGGAATTTCCTCATCGGCGAGGAGGGTATCACCTATACGTTCAACGAATATGAGATAGCGGCATACGTTGTGGGCGCAACAAGCGTGCTTATTCCCTACGCAGAGCTGCGTCACCTGTTGAAAGACGACTGCCCCGTCGCACAAATGGCTTATTAACCCCCCGCCGTATCTTTCATGGAACTGATAAAAACATACTTTCCGGAGCTGAGCGAGGCGCAGATGAAGCAGTATGGGGCTTTGTATGACCTGTATGCGGACTGGAACGCGAAGATAAACGTCATTTCACGCAAGGACATCGGAAATCTGTATCTGCATCATGTGCTCCATTCGCTCGGGATGACAGAGATGCTACGCTTCAAGGCAGGCTCGGCTGTTATGGATGTCGGCACGGGCGGAGGCTTCCCCGGTATCCCGCTGGCTATATTCTTCCCCGAAGTGACGTTTCATTTGGTGGACAGCATAGGGAAAAAGATAAAGGTGGCACAGGCAGTAGCCGAGGCAGTGGGTTTGCGGAATGTCACTTTCCGCCATTGCCGCGTGGAAGAAGAAAAGCGGATGTTCGATTTCGTGGTAAGCCGTGGCGTTATGCCCCTCGCAGATCTTGCAAAGCTCTCGCGAAAGAACATAAGCCGTGAGCAACGCAACGCGCTCCCAAACGGCATAATATGTTTGAAGGGCGGCGAGATAGAACACGAGATTCAGGCGTTCCGAAAGCAGGCGATAGTGATGAGTTTGGGCGATTATTTCAAGGAAGAGTTTTTCAGCACTAAAAAAGCAGTCTACGTACCCTTATGATAACGATACAGAAATTCGTGTTCAATTATTTCCGCGAAAACGCCTTTGTGCTCCACGACGAGACGCGCGAGGCAGTCATCATCGACTGCGGCTGCCGCCGCTCTCCGGAAGAAAAGGTGTTGGCAGACTTTATCACGGAAAACAGACTGGCAGTAAAACATCTCCTGTGCACTCACCTGCATTTGGATCATATCTTCGGCAATCCGTTTGTGTCCGACACCTACGGTTTGTCGCCCCGCGCACATGCGCTGGACGTTGAGCAGCTGCCGCCGGCAAGCGAGCAGGCTCGGGCATTCGGTCTGCGGGGAGATTTTAGGAATATCCCCGTCATGGAGCCGCTTGCGGGAGGCGAGACCATTGCTTTCGGAAGTTCCGAGCTCTCTGTGCTCCATGTCCCGGGCCATTCCCCCGGGAGCGTGGCTTTCCACAGTAGAGCGGACGGCTTTGTGATGGTGGGAGATGCCCTGTTCGCAGGAAGTATCGGGCGCACGGACCTTTGGGGCGGCAACCACGAGCAGCTTGTCGCCTCCATACGTGGCAAGCTCCTTTCGCTCCCCGACGAAACGGTGCTTTACCCGGGTCACGGACCCGAGACGAGCGTCGTCTGCGAGAAACAGAACAA